>CAZBRE010000074.1:0-20171 GCA_964494065.1 uncultured Alphaproteobacteria bacterium
GCCAACTACTACAAGGGCACCATGCCCGAGGGCGCCGTCATGGATCTCGCCAGCACCACGCAGCCCGAGCAGCGCAAGAACGGCGCCTGGGCGATGCTGAACGAGCTCTACATGAAGAAGATGAACGCCTACTACCTGACGCATCTGACGGCGGGCGTGCACTTCTACGTCTTCACCTCCAAGCCGGCCAAGAACGGCCGCTTCGACGGCATGCGGCTGCGCTCGGTGCCGATCTACGACGCCTTCTTCCGCGGCCTCGGCGCCAAGCCCGTGCGTATGGCCCCGCCGGCGGTCTACACCGCGCTCGAGCGCGGCGCGGTCGACGGTTACGGCTGGCCCAACTGGGGCGTGGCCGACTTCGGCTGGCAGAAATACACCAAGTACCAGTACGGCCCCGGCTTCTTCAGCGCCGCCGTCAAGATCCTGGTCAATCTCGACAAGTGGAAAGGCATGGCGCCCGACCAGCGCAAGTGCCTGCAGGACATGGCGTACTGGGTCGAGAGCGTCTGGCCGAAATGGCGCGCGGCGATCAACAAGCAGCAGAACGCCATCCTGCGCAAAGCCGGCGTCAAATACGTCGACATGGGCAAGGGCTTCAAGGAGAAGGCCGAAGCCGCCTATTGGGGCGATCTGGAGAAGCTGAGCCCGGATTTCGTGAAGAAGATCCGGCCGCTCCTCACGCAATAGCGTGCCTGCGAGCATGCCCGGCGCGGACGGGGCGTTCGGCGCCCCGTCCGGCGCTTCCCGCGGCGGCTGGCGCTGGTTCGACCGCCTGATCGACGCGCTGGCCATCATCGCGGGCCTGCTCCTGTGCATGCTCACCGTGCTGATCACGGTCGACGTCGTCTGCCGCTGGGCGAAATGGTTCACCATTGCCTGGACCCTCGACGTCGCCGAATACACGCTCTATGTCGTCACCTTCTTCGGCGCGCCATGGGTGCTGCGCGAGCGCGGCCACATCGCCATCGACCTCTTCGTCGAGCGCCTCAAGCCCCCGCTCCGCCGCCGCGCCGCCATCGCTGCCGACGTGATGGGCGCCGTCGTCTGCGCGGTGCTGCTCTACTACTCGGCGCGGGTCTGGTGGGGCGCCTATTCAAGCAACACGATGGTCTACGAGACCTTCGTGCTGGCCGAGTGGTGGATCATGAGCGTGGCGCCGCCGACCTTCGCGATCCTGCTCGTGCTCTTCATCCGCTTCCTCGTGAACCGGCCGCCGCCGTTTAGGGGATTTGAGCGGCCGCACGAAACCAAGAGCCCCGGGCCGTAAGGCAATGGAGTGGTACTACACGCTGGCGCTCCTGATCGGCGCGCTGATCTTCTTCATGATGCTCGGCCTGCCGGTCGTCTTCGCCTTCTTCACCGTCAACATCATCGGCGCCTTCGTCTTCATGGGCGGCGACAAGGGTGTCGTCCAGCTCGTCCGCAACGCCGTCGATTCGGTGCAGGCCTTCGCGCTGCTGCCGATCCCGCTCTTCATCTTCATGGGCGAGATCATGTTCCACACCGGCGTGGCGGCGCGGGCGATCGACGCCATCGACAAGCTGATCGCAAAGGTGCCGGGGCGGCTGTCGCTGGTCGCCATCGTCGGCGGCACGATCTTCTCCTCGCTCTCCGGCTCGACCATCGCCAACACGGCGATGCTCGGCTCGACCCTGCTGCCGGAGATGTACAAGCGCGGCTACAAGTCCGAGATCTCGATCGGGCCGATCGTGGCCGTCGGCGGCATCGCCATGCTGATCCCGCCCTCCGCACTCGCGGTCCTCCTCGGCAGCATCGCCAAGATCCCGATCGGCGATCTCCTGATCGCCTCGATCGTGCCGGCGCTGATCCTGGCGGCGAGCTTCTTCGCCTATGTGATCATCCGCTGCTGGCGCAATCCCGAGATCGCGCCGCCCTACGACGTGGCGGGGCTCAGCCGCTGGAACCGCATCTGGCCGACCCTGGTCTTCGTCCTGCCGCTCAGCCTGATCTTCTTCGTGGTCGTGGGCAGCATCGTCACCGGCGTCGCCACGCCGACCGAATCGGCGGCGCTCGGCGCCCTGTGCTGCCTGTTCCTCGCGGCCTGCTATATGCGGCTCACCTTGAAGAACCTCTTCATCGCGATCCGCGAGACGCTTCGCTTCAGCGTGATGACGCTCTTCATCATCTGCGGCTCGATCACCTTCAGCCAGATCCTCGCCTTCTCCGAGGCCTCCTCCGGGCTCTCCTCGACCATCCTCGACACCGGCTTCGCGCCGATGGTGGTCGTCATCGGCATGCTGATGATCCTCATGTTTCTCGGCTGCTTCATGGATCAGGTCAGCATGATGATGATCACCATGCCGATCTTCATGCCGGTGATCGAGAAAATGGAGTTCGCCTTCGCGGTCGGCCAGCAGCAGCTCGTCTGGTTCGGCGTGCTGGCGCTGCTGGTGCTGGAGATCAGTCTGGCGACGCCGCCCTTCGGCCTCCTGCTCTTCGTCGCCAAGGGGGCAGCACCCCCCGACACGACCATGCGCGAGGTCATCGTCTCGGTGCTGCCCTTCATCCTGCTGGCGATGCTGCTGGTTGTCCTCCTCCTTCTGGTGCCACAGATTGCGCTGCTCTTCGCGTGACCCAAGGCGGCGGGCCCACCGCGATCCCGCTGGCTTTTCCCGCGCGTCGGACTAAAGTCGCGGCCCATGCCCGAGCTGCCCGAAGTCGAGACGGTCGCGCGCGGCCTCGCTGCCGCGGTGGAAGGCCGGCGCATCCTGCACGCCGAAGCGCGGCGGCCGGATCTTCGCTTTCCGCTGCCCGCCGATCTTTCGGCGCGGCTCGACGGGCGGCGGGTGACGCGTATCGGCCGGCGCGCAAAATACATGCTGCTTCATCTCGATGACGGCGCGGTGATGATCCTGCATCTCGGCATGTCGGGGCGTTTGCTGATCATGAACGGAACCAGCGGCGAGACGCCGCTCGGCGTCCACGACCACGTCATCTTCGAATTCGAGGGCGGCACCCAGGTCCGCTTCAACGACGTGCGCCGCTTCGGCATGCTCGATCTGGTGGCGGCCGACGCGCTCGACGCGCACCGCCTTTTGCGCGATCTGGGCCCCGAGCCGCTCGGCAACGACTTCAACGGCCCGGCGCTCGCCGCCGCGCTCAAGGGCCGACGGACGCCGATCAAGGCGGCGCTGCTCGACCAGCGCACCGTGGCGGGGCTCGGCAACATATATGTCTGCGAGGCGCTCTTTCGGGCCGGGATCTCGCCCAAGCGCAGCGCCGCCACGGTGCAGGGCGGCCGCGCGGAAGCCCTTGCAACGGCTGTCAAATCCGTGCTCACCGAGGCGATTGCCAGCGGCGGCTCGAGCCTGCGCGACTACGTCCAGCCGTCGGGCGAGCTCGGCTATTTCCAGCATATGTGGGCGGT
The DNA here is from genome assembly GCA_964494065.1 of uncultured Alphaproteobacteria bacterium. Taxonomy (GTDB): domain Bacteria; phylum Pseudomonadota; class Alphaproteobacteria; order JAPULJ01; family JAPULJ01; genus DATKZM01. The sequence continues at coordinate 3,389 of CAZBRE010000074.1, forward strand.
CTACGGCCGCGAGGGCGAGCCGTGCCCGGGCTGCGACTGCGACGTCGCCGCGACCGGCGGCATCGCCCGCCTGGTCCAGTCCGGCCGCTCCACATTTTACTGTTCGCGCCGCCAGCGCTAAGGTAAAAGCCCCGGCGCGGCACGATAAAGCTCGCATCGAGCGTCAGCCGCATAAAACACCTCCACCATATCGCACCGAACACGGCAGCCGATCGGCAAGGGGAACAATCGCCATGGCTTACAACACCATTCTCGTCGACACCCAGGGTCCGGTCGGCATCGTCACGCTCAACCGGCCCAAGGCGATGAACGCGTTGAACGGGGAGATCGTGGGCGAGATCGGCGCCGCGCTCGACGCCTTCGAGGCGGATGACGGGATCGGCTGCATCGTGCTCACGGGCAGCGAGAAGGCCTTCGCTGCTGGCGCCGACATCAAGGAGATGTCGGACAAGTCCTACATGGACGTCTATCTCGCCAACTTCATCACCGATGGCTGGGAGCGCGTCACCACCTGCCGCAAGCCGATCATCGCGGCCGTGGCGGGCTATGCGCTCGGCGGCGGCTGCGAGGTCGCGATGATGTGCGACTTCATCATCGCCGCCGACACGGCGCGCTTCGGCCAGCCCGAGATCACCCTCGGCATTATCCCCGGCGCCGGCGGCACCCAGCGCCTGACGCGCTTCGTCGGCAAGTCGAAGGCGATGGAGATGGTGCTGACCGGGCGCATGATGGGGGCCGAAGAGGCCGAGCGCGCGGGCCTCGTGAGCCGCGTGGTGCCGGCGGTCGATCTCCTGGAGGAGGCCGTGAAGACCGCGAAGTCGATCGCCGATCTCTCGCGTCCCGCCGTCATGGTGGCCAAGGAATCGGTCAACCGCGCCTACGAATCGAGCCTCAGCGAAGGCGTGCTCTTCGAGCGCCGCAGCTTCCACGCGCTCTTCGCCACCGAAGACCAGAAGGAAGGCATGGCCGCCTTCGCCGAGAAGCGCCAGCCGAAGTGGCGGAACCGCTAGGGCGCGGCCATCGGCTCAAGTATTCCCCGCTTTTCTCTTGCCACCGCTCTGTGAGTTCCGTGCAGAACCGCCGCAAGTACCGCAACCGCAAGGGAATTGCCGCCGCGCCGGGCGCTTCGATCTGTGGACAACTTGCCGCCGCGTGTATCGCTTAACCCTCTGTAATTCATGGGTTTTCGATGCTATGGTGTGCGCCCGAACCGAGACCAATCATGAAGGACGCGCCGATGGCCCAGGCCGCGCACGACCTCTTTCCCGATAGCAAGGCGGCGCAGGAGGAACGCATGCAGACGGGCATCCTGCCCTCGCAGCAGATCCGTGCGCTGGTGCGCAAGCACGCGATCAGCGCTACGGAGGACGTTCTCGAAGACCAGATCCAGCCGGCGAGCTTGGATCTGCGGCTGGGCGCCACGGCGCACCGCATCCGCGCGAGCTTCCTGCCGAGCGCCGAGCATCCGGTCACCGCGAAGATCGCCGAGTTCGCCACACACGAGTTCAGCCTCGCCGACGGCGCCGTACTCGAGCGCGGTTGCGTCTATCTGGTCAAGCTGCAGGAACACCTGAAGCTCACCCGCGAGATCTCCGGCGTCGCCAATCCGAAGAGCTCGATCGGCCGGCTCGACGTCTTCACCCGCGTCATCACCGAGGACGGCCGCGAATTCGATCAGGTCCCGGCGGGCTATGACGGCCCGCTCTACGCCGAGATCTCGCCGCTCACATTCTCGATCATCGTGCGAACGGGATCGCGGCTCAACCAGCTCCGCCTGGTCCGCGGCAACCCCGTGATGCCTGGCACCCAGACGGCCAAGCTGCTGGGCGAGCTCGGCCAGGACGATCCCTACCGCGGCGGCTCGGCGGTCAGCGTCGATCTGCGCGGCGACATAGGTGCGGGTGGTAAGGGCGGGAAACGCCGCCCCATCGGCTTTCGCGCCCGCAAGCACACCCCGCCCATCGCGGTCGATGCGCGCGGACAATACGAGCCGCTCGATTTCTGGGAGCCGCTCTATCCCATCGACTCCGGCGGGCTCATCCTGGTGCCCGACGATTTCTACATCCTGGTTTCCCGCGAGCCGTTCCGGGTGCCGCCGGGGCACGCCGCCGAGATGGTGGCCTACGACACGCTGGTCGGCGAGTTCCGGGTGCATTACGCCGGCTTCTTCGATCCCGGCTTCGGCCACGAGGATGCGGGGGGTGAGGGCACGCGCGCGGTTCTCGAGGTGCGCAGCCACGAGGTTCCCTTCGTCGTCGAGGACGGCCAGACCGTCGGGCGGCTCCTCTATGAGCGGCTCTCGGCCGAGCCCGACAAGCTCTACGGCCCCTCGATCGGCTCCTCCTACCAGCACCAGGGCCTGACGCTCGGCAAGCAGTTCAAGCCGTTCAAAGGCTAGGGTTTCTGCGGAGAAGTGGTGCGCAGCCGCGATCCTTCGAGACGGGCCTGCGGCCCTCCTCAGGATGAAGTTGATGATTGGCGCTATACCCAGAGCGTCATCCTGAGGTGCGAGCGCCAGCGAGCCTCGAAGGATGGGCAGCAGTAACCAGCCCTCGCATTACGCGGCGGCATTGGCCGTCACCGCCCTTGACCGGCGGGGCGGGGGGCTTATATAAGCCCGGTTCCGCTAGCACCCATTCGATGGACGAACCGACCCGATGGCGCATCATAAATCGGCCAAGAAACGCATTCGCCGCAACGCCCGCCGCACCGAGATCAACGGCGCGCGGCGCAGCCGCATCCGCACCTTCATCAACAAGGTCGAGGCCGCCATCGCCGGCGGCAAGAAGGATGACGCCGCCGCCGCGCTGAAAGCGGCGCAGCCGGAGATCCAGCGCGGCGTGACGAAGGGCGTCCTTCACAAGAACACCGCCGGCCGCAGGATCTCGCGCCTCAACGCGCGCATCAAGGCGATGAGCTGAACCAGCTCTCTTCTTGAAAGATGATTTTGGGCGCCTCGGATATCCGCGGCGCCCTTTTTGATGGGTGTCTCACCTGTCTCAGATGAGGTGTCTCAACTGTCCCATTGAGACGTCTCACCTGTCCCGACTGTCTCAGGTGTCTCACCGCCTCTGGCCAACACACTCAGTGTCACCCCGACCGGATCCCGGATCAGGTCCGGGACAAAAAGCCGGGGTCCATCCGAGTTCATATGATGGGCCATCCGAGTTCGCGTCGTGCGGCGGTAGGGATCCCGGATCAAGTCCGGGGTGACACAAGGATGAGCGGCGGCAGCTAGACGATCTCCAGCACCTGCTCGGGCGGGCGGCCGAGACGGGCCTTGCCGCCGGAGAGCACGATCGGCCGCTCGATCAGGATCGGCTCGGCGACCATCGCCGCGATCAGCTCGTCGTCGCTCTTGGATGCGTCGCTCAACCCCCGCTCCTTGTAGGCGGCCTCGCCCTTGCGCATGAGCTCGCGCGGGGCGATGCCCAGCTTGCCGAGGATATCCTTCAGCTCCGCGGCGCTGGGCGGCGTCTTCAGATACTCCACGATCTCCGGCTCGATGCCCTTGTCCTGCAGCAGCGCCAGGGTCTGGCGCGACTTCGAGCAGCGCGGGTTGTGATAGATGGTGACGCTCATGGCTTTGCTCTCCGCTTCGCTCTCCGCAGAATCCTGTGTGGCGAGAGTGATGTAGTTTGCGGTCCCGCGCCGGGCAACGGTGCGCCGCGATAACCGGGTTGGTCGCCCCCGCCGGCTCCAGTAAGGTGCGCGCCCATGAAGGGCAAGGCGATCCGTGGCTCCCGCGCGGGCGAGCCGGCATTTTCCGAAAGCAGGCGCGGCGTGGCAAGGACGAGAACGATATCGATGGGACACGCGGCGCGCGGCGCCGCAGTCGCGCTGACCGTGCTCTGGATCGGCGCGGCGCTGTTGGGTGCCGCGGGCATCGGCGGCCTGGCGACGGCGACGCACGCCCAGGCGCAGGGCAAAGGCGCAGCCAAGCCGGGCAGCAAACCGGGGGCGCAATCAGGCGGTTCGGCAGGGACGGTGGTCCGGCGCGAAGCGGCCGCCGGTGCTGCGGGTGCGGTGGCGCTCTCGACCAAGGATCTCCAGGCGCTTATCAAGACGCTGGAGGACAAGGGCAAGCGCGACGAGTTCTTGGGCACGCTGAAGGCACTGCTGAAGGCGCGCCAGGTGGCCGAAGGGGAGAAGAAGGAGGGTGCTGCCAGCTTCCTCTCCGGGGTGTCGGCGCGCGCCAAGGCCGCCGCCAACCAGATCGTCGCCGCGGCCAGCGCGGTGCTGAAGACCGGCACGTTCCTGCGCTGGATCGGGACCCAGTGGGCCGACCCGCTGAAACGCGAGAAGTGGAAGCTCGGTTTCCTGATCGGGCTTGCGATCCTGGCGATCGGGCTCGCGGCCGAATGGATCGTGCGCTTCGTGCTGCGCGGGCCGCGCGCAAAGGTCGAGGCGCAGGTCACCGACGCCTGGCCGATCCGGCTGCTCTATCTCAGCGCGCGCACGCTGCTCGACCTGCTGCCGATCGGCGCTTTCGCGGCGGCTGCCTATGGCGCCCTGCCGCTCTTCGATCCGCCCGACGCGGTCCGCCTGATCGCGCTCACCGTCATCTATGCCAGCGTGCTCAGCCGCTCGATCAAAGCAGTGGCGCGCATGATCCTGGTGCCCAAGGCCGAGGGGCTGCGCCTGGTGCCGATGGAGACGGAGAACGCGCGCTATCTCATGGTCTGGATCCGCCGCTTCACCACGGTCGCGGTCTACGGCTATTTCATCGCCGAGGCAGCGCTGCTCTTCGGCCTGCCGGCGAGCGGGCACGGTGTGCTGATGAAGCTGCTCGGCCTCGCGCTCACCATCATGGCGATCATCTTCATCGTGCAGAACCGCCGCACCGTCGGCGACTGGCTGCGTGACGAGAGGGCGGGGGAAGACGATAAGGGCTTCGCCAATATCCGCGCCCGCTTCGCCGATGTCTGGCACATCCTGGCCTCGCTTTACGTGATCGGCACCTTCCTGGTCTGGGCGCTCGACGTCGATGGCGGCTTCGAGTTCGTGATCGGCGCGACGGCCTGGACGGCGATCATCCTCTTCGCCGCACTCCTGCTGGTGCGCGGGCTCGACCGGGGCGTTGAGCGTATCTTCCGCGTGGGCGAGGAGATGGCGGCGGGCGCGCCGGGCCTGGAGGCCCGCGCCAACCGCTACGTGCCGTTCGTCCACAAGGCGATCCGCGTGATCGTGACGATCATCGCGGGGCTCTCGATCCTGCAGGCCTGGGGCGTCGATACGATCGCCTGGTTGACGGGGTCGACCGGCGAGCGCTTCGTCGGCAGCCTGGTCACGATCTTCGTCGTGCTCGTGATGTCGCTCATTCTCTGGGAGCTCGTCTCGAGCGCCATCGAGCGCTATCTCGATAATCTGAAGACGAGCACCCATGATCAGGACCGGGTGAAGCGGTTGTCGACGCTGCTGCCGCTGGCGCGGAACGCGATCCTGATCGCCCTCGTCATCTTCGTTACGCTGATCGTGTTGTCGGAGCTGGGCGTCAATATCGGCCCGCTGCTCGCCGGCGCCGGCGTGGTGGGATTGGCCATCGGTTTCGGTGCGCAGACGCTGGTCAAGGACATCATCACCGGGCTCTTCATCCTTGTGGAGGACACGATCCAGGTCGGCGACGTGGTCGAGGCCGACAGCCGCACGGGCGTAGTCGAGGGGCTTTCGATCCGCACGCTGCGTCTCCGCGACATCAACGGCAGCGTGCACACCATTCCGTTCTCCAGCGTCGGCTCGGTGAAGAACCTGACCAAGGAGTTCGCCTACTACCTCTTCGAGGTCGGCGTCGCCTACCGCGAGGACACCGACGAGGTGATCGCGGTGCTGCGCGAGATCGACGAGGACCTGCGCGCCGATCCCGACTACAAGCACCTGATCCTGGAGCCGCTCGACATCTGGGGCGTCGACCGCTTCGCCGACAGCGCCGTCATCGTGCGGGCGCGCTACAAGACCCGGCCGGGCAACCAGTGGGCGGTCGGGCGCGCCTTCAATGGACGGATGAAGAAGGCCTTCGATGCGCGCGGCATCGAGATCCCCTTCCCGCACGTCACGCTCTACTACGGCGAGGGCAAGGACGGGACGGCGCCGCCGATGCTGGTGCGCCACGAGGAAGGCTTGCCCAAGGGCAAGAAGACGCCGGCGCCGAAAGCCGCACCCTCCGACGCCGCCGCGCAGGCCGCCGAGGAGACCCGCCCCAAGACCCCGCGCAGCGCCGCGGGCAAGGCGCAGGAGCGCTCGAAATTCTCCGGCAACGCGGATTAGGGCGCGACCCGGTCGGGCGTACGATTTTTCGCGCATTCTTCGGCGTCGTCCTTGGCAGCGACGCGACCGCATCGCAGATCGATAGAAGGGTGAGCGGCCGGCGCGCCACCCTCATCAGATCCCGCCCGGCATCTTCCACGCACGCGAAAGGACACATGCGATGAGCATGATCACCGTCAAGGATGGCACGCAGATATTCTACAAGGACTGGGGCGCGGGGCAGCCGGTCGTCTTCTCGCACGGTTGGCCGCTGTCGGCCGACGCCTGGGACGCCCAGATGATGTTTCTCGGCACGCGCGGCTACCGCGTCGTCGCGCATGACCGCCGCGGCCACGGCCGCTCCGAGCAGACCTGGGACGGCAACGACATGGACACCTATGCCGACGACCTGGCCGAGGTTATCGAGGCGCTCGATCTGCATGACGCGGTGCTGGTCGGCCATTCGACGGGCGGCGGCGAGGTCGCGCGCTATATCGGCCGTCACGGCACCGCGCGCATCGCCAAGGCGGTCTTGCTGAGCGCGATCCCGCCGCTGATGCTGAAGACCGATGCCAACCCCGCGGGCACGCCAATGGCGATCTTCGAGGGCCTCCGCGAGAGCGTGCTGGCCGACCGCTCGCAGTTCTTCAAGGACCTGACGCTGCCCTTCTATGGCTACAACCGCGACGGCGCCAAGATCTCCGAGGGCGTGCGCGAGGGCTTCTGGCTGCAGGGTATGCAGGCCAGCATCAAGGCGGCCTACGACTGCATCGAGCAGTTCTCCGAGACCGACTTCACCGAGGATTTGAAGAAATTCGACGTGCCGACGCTGATTGCCCATGGCGACGACGACCAGATCGTGCCGATCGGCGCCGCGGCCGAGCTGTCGGCGAAGCTGGTGCCCGGCGCCACGCTCAAGGTCTATGCGGGCGCGCCCCACGGGCTTGCGCAGACGCGCCAGGATGAGTTCAACGCGGATCTGCTGGCCTTCATCGAAGGGTAGGGCGGCCCCACGCCGCCGTTGAAAAAAAATGCTGCACTCGCGAACTTGACCGCCTAAATGAAAGCTGACGGCGCGTGACGTCCCTCGCGCCCGCAGCATTTGCCTTCCCCATCCGCCGGCCCGCATCGAGCCGGCTGCGAGCAACCGGAGCGTCCCGCCCAACGGCGGGCGTGGTGCAGCGATGCAGAACAGCAATGAAAAGACCGTCCTCGTCCTGCAGGGCGGCGGCGCGCTCGGCGCCTATCAGGCCGGCGCCTACGAGGCGCTCGACGAATTCGGCTACCGGCCCGACTGGGTGGCCGGCATCTCGATCGGCGCGGTCAACGCGGCGATCATCGCCGGCAACCCGGCCGAGCGGCGCGTGGAGCGGTTGCGGGCATTTTGGGAGCAGGTCTCCTCGCGTCTGCTGGGCGAGCCCTTCTTCCCCGGCGCCAACGCCCGCGCCGTCTTCAACGAGGCGAGCGCCGCGATGGTATCGGCCGGCGGGGCGCCCGGCTTTTTTGCGCCGCGCTTTCCGCCGGCCATCCTGATGCCGGCCGGCTCGCCCGAGGCGACCAGCGTCTACGACACCGCGCCGTTGCGCGAGACCCTGGCGGAGCTGGTCGATTTCAAGGAGCTCAACGGCGGCGCGATGCGGCTCAGCGTCGGCACGGTGAACGTGACGACCGGCAACTTCGCCTATTTCGATACGGCCGAGCGGACGCTGGGCCCCGAGCACATCATGGCGAGCGGCGCGCTGCCGCCGGGCTTTCCGGCGGTCGTCATCGACGGCGCCGCCTATTGGGACGGCGGCCTGGTCTCCAACACGCCGCTCCACTACGTGCTCGACAATGGCGGACCGCGCGAGGATATGTGCGTCTTCCAGGTCGATCTGTTCAGCGCGCGGGGGCAACTGCCGCAGACGCTGGGCGAGGTGGCGGAGCGCGAGAAGGAGATCCGCTACTCCAGCCGGACGCGGATGAACACCGATACCTTCCGCGAGCTGCAGACGCTGCGCCGGGCCGCGCGGCGGCTCTACCGCAAACTGCCGCAAGCGCTGAAGGACGACCCCGACGCGCTCTATCTCGAGGGCTGCGGCTGCGATGCGGCGATCACGATCGTCCATCTGATCCACCGCACGGCCGCCTTCGAATCCCAGTCCAAGGATTACGAGTTCTCGCGGCTCTCGGTGGAGGAGCATTGGGAGGCCGGCCGAAACGACGTGCGCCGGACCATGCGCCACAAGGACTGGACGAGCCGCGCCAAGCCCACCGAGGGCGTCACCGTATTCGACCTGACGAAAGAGGGGGCGGGCTGAGGAAGCCCATACCGACGAGAGGTGGGGCCGCCGCTGCGGCGCCCCGCGAAACTGACCCGAGCCCTGGAGCAAACCCATGAAAATGAACGACAAGATCTGCATCGTCACCGGCGCCGCGCGCGGCATCGGCGAGGGTATCGCAAAGCGCTATGTCGAGGAGGGCGCCAAGGTCGCGATCGCCGATCTCAACCTCGGCGATGCGCAGGAAACCGCCGCCAAGCTGACCGAGATGGGGCCGGGCGAGGCGATCGGCGTGGCCATGGACGTCACCGACGAGGAGCAGGTCAATGCCGGCGTCGCCGCCGTGGTCGAGCGCTGGGGCGGGGTCGACGTGCTGGTCTCCAATGCCGGCATCCAGATCGTCTACAAGCTGGAAAACTTCCCCTTCGCCGACTGGAAGAAGCTGCTCTCGATCCATCTCGACGGGGCGTTCCTGACCTCCAAGGCCTGCCTGCCGCATATGTATAAGAAGGGCTCGGGCGCGATCGTCTTCATGGGCTCGGTGCACTCCAAGGAGGCGTCGCCGCTCAAATCGGCCTATGTGACGGCCAAGCACGGTCTCTTAGGCCTGGCGCGCGTCATCTCCAAGGAGGGCGCCGAGCACGGCGTGCGCGCCAACGTCATCTGCCCGGGCTTCGTTAAGACGCCGCTGGTGGAAAAGCAGATCCCCGAGCAGGCCAAGGAGCTCGGCATCTCCGAGGAGAAGGTGGTCAAGAACGTCATGCTGGGCGGCACTGTCGACGGCGAGTTCACGACCATCGAGGACGTGGCGGAGGTGGCGCTCTTATTCGCCGCCTTCCCGACCAACGCGCTGACCGGCCAGTCGCTGGTGGTCTCGCACGGCTGGTACATGGAATAGCTTCGGCTTACGCCTTCCAAGTCGATTGGCTGTGGCGTGCGGCGCTCCGCAAGGCAGCGTCGAGCTCGCCGGCGCGGGTGGCTGCGATCACCTTGCGATAGGTCGCGGGAAGCTTGCGCAAGGGGCCGACCTCGATGGTTCGCCCGCCGCCCTTGAGGGTCAGCGCGATGCGATTGTGGAAAATGTAGCTGGCGACGTGGCCGGCCGCGTCCTCGTGCCACCACAAGCGCGGGCGCACGGACCGCACCTTGCTGCCCCGGCGGCGCTTGATGGTGGGCGGCTTGTCGGCGATGACCTTTTCCGCGAGCTCGATCTGCTCTTCCAGGTTGGCAATCAGCTTGTCGCGGTAATGCTCGATCCGGTCATTCTCCGACCGGCGGGGCGGGCGCGGCTTCAGCACGCGGCGCGAGATCGTTAGCTTGTCGAGATGGCCCATACGGCTCCTGTTCGTCTCCCATTGGCGCTTGCCATTGGCCGCTGGTGTCCTGGCGACTCGGTGAGGCCCCCTGCGGCACCATACAGAGGCGGCACTATACAGAGATTGCCGGTTCCGTGCCGGTATGCGGGACTTTGCGCAGGTTCTCGGCGAGCAGGCGCTGGCGAGCGTTCAAACTCAGCATACCATAGTAATTATTTGATCTTTTATTTTACGCATAAGTAAAAAAAGCAATAGACTGAAATATAAAGATTCCATATGTCAAAACATAAGGTGGTGTGCGGCGATTGCACTACCGAGTATTAATAGAAATCAAGAAGATTATTTCGAATAAACCTCTTTTTCACCAATGCAATTAAGAATACTCCTCATGATTGCTCGAATAACATCTTATGCAACCATCTTTACTTGTCTGTTTCTGGGCGGGTGCATCATTTCCGGAAAGACCGTCGCCACGGGTGACGGCCTCTCGGTCACGGCCAACCTTTTGGGCACGCAAACCACCGTTTCCACGGGTACCGGCGGCGTCGGGGGTGTCGTCGAGGGCGTCACCGGCCTGGTGGGCAACCTCGGGGGGGACATTCTCTACGTCGCCGGCAACGCGCCGCTGCTGTCGCAGGGCGGCACGGTGACCGCGCCCCTCAACACGGCCGGCGGGTTGGTTGAGGTCGTGGCACCGAGCACAGCGGGCGGCGGCGGAAGCGACGCGCTCGCCAAGGCGGCCGACACGTCGGTGCTGACCGCCTATGCGCCGGGCGACCAGGGCGCGGAGAGCCTGCGCATCGCCCAAGAAGCACAGGACACGCTTGGTGGTGTTGCCGGCGCAGCCGGCGCGCCATCGGGGGGCGGCGCGACCGGCTCCAGCGTTGGCGGCGCCGTGGGGGGAGCAACCGGCGCGGTCGGCTCGACCGTGAGCCAGATACTCGGCAGTGCGGGAGGGGGATCCGGAGGTCTGTTGGGCGGTCTCCTGCCCTGAGGGCGGCAACCGCGAACCATCACAAAAACATCGTGATCTAGTCTTCGGAACCAGGGAAGGAATTGGCCAATGCTTCACTTCAAATCTTTGCCCCTCAAGTCTTTGCCCCTCAAGTCTTTACCGAGGGGGATCCTCGTCGCGGCCGCCGCGGCAAGCCTCCTCGGCGGGTGCATTACCGCACAAGGCGGCGGGACCACGTCGGCCGGCGCCGGCTTGGCGAAGGAGAGCTCGAGCAGCAGCCTGCTCAAGGGCTCGGTCTCCGTGCTCGAAAGCAACCAGGACAGCCTCTACACGGTCACCACGACGACGCAGTCCGTCTATGGCTCGACCAAGGAATCGGCCGACGGGGCTACCGGCGGCACGACCGGGTCGGTGCTGGGGACGGCCGGCGATGCCACTGGCACCGGCGATACGCTCAATACGGTTGGCGGTGCGACCGGCGGTGACGGCGGGACCACGGGCACGCTCGATGGCGCGACCGGTGCGCTCGGCGGCGTGACGGGTGGCACCGGCGGCACCCTCGATGGTGCGACCGGCACGCTGAGCGGCGCGACGGGCGGTCTGCCGGCCTTGCCCGGCGTCAACTAGGGGGACCGGTCCCCACCTGAAGACACATTTAGGCGACCACGTCCTGGGAAGTTTGCTCATGGGTGCCACGCGACCGAACGTTCCGGTCGCGTGGCACGCTTCCCGATCACAGCGGCAACAAGGGTTTTGACGACGGAACAACCAACGGATCGAAAACAAGAAAAGATCCAACGCAACGGGGCTTGTTATGTGTTCATGCGACGAGAGCAAGGTATGCGGCTCGCATGCTGAAAGTGCCGTTCCCGGCCACTGTCAAAGTCATGACCCGGGTCATCGGCGCATCCTTTCGGCGAGATACCACGAGCAGCGAAACGGCGCCTTCGGGGCGCGGCAATGAGCGCGCGCCGGACGGTCTGGCCGCGGCTGTGCGCCGCGGCGATGGCGCTTGGCGTGCTGGTGGCGTCAGGCGAAGCGGCCGCGCAAAGCGTGCCCGATCCCGCCAATCCGGGCCGCATCCTGGAGCGATTCCGCGACCTGCGGCGCGTCGTCCCGAAGCCGGGGATGCGGCTGCCCACGACGCCGAAAGGCAAGCGCAAGCTGCCGGCGATCAAGCCCTTCACCCTGCGCGCGGTCGAGGTGAGCGGCGTCAACGTCTATCCGATGCGGCAGATCACAGAGCTCTATGCGGAGCGGATCGGCAAGCAGGCGACGGCCAAGGACGTCCTTGCCATCGTCGATGCGATCGCGCGGCGGTACCGGGCCGACGGCTGGGCGCTCATATCGGTCGCCCTGCCCAAGCAGGACTTCAAGGACGGCCGCCTGCGCATCCGGGTCACCGAGGGCTTCGTCAGCAAGGTCATCATCCGCGGCACCACGGATCGGACCAAGAACCTCGGCCTGCTGCGCGAATACGGCCGGCGCATCGCCAAGGACCGGCCGCTCCGCCAGGAAACGCTGGAGCGCTATCTGCTGCTCGCGGCCGACATTCCGGGGCTCAAGTTGGGCTCGCGCTTCACGCCCAATCCCAAGGTGCCGGGCTCGGCGATCCTCATCCTGACGATGCTGCACGAGCCCTACAACATCATCCTCGGCGTCGACAATTACGGCTCGTCGGCGCTCGGACCCTACCAGCTCCAATTCGGCGGTGGCCAGAACGGCGCCGTCTTCCTGGGCGATGTGACGCGCGCGCAGTACTCGATGACGCCGATGTGGGGCGAGCTCCACTACTACGATCTCTCGCACTCCTTCCCGCTTTCGGCCGACGGCACGCGGGCGCATCTGAACGTCTATCACGTGCGCAGCCGCCCGCAGCTCCTCGATCTGCGGGGACGCGCGACCGGCGGCCGGGTGGGCGTGGGGCACGCCTTCCGTCGCAGCCTGCGCAACAACTTCACCGGTTCGGTCTTCTTCGACGTGCTCGACGCGCAGAGCTATCTGGGCGAGGCCAAGATCTCCGAGGACAATCTGCGCACGGCGCGGCTCTCGGGCGTCTATAGCGGGCTCGACACGGCCAATGGGAGCACGGTGATCGCCGGGACCGTTTCGCGCGGGCTCTCGGTTTTCGGCGCCGAAAGCAACAGCACGCCCTATGCGCGCGGCAACTTCACCAAGGTCAATCTTTCGGCCAAGCGGATCCAGGTGCTCGCCAAGCGCCTGTCGGTCGTCGCCACCGTCTCGGGGCAATACGCGGTGGTGTCGCTGCCGGTGCCCGAGCGGTTCGGCTATGGCGGGCGCTTCGTCGGCCGTGCCTTCGATCCCTCGGCGACCACGGGCGACCACGGGGTCGCGGCGACCAGCGAGCTGCGCTTCGCCCCGCCCGACATCTCGGTCGGCTGGTTCTCGGCCAAGACCCAGCTCTACGTCTTCGGCGATTGGGGCCGGGTGTGGAACCGCTCGCCGCTGGCCCAGCCGATCTTCCGGATGGGCGCCTCGGCGGGGGCCGGCCTGCGCGCGACGGTGATGAAATACGTCTCCGGCGGGATCGAGATCGCCATGCCGGTTCATCGCTCGGGGCGCGACTATGACCCGTCGAACTACCGCATCCTGATGAACCTCAAGATTCGTTACGGAAAATGAGGCCGGCGGGGGGGCACGCGGGGCGCCTGGTTCTCCGCGGATTCTATGCGATTCTAGCGATCATGGCGTTTGGCGCCACGGCCGCCAACGCCTCGGTCGGCTGCGACAACGTCAATGCCGGCGCCTTCGACAAGGTGCTCACCTCGGTGGGGCCGGTGGCCCTGCCGGACCTCGAGATCATCAATGACGGCCCGTTCGATGCGGGCGACGTGCTCCACGTTCAGGTCCAGATGGCGGTCTCGGGCACCGGGCAGTTCACCGCGGTCACCGGGATCACCATCGACGTGACCGGCGGCAACATCAACTTCCTGACCGTCAACAACGTCGGCAACTTCAACCAGGACTACACGATCCCGCTGGCCGGCATGCGGCTCTTCAACTACACGCTCGCCTTCGTGCCGCATGCGCTCAATCTCGGCGCCACCGCGACCATGACCGTCACCGTCACCTGCACCGCGTTCGTTGCGCCGGGGCCCGGTCCCGGTCCAGGCCCGGGGGGAAGCGGCTCGGCCGGCGCGATCTCGCCGCTGGCGTCGTCGATGGAGCTGGCGACGGTCATCGCGCTGCGTTCCTCGGCCACGTCGTTCTCCGATTCGGTGAACGGGCATGTCGCGCAGACATTGTTCGGCCGGCCGCGGGTTCAGCTTTCGCGCTCGGGCTTCTATGCGCAGCTCGCCTCGCTACGGCCGCATCGGCCGCCGCTCCCCATGCCGCCCCCCGTGCCGCCCGGCCCGCCCCCGCCGCCACCGGGCGCCAGGACGGTACCCGCGCCCGTGATGGCCGACAGCCTGGCGCCGCCGGCGCCGCTCATCGCGACCGCCGCCGCGCCGACGATCCGGCGTGCGGGCGAGCGCCGAGCTGCAGTGCGGCACTCGCGCTGGAGCGCCTGGATCAGCGGCCGCGGCAATGTCTTCGAAAGCAAGCAGCCGACCACGGGCCTGACCGGCTATGTGGCCAGTGGCTGGGTCGGCGGCGACTACCGGCTGAGTGAGGACGCGCTGCTGGGCGCGGTGCTGGGCTATGAGCGCTCGGCGCTCGAGTTCGGCGGCACCGGCGCCCGGATCACTTCGAACGGGGCGGCGCTCGGCGCCTATGCGGGCCTCCGCCTCCATCGCAGCGTGATTGCGAGCCTCAGTGGCGCCTGGATGAGCACGCGCTACGAGGGCGACGGGCAGGGCGTGACGGCCAAGCTGCGCGCCCAGCGGATGCTGTTCTCCGCCGATGTCGTGGGCACCTGGCGTGCGGGGGCGTGGCGCTTCAGCCCACGGATCGGCGGCTTCTTCGCCTGGGAGATCCAAACCGAAGGGGTGGACAGCGCCGGCGGCGCCCTGGCCAGGAAGCACTACATGGTGGGCCGCGCCCATTTCGGCCCGGAGATCGGCCGCAGCTTTTCCGTGTCGCGCGAGCGCATCGTCATCGAGCCCTTCGCGATGATGCGGGGCGAGTTCGATTTCGGGGCGAGCACGGGACTGCAGACGCCGAACGGCGCGCTTGGTGGGGCGGGGCTCAGCGCGCGCGCCGGGGGCGGGGTGAACCTGCGCATCCGCGAGCGCATCGCCATCCGGCTCGAAGGTCAGTACGAGGGTATCGGCCGCGCCGACCTCACAGGCTGGTCGACGCTCGCCCAGTTCTCGCTCAGCTTCTAGCCGCGCCGGGCTTAGCTATCCTGGCTGGGGTCGTCCGCGATCGAATGCTCGGTCGGCTGGGGCGTGGCGGTGAGGACGGTGACGCCGTCGGGGGCATGGAAACGGTGCCACAAGCCTTGCGGCACCACCGTCAGCATGCCGGCCGACATCTCCAACACCTGCGGGCCGTCTTCCGTGAGGATGGTGAGGGTGGTCGCACCTTTCAGGATATGTACGAGCTCGTCGCCCTTGGGGTGGCGCTCCCAGGGGCTCTCGCCGGCGAAGCTGCCGGTGAAGATGCCGCCGTCGCGGAAGGGGGCGAGCGTGGCGAAGGCCGCATCGGCTTCCTCCTCGCTGGTCTCCGGCGAGCGGGCGTCGAGGACCGGCAGGCCGGCCAGCACGGCTTCGATGTCGACGGCTTTGACCATGGCGGGCTCCTTCGTGTGGGCGTGGGGGACGGTGGACGGCTCACCCGTTCGGGCGGTCGAGCGATTTGAGCCAGCGCTCGATCACCGGCAGGGCCGCAGGTCCGCTCACCACGCCCAGATGGTTGACGCCGGGCAGGACGTGATAGCGGCCGGTCTTGGTGTACTTCGAGATCACGGGCTCGAAACGCTCGGCGCGGAAGGCCTCGTCTTTGCTGCCGGCGATCACCAGCAGCGGTTTCGTGATCGCCTTGAGGTCTGCCCCGTAGTCGGGTCGCGGGGCGAAGGCGGCCAGCATCCGGAAGCTGTAGACCGTGGTCGCGGTATGGCCGTAGGGTCCTTTGAGGACGGCGTCGGGCATGGCGAAGGCGATCACCGGCAGATGGTTGAGCGCGCGGATCCCTACCATGTTCAGCATCACCAGGCCGATGATGCGGCGCGTCGCGGGTCTTGCCCAGCCGCCCGCGTTCTCGCGCACCGTTGGTGCGTCGTGTTTCAGGAAGGGAGCCAGCAGGATGAAGGCGTCGGCCATGTCCCGATGCGGCCCGCCGGCGAAGCGCACCACGAAGCCGCCGCCCGAGGAATGGCCGCCGAGCACGATCTGGGGCGTGCCGCGCCCTTGCTTCAGATGCGCGATCAGATCGGCCATGTCGTCCTCGAGCTGGCCGATCGTGTCGACATCGCCGCGCCGCTTGGGCGAGGGTCCGTGGCCGCGCATGTCGGGGGTGACGACGGTGCCGAGGCCCTGCGCGGCCAGGTGCTTCGCCATCGGATGGAACTGCATGCCGTGCCAGGCCGAGCCGTGCACCAGGATGATGAGCCGGTTGGGGCCGGCGCGGTCGCCAGGCCGGGCGCTCTCGTAGATCCGGTAGCCGAGCCGCGTGCCGTCCCGCGCGGTGAAGGTCTTCCGCGCCGGCAAGTCGCTGTAGACCGCGGCCGTCACGCCGCCGAAGTCGAAGCCTTCGCCGGCTTTCGCCGGGCTGGCGTCGGGGCGGTCGGAGACGATCAGCCCCAGCGCGACCGCGAAATAGGCGGCGACGCAGATGACGAGGGCGAGGAGGAGCTTGAGGATCACGGGCGGGTCTGGATGGCGGGCGGACGACGCGGCGAGCTTAGCAAGACGGGCATAGGCGGATGTAGGACGAAATTCTTTGAAATCCGGGCGATCTGATCCGGTTGGCGCTGCGACATGACTTTTTTTGAGTTTTTTTAAGGCCTTGTGACGGCCGTCACTGAGGGGCGGGCGGGGTTTCGGCATAGTGGGGTCAACAACGGGGGACGACATGGAGCCCCCTTCACCGACACCCGAAAGGAA
>CAZBRE010000075.1:0-19967 GCA_964494065.1 uncultured Alphaproteobacteria bacterium
CATAAGAGAGCGGCCTCCGCCGCGCGCAGCCGTAAGAGAGCGGCCTCAGCCGCGCGCGGTCATAAGAGAGCGGCCTCAGCCGCGCGCAGTCACGAAGAGCGCGGGTTGAGCCACGTGCGAACATAAAGAGTGCGACCTAAGGCCGGCGCAGCCCGTGCATGCGGTTTATCCGGATTGTCAACGGCCGGCGCGAATTCTACGCTGGGTTGATGGCTGACCGCCGATCATCAGTGCGATGAGCGAAACCGAACGCGCGACGCTGCCCGTGGGCTTCGCCTTTCGCGGCTACGAGATTCGCGGCGCGCCCGCGGATGACGGCTTTGCGCTCTATTATCCCGCGGACCGGACCGGCGACCGGCTGGCGGTGACCATCGTGGAGTTCCTGCCGCACGGGATCGCGCGCCGCACCGGCCAATATGTCGAGCCCGAATACGAGCGCGACGATCTCTTCGACGATCAACGCGAGCGCTTCAGCCGTGAGACACAGGTGCTCGCCGGTATTGCCCATGACAACGTGCTGGCGACGATCGACCTCATCCGCTACGAGGGCACCTCCTACCGGGTGACGGCGCGGCGCGAGGGAACGACGCTCGCCTCGGTGATGGGCCCGGAAGGCTCGCTCAGCCAGCGCGAGCTCTATCAGATCCTCGATCCCCTGCTGGACGGCCTCGAGGCGATCCATGCCGCCGGCGCGGTGCATCACGCGATCAGCCTCGACGCGGTCCTCTTCCTGCCGAACGGGGTGCTGCTGTGGACCGATATGGGCGCCTCGCGCCTCGCCTGCGCGCGTGCCTGTCTGGCGGAGCTCGGCGCGGCGGAGGCCGGCACGGTCGGCGCCTTGGCGACGGCCCCCGATCCCTACCGCGCGCCGGAGCTCAGCGGAGCCGGCCGCGGCGACGCGGGGCCCCTCGCCGACATCTATGGCCTGGCGGCGCTCTTCTATCGCCTCATCATCGGTCATCCGCCGCAGGGCGCGGGCGAACGCGCGGCGGAGGAGCAGTCGTTGCCCACCGCCGATCACGACACCGGCCGTCATAACGCGCAGTTCATGGCGGCGGTCGATGCGGGGCTTGCGCTCGATCCGGCGAACCGGCCGCAAAGCATCGCCGCGTGGCGGCCGATGTTCCGGCGCGAGCGGCGCAAGGTGCTCTGATGCTGGCGACGATCGGCTATCAGGGCGCGAGCCTCGACGACTTCGTCGCCACGCTCAAATCCGCCGCGATCGACCGGCTGCTCGATGTGCGTGCGCTGCCGTGGTCGCGGCGCTCCGAATTCGCCAAGCGCAACCTGTCGGCGTCGCTGGCGACGGCGGGGATCGCCTACGAGCATCTGCCCGCCCTCGGCAATCCCGAGGCCGGACGTGAGGCCGCCAAGGCGGGCCGGCTGGACGACTTTCGGCGCATCTATGCTGGCCAGCTCGACAGCGCGGAGGGGCAGGCCGGTCTCGCCGAGGCGGCCGCGCGGGCACGCGCAGGGCCGGTCGCGCTCATGTGCATGGAGCGCGATCACGAACGCTGCCACCGCGCGATGGCGGCGGCACGGCTGGCGGAGATGCTCGGCGAGGAGGTGCGGCACCTGCGCGTGGAGGCCGGACCGGAGACGCTGCCGCTGTTTCGGTAAGGTGCGGTGAGCCGTGGTGTTTAATTCGAAAGACGTCATTCCCGCGAAAGCGGGAATCCAGAGATCACAGGGCGCCATTTTTGCCGGCATCCCTGGATCCCCGCTTTCGCGGGGATGACGGATTGGATTGTACGCTCAATCACCACTGCGCATTCTGAGGTGCGAGCATCGGCGAGCCGCACCGCCTAGCCACGACATCTAGTGGGTAAGCTGTGCGTAAGCCCCAAGATATCCACAATCAGGTGTTTTTGACCGGCACATTGTCGATCAGGCGGGTCTTGCCGAGGAAGGCGGCGGCGAGCACGCGGGCGGGCCGGCCGGCCATCGTCTCGATGGGCTCCAGCGTCTCGGCATCGGCCACCGCGACATAATCGACCGCATCGAAGCCGGCCGCGATCAGCGCCGCCTCGGCCTCGGCGGCAGCCTTGGAAGCCTCGCCGCCTGCGGCCACCGCCGCCGCGGTTTCGCGCAGCGCGCGGTTGAGCGCGGGCGCCACGGCGCGCTGCTCGGGGCTCAGATATTCGTTGCGCGACGACAGCGCCAGGCCGTCGGGCTCGCGCACCGTCGGCACGCCGACGATGGTGGTCGCAATGTCGAGATCGCGCGCCATGCGGGTGACGACGCGGAGCTGCTGGTAGTCCTTCTCGCCGAAATAGGCGCAGTCGGCGCCGGCCTGGATCAGAAGCTTGGAGACGACCGTGGTGACGCCGGCGAAATGCCCCGGCCGGTGCGCGCCCTCCAGGCGCTCGGCGAGGCCGGCGAGGCTGACCGTGGTGACGAAGCCTTGCGGATACATCTCCTCGACCGCCGGCGCAAAGATGAGCTCGACGCCGAGTGCCGCGAGCGCGGCCGCGTCTTCGGCCTCGCGGCGGGGATAACGGTCGAGGTCTTCGGACGGGCCGAACTGGGTCGGGTTGACGAAGATCGAGGCGACGGCGCGGTCGCACTGCTCCTTGGCGGTGCGGGCGAGCGCCAGGTGGCCCTCATGCAGCGCGCCCATGGTCGGGATCAGGCCGACGCTCAGGCGCTCGTCGCGCCAGGCCGCGACGATAGCGCGCAGGTCGGCCACGGTGCGAACCGTTTTGATGGCGGGTTTCGTTGTCATGCGCATCTTGTTGTCTCAAGCACCTTTGGCGCCTCGTTGCGGACGGATTATCTAACGACACGCTACGATGGTTCTATTGCTGAAACCTTATATGCCTCATGCGCTTTCAGCGCCGAAACGCCGAAGGCATTTCAGGGGTGAGGGGGCCTTTGCAGTATTCATTCCTGCTACCCCGCGGCGCGCTTCTTCGCCTTGCCGCCGTCCTTGGCGGTGATGCCGTAGCAATGCTCTTGCGCCGGGAAGCGCCGGGCGCGGACGTCGGCGGCGTACTCAGCGGCGGCCTCGGAGATCGCCTCGCCGATGGCCGCGAACTTCTTGGCGAATTTGGGCGTGAAGTCGGAGAAGAGGCCGATCACGTCCTCGGTCACCAGGATCTGGCCGTCGCAATGCGGCGAGGCGCCGATGCCGATGGTCGGGATCTCGAGCACGTCGGTGATCGACTTGCCGAGCGGCTCGATCACGCCCTCGACCACCAGGGCGAAGGCGCCGGCCGCCTCGATCGCCTTGGCGTCGGCCATGATCTTGGCCGCACTTTCGGGGGTGCGGCCCTGCGCCTTGAAGCCGCCGAGGCGGTTCACCGATTGCGGCATGAGGCCGATATGGCCCAGCACCGGCACGCCGCGCTCGGAGAGGAACTCGACCGTCTCGGCCATCTCCACCCCGCCTTCGAGCTTGACGCCCTGGCAGCGCGTCTCGCCCATGATGCGCGCGGCGTTGCGGAAGGCCTGCTGCGGCGACTCCTGATACGAGCCGAAGGGCATGTCGACGATGACGCAGGCCATGTCCGAGCCGCGCACGACCGAGGCGCCGTGGCTGATCATCATCTCCATGGTGACGCCGACGGTGCTGTCCATGCCGTAGAAGACCATGCCGAGCGAGTCGCCGACCAGCAGCAGGTCGACATGCGCGTCGAGCAACCGCGAGGTCTGCGCCGAGATCGAGGTGAGGCAGACGATCGGCTCGCCGCCCTTGCGGGCGCGAATATCGGGAATGGTGACGCGCTTGGTCCTGGTTTCGGCACTCATGCTGGTCCTCCCACGCTGACCCGGCCGCTCGTGTCCGGCGGCGAGGGCGGAGCATAGCCTAGAATGGTGCAGTGCACAATCCATGCCCGTCGATTGTGCCTATGGATCAGGCGGGAAAGGGGCGAAACGCCTAAGCTTTGGGCAGTTCGATCCGGAAGATCGTGCCCTTGTCGCTGCTATCGACCAGGCTCAGATCGCCGCCCTGGGCCTGGGTGAGCTCGTGTGCGATGGCGAGGCCGAGGCCCGATCCGCCGCTGCGCCCGGAGCCTTCGAAGGGCGCGAACAGATGCTCGCGGGCGCTCCGCGGCAGGCCCGGACCGTCATCGGCGACGTCGATACGAACCCGGCCCTCGGCCGCCGCGGCGCTGATCGTGATGTTGGCGGCACCGGCCTGGACCGCGTTGGCACCGAGATTGGAGAGCGCCCGGTAAAGATGCGTGCGGTCGGCCAGCGCCGTGAGGTTCGGCGGCACGGTGATGGTCAGGTTCGAGCCGCCGCCGTTCTGCTTTACCGGCAAGGTGCCGGCGACGTCCTCGACCAGACCGCGCAGGTCGACCGGCATCGGCTTGGGCTCGATCGCTTCCGACTTGGCGAAGTCGAGCGTGTCGGTGCAGAGGACGACGGCGCGGTCGAGGGCGCTTTCCAGGCGCGGCGCGACCTCGCGCACCTTGGGATCCTTGGCGCCCTCCAGACGCTCGGAGAGCAGGCTCGCCGTCGAGAGCAGATTGCGCAAGTCGTGGTTGATCTTGGTGACCGCCGTGCCGAGCGCGGCCAGCCGCGTCTTCTGACGGAGCGCATCGCGCAGCGCCCGCTGCATCGATTCAAGCTGGCGCTGGGCCACGCCGATCTCATCGCTCCGGGCCGAAGGCGACATGAGGCGGGTTGCATCCTCCGGCGCCATGGAGAAGGCGGTCATGTTCGCGGTCAGCTGCCGCATCGGGCGCACCAGCAGCCATTGCAGGCTGAGATAGACCAGGACCGCGGTGACGAAGGAGATGATCAGCGACAGCAGCAGGATGCGCCGCGAGTAGTCGAGCATCTCCATGCGCAGCGGCTCTTCGTCGAGCACCACCTCGATCATCGTGTTCTTGTCCTTGGGCGACGGGCCCATCACGCTCAAAACCCGGTTGCTGCTCTGCCACAGGGTCTCGAAGGCATCCATGATGAGGCCGAAGAAGGTCTCCTCGCGCAGATCGATCTTCAAATCGACCGTGGGCGGCATGTCGCGTAGCAGCGTGATCTTACGCGAGCCCGGCTTCATGGTGATGATGCCGTAGGCCCGGGCATGGTCGAGGAGCTGGCGGCGCAGCTGCTGGCCGACCATGAAGTCGGGGGCGGCCTCCAGCGCCAGCGTCGCCAGATGCGCGTCGGCGATGCGGTCGTCGAGATAGACCTTGCGATAGCGCGCGATCGAGGGCGCGTAGACGAACACCTCGACGAGCATGACGAAGAGCACCGTCAGGACCAGCAATCTGGCCGACAGGCTGTGTACCAGGGGCGGTAGGAGCGATCTGCCCGGCATGGGCGAAATATAGTGTCTTTTGCGGTCCCAGCGAAGGGCCGAGCGAAGGCCCCCGCGAAAGACGAAGATCAGGTGCCGCAAAAAGCAAGCGGCGCACCCGTTTTCCGGATGCGCCGCCAAACCTAGAGCGGGCGGTGGCCCGCCCCTAAACGCGTCGTTTGATTATTTCTTCTTCGCGCCACAAGCACCGCAGCCCTTCTTCGCGCCGCAGGCGCCGCAGCCCTTCTTGGCACCGCAGGCGCCGCAGCCCTTCTTCGCGCCACAGGCGCCGCAGCCGGTCTTCTTGGCCTTGCAGGCGCCGCAGCCGGCGAGCTGCACGGGCTGGTCCGTGCTGGCAGCAGCGGCGGGCAGCGCCGCGGTCGAGGCGGCAAGGGCGGCGACGGAAAGGGCAATGACGGTTTTCTTCTTAAGCATATGAAGCCTCCTGGTGATGGGATGCGCCGGCGCTCGCTGTGTTTTTGGCCCGCCGGCCTGGAATCAAACGACGACTAATCCGCCGTCCGCGTCCGGGTTTGAATCTATGGGCCCGGGGGCCTCTGACGGAATCAATTGGGATCAAATAACCGTGAAACGTCGTTGATCGGCGTGAGCGGCGGCCACACGGCGCGCGCCGGCCCTACCGCTTGGCCTTGACCCGCTTGTAGATCACCGGGATCAGGGCCAGCAGCGCCAGGCCGAGCAGCGGGATCAGGATTTCGGCCTTGAAGATGATGCCGAGATCGGGGCTCTCGCCCGCTTCCAGGATGGCGCCCAGGCCGCTGCCGACGCTGGCATAGACGAAGGTGCCCGGCATGATGCCGAAGAAGGTGCCGATCACGTAGGTCCTAAGCGGCACGCCCAGGAAGGCGGGCACCAGATTGACCAGCCAGAACGGGAACAGCGGCACCAGGCGCAGCACCAGGAGATAGCTCATCGCGTTCTCGCGGAAGCCCGCCTCCATGCGTTTCAGGCCGGGGCCCGCCCGCGCCCGCAGGGGCTCGCCCAAGCCGGTGCGCGCGGCGAGGAAAAGCCCGGTGGCGCCGATCGTGGCGCCGATCACGACGATCGCGGCGGCGAGGATCGTACCGGGGATCCCGTCGACCACGGTGCTAAAGAGGAAGCCGCCGAAAATCGTCGCCACCGCCCCGCCCGGCAGCGAGAAGGCGATCATCACCGCATAGGCCGCGACGTAGCACAGCACCGCCAGCAGGAAATTGTCCTGCACCCAGGCCGCCAGGGCGGTGTGGTGCTTGGCGAGCTCGGCGAAGCTCACATATTTGTTGAGCCCGGTTGCGAAGAAGGCGATCAGCCCGGCCAGCAAGATCCCGAGCGGGATCAGCTTGGCGAGCGAGAACTTCGATGCCGGGGCCGGCTTGCCGATCGGTCCGTCGGCGGGCGGCGCCTTTTGCTCGGGCATGCGTCGCGTCCCTGTATCGGTGCTGACCCCGACCGGTCCTGACCGCCCTCCGTACCGGCCGCGGCAATCGTGCCGCGCCGTCCGGTTCCCCCGGGCGTATCGAACCTTGGCGATGTCGATGCCCGCGTCTGCGGGCCGCTCGCCTTGACTTCAGGCACCTTAAGATAAGGATGGGCGGCGGTCACGCCATTCACCGTCATTCACCATCGTGTGAGGGGGGCGTGGGCGCGGCCGATGCCTCCAAGGACCGGGGCCGGTCGCATTCAATGCGCCCGCCACATTGACTTCCAAAGGCCCAATCCGTATATGCACGGCCACGCTTTCCTTATCATTTCTTGCCTCAAGGGACGTCAGCCGTGAAACGCACCTTTCAGCCAAGCGTGCTCGTACGCAAGCGCCGCCATGGCTTCCGCGCACGCATGTCCAGCGTGGCCGGCCGCAAGGTTCTGGCTCGGCGACGGGCCAAGGGTCGCAAGCGCCTCTCCGCCTGAAGGCCATGCCCGCCGAGATCGGCAGGCTGACACGACGCTCGGAGTTCCTTCGCGTCGCGCGCGGCCGCCGCAAATGGGCGGCGCCCGGCCTTGTGCTGCAGGCGCGCGGCAGCCCCGTGGCGCCGGCGCGTGAAGGCGATACGGCGGCGCAGGACGCGCCGTTTCGCGTCGGCTTTACCGCCAGCCGCAAGGTCGGCGGTGCGGTCGAGCGCAACCGGGCCAAGCGCCGTCTGCGTGCGGCGGTAGACGCGGTGATGCCGGAGCTGGCAGCGCCGGGACACGACTATGTGGTGATCGCGCGCGGGGCCACGCTGACGCGTGAATTCGCCGCGCTGAAGGACGATTTGAGGGCCGCCTTGGCGCGGCTTCGCGTGCGGAAGAGCGACGTCACTGGCGATGTCAACGGCGATGTCAGGGGCAACGTCGAAGCCAAGCGCCAGGGTGACAAAGCGGCAAACAGGTCCGGGGACTGAAGCGATGCGCTCACGGTTGAAACAGGGTCTTCGGCTTGTGCTGATGCCGCTCGGCTTCATCCTGATCGCGCTCATCAAATTCTATCAATACGTCCTATCGCCGATGATGCCGCCGACCTGCCGATATCTGCCGACCTGTTCGGCCTATGCGGCCGAGGCGGTGGAGCGTCACGGCCCGATTGTCGGCGCCTGGCTGGCGCTGCGCCGGATCGCGCGCTGCCATCCCTGGGGCGGGCACGGCTACGATCCCGTGCCGAAGCCGGGCGAGCGGCGGCGGTCGCCCGTCACCGGCGGAGCCGTGACCAGCGGAGCCATGACCAACGGAGATCAGGCCTGATGGCCGACCAGAAAAATCTGCTGCTGGCGATCGTGATCTCGGTCGCGATCATCCTGGTCTCGCAGTTCCTGCTCCCGGGCAACAAGCCGAAGCCGCAACAGGGCGGCCAGCAGACCGCCGGCACGACCGTGCCGGGCGCGCCAACCGGCCGGGCCCCGCAGGTGCCGGGCTCGACGGGCGCTGCGGGAACGAGCGGTGGAACCACGGGTGGGACGGCGCAGCCAAGCGTGCCCGGCGCGGGCTCGACGGCGCGGGCGCCCAGCGTGCCGGGGGCGGCACCGGTCGTGCCCGCGGGCGAAAGCCGCGCAAAGATCCTGGCGCGCACCAAGCGCGTGCGCATCGAGACGCCGAGCCTCCAGGGCTCGATCTCGCTCACCGGCGCAAAGCTCGACGATCTGACCCTGGTCAAGTACCGGACCGAGCTGGCGAAAAGCAGCCCGCCCGTCGAGCTGCTCGAGCCGTTCGGCGCCAAGAACGCCTATTTCGCCGAGTATGGCTGGGTGCCGGGGAGCGAACCTGGGGCCGCAGCGGTGAAGGCGTCCGACCTACCGGACGACAAGACGGTCTGGACCACCGACCGCGAGGTGCTCGCGCCGGGCCAGCCGGTGACGCTCAGCTGGGACAACGGCAATGGCCTCAAGTTCGAGCGCATATACAAGATCGACAAGAACTACCTGATCACGGTCACCCAGCGCGTGACCAACGCGCGCGGCGCGCCCGTGAAGCTGCATCCCTACGCGGTCGTGTCGCGCTCGGGCACGCCGAAGACCTCCGGCTGGTACGTGCTGCATGAGGGGCCTTACGGCGTCTACCGCAAGCAGAAGAGCGATAGCGGCTCGCTGTCGGAAATCAGCTACGAGGATGTGCGCGACAAGAAGCGGATCGAGAACAACAGCATCGGCGGCTGGCTCGGCTTCACCGACCGCTACTGGATGGTGGCGATCGTTCCGAGCCAGGATGCCCCGGTCAAGACCGGCTTTCTGCACCGCAAGGAAGGGGCGCTCGACAAGTATCAGGCCGACGCCATCCACAGCCAGGGATTTGCCGTCGCCGGCAATGGCGGTACGGCGCAATACACCAGCTACATCTTCGCCGGCGCCAAGGAACTCGCGGTGATCGACGACTATGCCAAGAAGCCCGGCATCATCCAGTTCGATCTCTCGATCGATTTCGGCTGGTTCTACTTCCTGACCAAGCCGATCTTTCTGCTGCTGGTGATGATCAACCACGTCGTCGGCAACTTCGGCGTCGCCATCCTGCTGTTGACGATGATCGTCAAGGCGCTGTTCTTCCCCCTCGCCAACAAGTCCTACAAGGCGATGGGCCGGATGAAGGCGCTGACGCCGAAGATGCAGCAGATCAAGGAGCGGTTCGGCGACAACAAGGAGCTGCAGAACCGTGAGCTGATGGAGCTCTACAAGCGCGAGAAGGTCAACCCGATGGCGGGGTGTTGGCCGATCCTGATCCAGATCCCGGTCTTCTTCTCGCTCTACAAGGTGCTGCTGGTCAACATCGAGATGCGCCACGCGCCGTTCTTCTGGTGGATCCAGGATCTTTCCGCGCGCGATCCGACCACGGTGCTCAACCTCTTCGGCCTGCTGCCCTATCAGCCGCCGACCACCGGCATCATCGGCATCATCTCGATCGGTGTCTGGCCGCTGCTGATGGGCATATCGATGTGGCTGCAGCAGCGCCTCAATCCCGCGCCGCCCGATCCGATGCAGGCGCGCATCTTCATGATGCTGCCGATCGTCTTCACCTTCATGCTGGCGCCCTTCGCGGCGGGGCTGGTGATCTACTGGACCTGGAACAACCTGCTCTCGATGGCCCAGCAATGGACGATCATGAAGCGCCATGGCCAGCTCAGCCAGGCAACGGCACCGGCGGCCGGCGGTCCGCCCAAGAAGAAGGTCGCGGCGGCAACGGCGAAGAGCGCCGGCGGCAAGGCCAAAGCCTCTGCGGATGGCGGTGACGATGAGGCCGTCGGCGCCGGCGATGCCACAGACGGCGATCAGGACGGTGCCGGGGATGAGGGCGGTGACGGCGACGGCACCACGCCGCCGAGCAAGCCCGGGCCGTCGGGGCGCACGCCGCCGCGCGGCCGCGGTCGGAGCAAGCGGCGGAGCCGGTGATGGCCGGGCCCGGCCTGGGTGATCCGCCGCCGCCCCCCGCTCCCGACATCGTCATGCATGATGAGTTCGACGCCGAGGCATTGGAAGCCGGCCGGCTTCTCTTCGCCAAGGACTGCAGCTTTCTGCGCGGCGTCGTGCGGCTCGACGGCCTGCCCGCGCCCACGTTGCCGGAGATCGCCTTTGCCGGCCGCTCAAATGTCGGCAAGTCGAGCCTGTTGAACGCGCTGACCGGGCGCAAGACGCTCGCGCGCACCTCCAATACCCCCGGACGCACGCGCGAGATCAACTTCTTCGAGCTGGGCGGCGCGCTGCTTTTGGCCGACCTGCCGGGCTATGGCTACGCCAAGGTCTCCAAGACGCAGGTCAAGGGCTGGACGCGCCTCGTCCGCGACTACCTGACCGGACGCCCGAATTTGCGCCGGCTTTGCCTCCTGATCGACGCGCGGCGCGGCATCAAGGACAGCGACCGCGAGATCATGGGGCTGTTGGACGACGCGGCCGTGGTCTACCAGGCGGTGTTCACCAAATGCGACAAGGTGAAGGCCGGCGCATTGACCGCCCGCCTGGAGGAAGCCGCGGGCGAGCTCAAGACGCATGGCGCCGCCTATCCGACGATTGCCGCCACCAGCGCGCTCAAAGGCACCGGCATCGCCGAGCTGCGCGCCGGGCTCGCGGCGCTGGCGACCTGACGACGCTTCAACTAAGGTCTCGACATGATCAAAGCCCGCCAGATCAAAGAAGCCAAAGAGTGGATCCATCTCGGCCGCGTGCTGACCGACGCGCTGCCGTATATGCGGCGCTATGCCGGCGAGTGCTTCGTCATCAAATACGGCGGGCACGCGATGGGCGACAGCAGCCTCGCGGCCTCCTTCGCCAAGGACATCGTGCTGCTGAAGCATGCCGGCATCGACCCGATCGTGGTCCATGGCGGCGGCCCGCAGATCGGCGCCATGCTCGAGCGGCTCGCGGTGAAGAGCGAGTTCATCGACGGCTTGCGGGTGACCGACAAGGAGACGGTGGGCATCGTCGAGATGGTGCTGTCGGGCGCCATCAACAAATCGATCGTCCAGTCGATCAACGAAGCGGGCGGCTCGGCGATCGGCCTCAGCGGCAAGGATAGCGGCCTCATCAAGGCGCGGAAGCTTCGCCGCACCAAGCGCGATCCGGAATCGAACATCGAGAAGATCCTCGATCTCGGCTTCGTCGGCGAGCCCGAAGAAATCAAGCCCGAGCTCTTGAACAACCTCGCCGATTCCGACGTGATCCCGGTGATCGCGCCGATCGGCGTCGGCCCCAAAGGCGAGACCTTCAACATCAACGCCGACACCGCGGCCGGCGCCATCGCCGGCGCCATGGGGGCAGCGCGCTTCTTCCTGCTCACCGATGTCGTCGGCGTGCTCGACAAGGACAGCAACCTGATCCCCGATCTCACCACCGAGGCGGCGCAGGCGCTGATCGACGACGGCACCATCCACGGAGGCATGATCCCGAAGGTCGAGACCTGCATCAAGGCGGTCGAGCAGGGCGTGGAGGCCGCCGTCATTATGGACGGCCGGGTGCCGCATGCGATGCTGCTGGAGATCTTCACGCCGCACGGTGTCGGCACGCTGATCGGCAACGACGCGGTGATCGAAGAGGTCGAAGCGGTCGACGACTAGCCGGCGCCGCGTCCGCCTAGTTCTTCGAGAAGAACTCCAGCTGCCATTCGAGGTCTTCTTCCGACAGCGGATAGTCGGTGCCGTCGCGCGCGTAGAGCGCCGATTGCGGCGAGACGCCGGCGAGGCGGAGCTGGACCTGGATCGCATCGCGCATCTCGAGCCCGGCCTTCCAGGCGAGCGCCGTCACCGCCTTGGCGCTGCGGGTCGCCAGAAGGTCGCGCGCGGTTTCGTATGTCATGCTCGCCCGCGCGGCGAGGCCGGCGGTGGCGAAGCGGCGCTTGCCGGCATTGACCGCATCCATCAGCCGGGCGTCATCGAGTTGGCCTTCGGAATGCAGGCGCTGCGCCTCGTCGGCAGGATCTTCCTCGTCGGCGTCCTCGCCGTCGGACGGCATGTCGTTCTCGATACGGCCTGAGACGATGGTCCGGACGACCTCGGCGGTCTCGGGGTCGAGGTCGCTGCGGGTCAGCAGCACGTCGAGCAGCGAGCGTGCGACGAAACCGGCGATGCGCATGGTGACCTGGACCGACAGCTGCGGCCGGCGCACCAGCGGGTCGTGCCATTGCTCGACCTCGGGCGCCTTGTCGAGGATGCGGTCGAGGGTCTCCTCGCGGATCTGCGCGCTCTCGTTGGCGAGAAGCTGGGTGACGGCGTTCTCGTCGCCGTGCTCGACCACGAAGTCGGCCAGCGTCTCGCCCAGCCCGGCGCGCTGGGCGACGATGGCGAGCGCGCCGTCGGGAGGCCCCGAGGTGATGATCGACAGAATGTCGCGTTCGCTCAACAGCGGCGAGCGTTCGAGGACGGGGCTCGCGACCTCGAGCACCTCATCGGCGGCGAGCGCCTGGACCAGCTTCCGCAGCTCCTCCGGCACCTTGCCGTCGAGCTCGGCGAGCGCTTCGGACATGATCGCGCGCACCCGCGGCAGCTCGTCGCGCGCCAGCGTGGCGATGGTCTGGCGGGTCAGCTTGTGCAGGCGGCCGAAGGTGGCGCCATCGATGTCGGGGACGAGCCCGGCGAGCTTGCCGGCCAAGCCCTCGCGCACGCTTTCGTGCAGGTCGGTGGCGAGAATGAAATCGGCGTGCGGCGGGGTCGCGGCGTTCTGCGCGATGGCGCGCCGCACCTCCGGCTCGTCATCCTCGGCCAGGTAGTAGAGAAGCTCGGGCTGGACGTCCTCGCGCTCGGCGAGCTTGCGCCGCGCCTTCGCATCGCCGCCTTGGGCGATCTTCTTGGCTTTCTCGTAGGCCGTGCCGCGGCGGGGAGGCAGCTCAGTCATTGGACTCCTCCCATTCGCCAAAGGCCGCCGCGGGCGCGACGCGGATGCCGTCCTTGCCGTCGTGCTTGACCGCGTACATCGCGGCGTCGGCGCGCGCGACCAGCGCATCGAGCGTTTCTACGGTCTTGCTTGCATGCGGCCTGTGGACGGCGATGCCGATCGAGTAGCCGATCGGGCGCGAGGCGTCGGCGGAGTAAGGGGCGAGTTCGCGCGCGGTCCGCTGCAGGCTGAGCGCGGCCGCTTCGGCCTCGCGTGCATCGGCATTGTCGAGCCAGATCGCGAACTCGTCGCCGCCCAGCCGCGCCGCAAGCCCATGGTCGCCCGCCGCGATTTCGAGCTGCCGGGCGACCAGGCAGAGAATGCGGTCGCCGGCCTCGTGGCCGTGCAGGTCGTTGACCGGCTTGAAGTTGTCGAGGTCGATGTACAGCAGCGCGCCGGCCCCACCCAGCCGCCCATCCACCACTTCGAGGAAGGCGCGCCGGACGGGAAGCCCCGTCAGCCCGTCGATCCGCGCGAGGCGATCGAGTTTCGTCTGATGCTCGACATGCGCCATGGCGATGCCGAACTGGAAGGCGAGCTCGCTCAGTAGGCGCTTCTCGTCGTCCTCGAACCGCGGACGGCCGGGCCCGCGGATGATGGCGACAGCACCCTCGCTGCCGTCGCGCGCGGCAGTGCGCGCGAACAACCCGTGGCCGTCCCCGACCGGATGTTCGATCGCGCCCTCGTCCGGCAGCTTGGCGGGCGGGCGCACATCGTCGTCCCCGCCATGATCGCCCGAGCTGGCTGCGAGCGTCGCAGCGCCCTCGGCATCGAAGCGCCAGATGAGGCAGCGGTCGCCGGACAGTGCGCGGCGCGCGCCATCGGCGGCGGCGGTCAGCATGTCCTCCGGCTTGGCCGTATCCCAGATACTGGTGAGCACGTGATTGTAGAGGCGCTCGCGTGTGTGGGCGTGGGCCAGCGCTTCTTCCAGGCCGCTCTCCTCGGTGACGTCGCGGGCGACGCCGCGCGCGCCCATCCATTTACCGTCGTCGTCGAAGATCGGCATGGCCGAGCACGACAGCCGGCGCGGCGCGCCATCGGCCGCGCGGCACCAGAACTGAACGCGGTTGACCGGGCGGCTCGCCTTGAAGGGCGTGTCGGCGGCATCGGCCTCATCCTCAAGCAGCGCCGTTACGTCGAGGCCGACCAGATCCTTGGCGCTGTAGCCGAGCGCGCCGTGGGGCGAGACGAAGACGAAGGCGGTGCCGTCGGTCTCCCAGGCGAAGTCGCTGGAGATTTCGACCAAGTCCTTGTAACGCTTGCGTGATTCGATCAGGGCCGCTTGCAGATTGCGGTCGAGCGACGGCCGTCCGCCGGATCCGGTGGACGTTTTCGGCGCGGCCGGGTTGGTTTTTTCGATCGCTCCGGGCACCCCCAACCTCCTGGAGCTAACCGCGGCCCATCGAGGCGCCGCTGCCGCGCGCGCCCATGCCGTCGGGCATCGCGGGGATGGTCGGCACCATCTTGGGGTCGGGCCGGCCGAAGTAATAGCCCTGGCCGTAATCGATGCCGGCGGTGATCAGGTATTTGACGCAGTACTCGTCCTCCACCATCTCCGCGACGGTGGCGACGCCGAGGTCGCGGCAGAGCCCGGCGATGGCGCGCAGGAAGTGGCTCGACTTCTTGTTCTCCAGCGCGCTCTGGACATAGCTGCCGTCGATCTTGACGAAGTCGATGTCGATGGCGCGGAGATACTCGAAGGCCGCCGCGCCGACGCCGAAATCGTCGAGGCAGACCTTGTGCCCCGAGGCGCGCAGCGCCTGGACGAAATCGTTGGTCGCGTGGATGTCGGCGACCGCCATCGACTCGGTGAGCTCGAAGAGCAGGTTGTGGCGCAGATCGGCGTTGTCCTCCAGAAGGCGCAGCAGGCCGTCCTGGAAGATCGGATCCTCGAACGACCGCCCGGAGATGTTCACCGCGACCGGCCAGGTGTCGAGCGTGTCGGCGCGGGCGCGCAGGGCCGCCGTCGCCTTGTGGCAAACCGCGAGATCGAAGTCGGAGATGAGGTTCACCTCCTCGGCGAAGTGGACGAAGTCGTAGGGCGGCACG
This sequence comes from uncultured Alphaproteobacteria bacterium, assembly GCA_964494065.1. GTDB lineage: Bacteria > Pseudomonadota > Alphaproteobacteria > JAPULJ01 > JAPULJ01 > DATKZM01. The sequence goes on from CAZBRE010000075.1 coordinate 15,121, forward strand.
CCCTTCTGCACGCTGGTGAAGCGCGACAGCACCTCGAAGTGGCTGGTGCGTTGCGACTTCAGATGGACGACCGGCTGGAAGTAGATCTCGAAAGCATCCTCGGAGATGACGTGGCGGACATCGGCCATGCGCTTGGCGTTGGTCTCGAGCAGACCGGTGAGCCCATGGGTGAGCTTCTCCATGGTGAGCCGCGCGCCCGGCGCCCGGCAGAATTCGTGGATCGTATAGGCGAGCGCCTTGGCCGCGTCGTCCTCGCTGACGCCGTCGCAGACGAGGTCGACCGAGGCCGCGCGCACGGTCACGCCGGCGCCGCCCGGATCGGCGGCGCGCGTGGCTTCCTCGATGCGCGCATTGAGCTCGCCGACATCCATGCCGCGCTGGTGAACGACGCCGTAGCGTCCGTCCTCAAGCTCGCCGGCGGAGCGGCCGTCGACCGACTTGGCGCGCAGGCAGGTGGCGATGGTCTCCTTGAGCTCGGTCTCCGCGGCCTGGTCGAGGCGCTCGGAGAAATCAGGATCGGTGTCGAGCTCGATCAGGGTCAGCTGTTCGTTGGGATGCTCCGCCCTTGAGCGCAGGCGCCTGGCGGCCATTTCGGCGAAGGACTCTTCGTCGTGGAGCCCGCCGCGGCGCCGGTGCGGATTGCTCGGATCGTCGTCCTCCAGCGAGCGCGCCATGCGGAAGGTGACGAAGATGCGATCGGAAAGATCGGAGAGCCGGTAGCCGACCGCGAGCATCGGCGGCGTCGGGCCGGTGGCGCTGTTCAAGCGCACCTTCATCGGCTCCAACCGGCGGCCGTCATGGATCGCCAGAAGCAGCTCGCCGATCGCCGGCCGCGACTGGGCGGTGATGAAGTTCATCAGCGGCTGCTTGGCCACCGACTCGGAGGTCACGCCCAGAAAGGCGGAAACCGCGCCGGCGGCGAAGACCACGTTGTGGCTCTCATCGAGCTCCATCAATATGTCGGAGGCGCAAAAGGCGAAGGCGAGGAAACGGTCGCGCTCGTAGCGCAGCCGCGCGCCCTCGTCGGATCCGCCCGGCGGTGCGGCCGGCGCCGCGGGCGCCGCCGGCGTCGATTGCGCCGAGAGCGTTATGTTCGTGGGCTGGTTTTGGTGTTCGTCGGAGACACCCGGTTTGCTCTTCGATCCAAACACGCGATACCGCCCGGGCTGTTGTTTCGGGAGACCTGCCGGATTGTCTCCGGCCAAGCTTAAAATTTAGAAAAGGTTCTTTAACGAATGCTTTCGATTTGGCCTTGCGGGGCCAGTTTTTGCGCCGCAAATATGGTGAATGACCGCTGACAAGGCGCCGGACGGCGCGCATCCTAAACTTGGCCATGTCGAGGCCTGGGTATTCGACCTCGACAACACGCTCTATCCCCATTCGTGCAACCTGTTTGCGCAGATCGACGCGCGGATGAAGGAGTTCATCTGCGGCCTTCTGGGCTGTGACAACGAGGCGGCGCATGTGGTCCAGAAGGACCTGTTCCGGCGCTACGGGACGACGATGCGGGGCCTCATGACCGAGCACGGGGTCGCGCCGCAAGACTTCCTTAACCATGTTCACGCGATCGACCACAGCCCGGTGCCGGCCGACCCGCATCTCGACGCCGCGCTATCCCGCCTCAAGGGCCCCAAATACATACTCACGAACGCGTCGCGCCATCATGCCGAGCGGGTGATGGAACGGGTCGGGGTGAGCCATCATTTCGAGGCGATCTTCGATATCGTGGCCGGCGACTACCGTCCCAAGCCCGATCCCTCGATCTATGAGGGCGCGCTTCAGGCCTTCGCGCTCAAGGCCGAGGCGACGGTGTTCTTCGACGACATCCCGAAGAACCTGGAGCCGGCACATGCGCTCGGCATGACCACGGTGTGGATCCGCACCGACACCGAATACGCCCGCGTCGGCGAACCGGGCGAACACATCCATCACGAGACCGAGGACCTGGCCAACTGGCTGCACGGCGTGGCGTCGGCGCGGGAAGGGTAGGCACGCAGACAAAGGACCCCTCACCCTCCCGCCGCCCAAGTAGACGTTGGGCGACAGGCCCCTCCCTCTCCCGCAAGGGGAGAGGGGACAGGAAGCGCGCCCCGGCACAATCCCCTCTCCCCCAAGGGGAGAGGGTTAGGGTGAGGGGTGCGGAACGCACATTGCGTTTCGCGAGCGCTGGCGCCGTTGACACCCTGGAGCCCCTGTCACATGTTCCGCGCGCGAATTGCGAGCGGCGGGGCAGGACATGAATCTCGACGAACTTGAAGCGATCATCGACGAAGGCTGGGAGAGCCGCGACAGCGTAGGGCCCAACACCACGGGACCCGTGCGCGCGGCGGTGCATGCGGCGCTGGAAGCGCTCGACGCCGGCAACCTGCGCGTCGCGGAAAAATCCGGCGACGGCTGGCATGTCAACCAGTGGGCCAAGAAGGCGGTGCTGCTGTCCTTCCGCCTGAACGACATGGCGCCGATCCCCGGCGGGCCCGGCGGCAACACGCCGTGGTTCGACAAGGTGCCCTCGAAGTTCGAGGGCTGGGGCGACAACCGCTTCCGCGATGCCGGCTTCCGCGCCGTGCCCAACTGCATCGTGCGGCGCTCGGCTTTCATCGCGCCGGGTGTCGTGCTGATGCCCTGCTTCGTCAATCTCGGCGCCTATGTCGACGAGGGCAGCATGATCGACACCTGGGCGACCGTCGGGTCGTGCGCCCAGATCGGCAAGAACTGCCATATCTCCGGCGGGGCGGGGATCGGCGGCGTGCTCGAGCCGCTGCAGGCCGACCCCGTGATCATCGAGGACAACTGCTTCATCGGCGCGCGGTCGGAAGTCGCCGAGGGCGTGATCGTCGAGGAGGGCGCGGTGCTCTCGATGGGCGTCTATATCGGCGCCTCGACCAAGATCGTCGACCGCGCCACCGGCGAGGTGCATCGCGGGCGCGTGCCCGCCTATTCGGTCGTCGTGCCCGGCTCGCTGCCGGACCCCAAGGGTGGGCCCAGCCTCTACTGCGCCGTCATCGTCAAGGTCGTCGACGAGCAGACGCGCTCCAAGACTTCGATCAACGAGCTGCTGCGCGACTGACGCAGGCGATGAGCGAGCACGGCATCACCGGCGGCTGTCTCTGCAGGGCGGTGCGCTACCGCGTGCCGGCTGAGCCGCTCTGGGTCGCGCATTGCCATTGCGAGAGCTGCCGCCGCGCGTCGGGCGCGCCCTTCGTCACCTGGGCGGGCTTTCCGAAGGACGAGGTTTCGTGGGAGGGCGATCCGCCGCGCGAGTTTGCCTCGTCGCCGGGCGCGAGGCGCAGCTTCTGCCCGACCTGCGGCACGCCGCTGAGCTATTACGGCGAGCGCTGGCCCGACGAGACGCACCTCCTGGTCGCCACCTTCGACGATCCCGAGGCCGTGACGCCAGGCCGCCATGTCTATTGGCGCGAGCATCTCCGATGGATCGAGCCGGCGGACGACCTGCCACGCCATGAAGGCATGTCGGGCGAGGGTTAACCCTCCTGCATCTGTCGCCGCGCTTCATCACCGGTTATGATGCCGGAAAATCAGATCGGGGGGAGACGGTATGCCTGAGGGAAAAGTTGCGATCGTCACCGGCGGGGGCAGCGGCATCGGCCGCGCCGCCGCGCTCAAGCTGCAGGCCGACGGCTACAACGTGGCGATCGCCGGGCGGCGCGCGCCGGATCTGCTCGAAACCTCGAACATGGCGGCGGCGGATGGCGGCGACATGCTGCCGGTGCCGACCGACGTCACCGACGAGACCGCGGTTGGCGAACTCTTCGCCGAGACCGTGGGCAAGTTCGGCCGGCTGGACGTGCTGTTCAACAATGCCGGCATGGCGCTGCCGGGGACGCCGATCGAGGATCTCGAGGTCGAGAAGTGGCGGGCCATCGTCGACGTCAACCTGACCGGCTGCTTCCTCTGCGCCCAGGCCGCCATACGCGTGATGAAGGCGCAAGACCCCAGGGGCGGGCGCATCATCAACAACGGCTCGATCTCGGCGCATGTGCCGCGGCCGGGCTCCGCTCCCTACACCTCGACCAAGCACGCGATTACGGGCTTGACCCGCTCGCTCGCCCTCGACGGCCGCGCGAACGATATCGCCTGCGGCCAGATCGACATCGGCAACGCGTTGACCGAGCTGGCGGCGGCGTTCCCGAAGGGCGTCCCCCAGGCCGACGGCTCGATCAAGCCCGAGCCGACGATGGATGTGAGCCACGTCGCCGATGCGGTGCTCTACATGGCGAACCTGCCGCTCGACGCCAACGTCCTCTTCATGACCGTGATGGCGACCAACATGCCCTTTGTCGGGCGGGGTTAGGACGATAGTCTCCGACGACTTCGCAATTCGAACTTACCTACGGCGGATAGCACGATGGCACAGGACAGAATTCTCACCACCCATGTCGGCAGTCTGGTACGGACGCCCAAGCTGATCGATTTCATGAAGCTGATCGAGGCCGACCAACCCTACGACGAGGCGGCTTACGAAGCGTGTCTCAAGGAGTCGATCGACGAGGTCGTGGCCAAGCAGGTCGAGGCCGGCATCGATATCGTCAGCGACGGCGAGTACTCCAAGGGCAAGAACTGGGCCTTCTACATTCACGATCGCCTCGGCGGTTTGGAGCGGCGGAAGATGAGCCCAGAAGAGGCCGCGGCCGACAGTGGAAGCAGCACGCTTTCGGGCCGCGACCGCGAAGCCTTCCCCGAATTCTACGCCGAATACGACGAGGCGTCGGGGCTCAAGGGCCGGCTCGGCATCGAGCTCATCTGCAACGACAAGCTCACCTATACCGGCCACGAGGCGGTGCAGCGCGACATCGCCAACGTCAAGGCCGCGGCGGAAAAGGCCGGCG
>CAZBRE010000076.1:0-19958 GCA_964494065.1 uncultured Alphaproteobacteria bacterium
CCCTCCAGACAAGAGGACCGACGGTTTCAACTTCCGCATTTCCGCTTGTGGCTATAAGCAGACGTTGTGGACGCTGATTGTTATGTCCGGTTTTCTGCTCAAAGCGGACATTGCGTTTTGCGCCGATGATGTCTGCTGCTGACCCATAGCGGACATTCCGGCGAGGCCTAGAAGCGAGTGCGGCGGTTCGATTCGGACCGCCGCTCATAGCGTGGGATTGGCGACGCTCCGTCGCCGGTCGCGCCTCCTGGTTGCTTGAGCCGGCCTCCCTCACTCCGCTTGATGTTGCGGCGCCGGATCAACCGTACCCAGGTCAGGGCAGCGATAATCGGCGCGCAAGCGGCGGCGCCCATCAGAAGAAACGGAAGCAGGCCGAACCAGGCGGCCGGGCCGAGAAGATAAAGCGTGTCATCGAAGTCGAAGCCGAGGATCCCGACATACGCCTTGCCGCTGACTTCTGATGCCTGCTCGTACAATTCGGCCAAGATCGATGCGACCGCGACGGAAAGACCTGCGAGGAGCCCGAGCGCAACCGCCCAGCCGTCAAGGCCACCGTTCATGAGGCCGACACCGATGGCGATGAAGAACAAGCCATTGACCCCGACATCGCAATAATAGTCGTAACGATGGCCCCAAGCCGAGGTCGCGCCGCCAATCCGCGCCAGCTCGCCGTCCGCCCGGTCGAGCAGGCATGACACCAGCCACAATATGCCGCCCCAGACATTCCAGCCGGGATCGCCCACCGCGAAGGCGGCGCAGGCGGCGAGCCCAGTGACTAGGCGGGCCGTGGTCAGGTCGTTCGGCCGGATCGGCGTGCCGACCAGCGGCCGCACCAGCAGGCGGGCCAGTCGATGGCTCCATGAGCTGTATGGCGGCGTGAAGATGGAAATCATGAGCGCTCTTCGGACGTCGTGTCGGCCGCGGCCAGCAAGCGGCGGCCCTCCACCAGTTGCCAAGCGAGCATGGCCGGGGCACCCAGCACCAGCTCCCGCACGCGCTTGATCAGCGAAACGGAGAGGCCGATCTCCGGCGCCAGGCCGAAGTGCAGCGCGAGGATCATGAAGCCGCCTTCCTGCACGCCGAAAGCCCCGGGCACGAAGAACGCCGCCGTGCGCACCGCCTGGCCGAGGCTCTCGATCACCAACGCCTCGGCGAAGCTTACATGCGCACCGAGGATCATGCACGCCAGCCACACCTCGATGGCGCCGAGAAACCAGGCGGCGAGGTGCCACAAGGTTGCGCCGGTCATGGCCCGGCGGGTTCGGTAAATCGCCATCACGGTCTCGTGCAGGTCGGTCAGCGAGCCGAGCGCCGGCCAGTTTAGGAAGCCCGCCATGCGTTCGAGCAGCCTTTCCAACAACAGAAACAGCCCCCAGCGCTGGGCCAACAGAAAGCCGATGGCGGCAACGCTCGCCACCGCGATGCCGGCGACCACCCAGCCCGTGATCGCCCCGCCGCCAAGGGCGAGCAGCAGGCCCAGGCCGATCACCGTGAAGACGATCTGGGTGAGGAATTCGAGCGTCATGTCGACCAGAACCGACGCGCCTGCGACGGGCGCCCGGCTGCCATGGAAGGTGAGGATCCGCGCGCCGACCACGTCGCCGCCGATCTGGGCCACCGGCAGCAGGCCGTTGACGGCCTCGCGCAGCAGCCTGGCCCAAAGAAACACCCAGGCTTTGCCCTCGGCGACCGCGCCCGCGGCCGCGCGCCAGGCCAAAGCCGAGGCCGCCATCGGCACGAGATGAAAAGCGGTCACCAGGGCAATGCCCCAGCCCGCCGTCACCATCACGCGGCCGATATCGTCGAAGCCCTGATAGGCGATGAGGGCGACGATCGCCCCCAGGCCGGCGAGCATTGCGAGGCCGCTTCCGATCCTCACCGCGCGCCGGGCCGTCGAAGCGCTCACGGCGGGCCGCTGGCGGCCAGCGCACCGAATGCGGTGGGCTCGATCCCCAGCCGCGGGATCGCCGCGGCAACCGCGGCATCGGTCAGCGCGGCGAGCTCCGCGGCGAAGCGGTAGCCCTCCGTCGTCGCTTCCCCGCCGGGCCACGGCCCAGTCGCCGGGTGGCAATAGATCTCCGATACGCCGTCGGGCAGATGGGCGAGGAAGCCGAGCAAGCGTTCGCGGTCCATGGTGCCGCTGTCGTTCATGCCGAAGACGTAGTCGTTGCGCGCCATGCCGGCCCGCGCCAGGCGCGCCCGGTGCGCGGCAAGCAGCGGCCAAAGCAGAAGGTCGTTGGCGGCGCGGCGCAGCAGGCCCTCGCGGGTGGCGCGCCAGGACGCCAGGAAAGGTTCGTGCGGCAGTCTCACGGCCCGCATTCCATAATCTGCCCCGATCCGCAGAATAAGCCCAAGCACCGTCGGGTGAAGGTGCATGTGGTTATGGGCGTTGACGTGGTCGAGCGTGAGGCCGGTTGCCCGAAACGCCTCGAACTGGGCCCTGATCTCGGCGGCGAGCTGTCGGCGAGCGGCTGGTCGAAAGAAAAAGCGCAGCCCGGCGCACACGAGCCGCGATGAGAACGCCCCATCAGCGTCGACCAGCTCAGAGACCTCGGCGGCCGGCAGCACCGGGCGGCCGCACACCAGAACCAGATGCAGGCCCACCCGCAACCGGGGCAGGCGTTGGGCGCGCGACACCGCGTCCCCGGCGGCGGGTGCGCCGACCATCAGGCTCGCGGTATTGAGGATGCCTTGGCGGTATGCGCGCTCGATCGCTTCGTTGACTGCCTCCGATGCCCCGAAATCGTCCCCCGTCACGATAAGCAGCTTCAAGGAGCCATTTCCCGGGCGTTCAGAAAGTGCATGAACTCAACGCCCTCGCGCAGCCGCCGCTTCATCATCTCCCAGCTTCGCAACATCTCCATCGTGATGTCGGCGATCTTGCCAGGGCGGAAGTAGAAGCGTTTGTAGAAGGTGGCGACGGCGTCGAAAATCTCCTGCTGCGACAGGTTCGGGTAGGCGAGCGAGGAGATCTGAAAGCCGTCATCGTGAACCAGATCGCCATCCTGGCGGACCAGCCAGCCGTTCTCGGCCGCCTGATCGTAAAGGAAGGTTCCGGGATAAGGTGCGGCGAGCGAGACCTGGATCGTGTGCGGGTTGATCTCGGTGGCGAAGCGGATCGTCTCCTCGATCGTCTCGCGGGTCTCTCCCGGAAGGCCGAGGATGAAGGTCCCGTGGATGACGATGCCGAGCTTGTGGCAATCCTCGGTGAACTTGCGCGCCACCTCGATGCGCATGCCCTTCTTGATGTTGTGCAGGATCTGCTGGTTTCCCGACTCGTAGCCGACAAGCAGCAGCCGAAGCCCGTTGTCGCGGAGCACCTTTAGGGTCTCGTAGGGAACGTTAGCCTTGGCGTTGCACGACCAGGTGACGCCGAGGTGCCCGAGACCGCGGGCGATCTCTTCCGCGCGGGGCCGGTCGTCGGTGAAGGTGTCGTCGTCGAAGAAGAACTCCTTCACCTGCGGGAACAATTCCTTGGCCAGCGCGATCTCCTTGATCACATGGCCGGGGCTGCGGGTCCGGTAGGTATGCCCGCCGATGGTCTGCGGCCACAAGCAGAAGGTGCAGCGCGACTTGCAGCCGCGCCCGGTATAGAGCGACACGTAGGGGTGCTTCAGATAGCCGATGAAGTAGTCTTCGGGCACCAGGTCGCGATGATAGATCGGTGTCACGAAGGGCAGCCGATCCATGTCGTGCAGAACGGCACGTTCGCGATTGTGAACGGCGCGCCCGTCGACCTTGTAGGTGACGCCGTCGACCTCGGCCAGCGGCCTGCCCTCGGCGATCTCCTTGATGGTGAAGTCGAACTCGTTGCGCGCGACGAAGTCGATGGCCTGCGAGGCGAGGATCGAAGGCTCGGGCGACACCGCCACATGGGCGCCGACGAGGCCGATCATCAGCTGTGGATTGGCCGATTTCAGCGCCTCGACCACCTTTACATCCGACCGGAAGGACGGCGTGCTGGTATGCAGCACGGCGAGCTCGAAGTCGTCGGCCATCGCCACCACGTCGTCGAGCGAAAGCCCCCGCGCCGGCGCGTCGACGAGCCGGCTGTCGGGCACGAGCGCGGCGGGCTGCGCCAGCCAGGTCGGGTACCAGAACGAGCGTACCTCCCGTTTCGCCTGGTAACGCGCGCCGGCGCCACCATCGAAACCGTCGAAGGACGGTGGATTCAGAAACAAGGTTTTCATCATGGCTCGTATACCTCGGCGACGCTCATCAGCCCTTTCGGATCGACCGTATATCTCATCTGCTTCCAGTTTATCTTTCGCCCGAGGAAGCTGGTGCCCCAGATCAGAAGGCATAGGACGTCGCGCAAGGGCAGCAGCCAGAGGGACTGATCGCCGCGCGCCAGGCCAAGCTTTCGGCGAACGGTAAAGTGCATCCACACGCGCAAGAGCAATGGGAGCGCCACGATCGCAAATTCGAAAATCTCCCAATCGAATGTCAGCTCTATCATCACGGCGCCCAGAAGTGCCAGCGGAACGCCGTACATGAAGAATGAGAAAGCATGCCCCAACGGGGCGACCGAACGGATCGTCCGCGCCCAGCGCAGTTCGTGCCGCAGCATCGCCCCGAGACTCTGCTCATGAACGATGTTCTTGACGACGTAGTTCGACAGGACAACCCGAAAGCCGTGCTCGCTGATCAACTTGCCCAGCATGTGATCGTCAGCCAGGAAGTGCGACAGCGTATTGAAGCCGCCGATCGCGTCGAGCAACTCGCGGCGAACCGCAATCGTGGCACCAAGACCGAAGCGGAGCTCGTTGAGCCTGGTGCTCACCAGAACCGAGGGCAGGAACCACTCGTTGATGAACATGCTGGCGAGCAGCGAGGGAAGCCCGCCCACGGAGCTACCCGAGTACAGGCAAGTCACGGCCCCGACCTGCGCATCCTCGAACGGTGCGACTACGCTAGACACGTAGTGCTCGTCGACCCGCATGTCGCTATCGGCAATGACGACGTATGAGTGCTTGGCCGATTTGTACATGTTGCCCAGGTTGCTGACCTTCAAATTCGGGCCCGCAACCGTCTCGTCGACAACTAGCACGGCATCGACGCCCGGAAGATCCTTGAACAGTTTCTCGATGACGGCGACCGCCGGATCGCTCGCCTGCCGTACGCCGAAGACGACCTGGTATTCGGGATAGCTCTGCACACAAAACGAGCGCAGGTTCTCATAGAGCGTGGCGTCGAGACCGCATACCGGTTTGAGGATGGTGACCGGGGGCTGGAACCCTTCGAAAGGCCCGTTCTGGCCTTGAAAGTCGTCGACCCTGCGAATCGCCAATAGAACGTAGGCGGCAGAAGCGAGGTTTGCTGCAACTGCCAAGAGGAGAAGTGCATAGAGCACGTTCGCCAAGATCACGGATTCCAATCTGCGAAGGTAGAGCCCCGTGCGGCTGCCAAGGAACGCCTTGGCCACCCAATTGGAGCACGAACAGACGCTTGTTCCCCTTGGGAATGAAGGGAAACCGATAATACTCCTGCCGATCGGGCGCGGGAAGCGGAACCGCAAAGTCCGGCCGGATTTGCGATCTTGCCGGATCGGCCCATTTTCGGACGTGTCTGGATGTTCCCTGGTTCTCCAGCAGTGTCAAATGCGCTCAATTTCGGGCACTTTCTCGCCACCGATCGCCGATTTCGAGCCACGCAGACCCGGAGCATTGGCGCCCAGCGACAAAGCGTCGCGCCCGGCCGCCCGCCGATGCCGTCGAGCTGTCGCATTGGCGCTTCGTCTATTTGCGCCATAGCTCCATCGCCGCCGGCAGCGCGACAAGCGCCACCAGCAGCGACACCGCAATTGCAATCGTGAGCAGTTGTCCCATGCTCGCAGTGCCTCTGTGGCCCGATATTGCAAGGCTGCCGAACGAACACATCGTGGTCAGGGCGCTAAACAGAACGGCCCGCGGTGTGCTGGTGTGCAGGAGCTCGCGTTCAGGTTCGATCTGCGCCCGCCGGACGAGGTGGATCCCGTTCGCCACGCAGAGCCCCAGCAGCAACGGCAGCACGATGATGTTCGCGAGGTTGAAATCGATCCTGGCCAGCGTTGCGATCGCGACCGTCCACACGCCCGCCAGGACGATCGGAACCAGCACCAGAACCGCATCGCGCAGGCGCCGGCAAAAAACGGCGATCAGACATATGACCGCGATTAGCGCCAAGCCGGTCGCCTGCTGGAAGGCGCGGATCACGACTTTCCCTCCCTCAAGGATGTTCACCGGATCATGCGTGGCGTTCGGCGCGATCATTCGGATTTGCTCGACGAACGCGCGCAGGCGCCGCATATCGGTAATGTCCTGCTTGGGGATGATCTCAACGCGGGCGCGGCCGTCCGCGGTCATGTAGCGCTCACGAAGTGCCTTCGGGACGTCGGCGAGCGTGACCGGCCTGGCGCTCAAGGCAATGCGCAGATCGGCGAGCGTGGTGCCGCTCGTGCCGATCAGCGCATACTTGAGCGCCAATAGCGACGCATCGGAAAGCCCGCGCCGGGATTTGAACGCAGCGAGCGCTGCCGCCAACCGGCTGATGCTCGGCGCGAGCGGTCCGGCATCGCCCGACGCCCGCATCGCCTTCAGCGTGTTGAGGAACTTGTCGAAGGATCGCCGCCGCTCGGCCGACGTCGGCGCGGGCTTGACGTCGCTCCCGTCGGCGACGGGTCCGAGCAGCAGGCCCATCGTGTCGATGATTGCGAGCTTTGCGCGCTGCTCGTTCGGCACGAGGGAGCGCACCGTTACCACCTTGTCGACGAGCGGCAGGGACTTCAGCCGCTTGGCCAGCCGATCGGCGGCGGCCAAGTTCGGGGTGACGACGGACGCGGTGTAGGGCGCGGCATCGGGATCATGGACGAGCTCCAACATGGTGCGCACCGATTCGGTCCCCAGATCCTTGAGGTTGAATGGGTTGCTTTCGAACTGAACCTGCCCCATGAGCGGCAGCGCGAGGATCCCGAGGATCGTGGCGGCCATGCAGATGAGGCGCGCCCGCCGCCGAATGAAAGCTGGCGGAACCAGCTCCCGGTGCGCCGTTCGCCGTGGCCCGCGCCTGAACGGCAGCAGCCGCAGGAGCGCCGGGAGCAGCGTCAAATTGAGGATCAGCGCGATCACCATTCCGGCCGCGGAAATGATGCCGAGCTCGGCAATGCCTTCATAGTCCGTGACCACGAAGGAGAGAAACGCAACCGCCGCCGCTATCGCGGTCAGCGCGAGGGAGCCGCCGACCCCCAGGAACGCCGCGTGAAGCGCTTCTGGCACCCTTATGCCCCGCTCGATCTCCTCGCGGAAACGGAGCGCGAAGTGAATGCCGAAATCAACCGCGAGCCCCACGAACAAGACGAAGAACGCCACCGAGATCAGGTTGAGCTCGGAGACGGTCGCCGCGGCGAAGGCTGCGGTCCAGATAAGTCCGGTGATCAGCGTCGCGAGCACGGCGACCACCAGTTGCCACGATCGAAGGCCGACAAACAGCAGGAAACTGACCAGGCCGAGCGACAGGAGGCCCGCGCGTCCCGCACCGGCCTCAACGCTGTCGAGCTCCTCGGTCTCCAGCGCCACCGATCCGGTGAGGCGCAGCCGCACGCCGTCCGCGCTCGGACCGATGCCGAGCTCGCGCGCCATGGCCCGCACGGCCAGCATCGGCGCCCGGCCGGGCGGTATCTTGGCGTAGTCAAGCCGCGGTTTGACCACAATGATCCGTCGGCGTTCGGTCGGCGTGGCGTCATGCCCGCGCATTAGATCGGACCAAGCGAGCGCGGTCGGTTTGCCGTCTCCTTGGCCCTCGATGACGGCGCTGATCTTGTCGAAGGTCGACGCGGTCCGGCTCGATGTAGCGCCGTCGCCTTCAAATTGCTCCGCTGCGAGACCCAGGATCTCGAACAGGCCACGTAGCGAGGGGTCCCGGGCGAGCGTCGCCAGCATTGGCTGTGCCGCCGCGAGCTGATCGCCCAGCTGGGCAAGCTTGGCCTGGCTTAGATAGAGCAGGCCGTTGCGCCGAAAGTAGTCATTGCCCTGAGGGTAGAAAACGTTCTGAAAGAGGCCGGGCTGCATGCGCAGGCTTTTGACAAGACGCGAGGCGGAAACGGCAACCCTATCGGGATTGGGGCCGTCGAGTACGATCACCAGCGTGTCATCGTCGTAGGGGAACGCGGCCTTGTAGTCCTCCCACAGTTTTCGAAACGGGAGCTTGCGCGAGAGCATCCCGCCCGTGTCCGCGTTCAGGCCGATCGTGGTCACCGCATACCATCCGAGGACCGCGGTAAGCCCGACTGTCGCAATGACGAAAGAGAGCGCCCAATGGCGGCCCAAAGTCCAAATCACACGCACAATCATCAGCAATCAAACCTCGCGCGCGCCGAAGTGTTGTCGGCACAAGCCAGGTGCCAATCGCGGCATCTGCAGTCTTTGTGGGCATCGCCCGCGCCCATCCATTGATTAACGCCAGCGACATGTTGAGCGGATGTAATCTAATCCTGTTCGAATCAGAATTGCGAAGTTTCGCTAGTGGCCGCAGCTGTCCCAAAATTGCAATGAGATTCCATGGCCTACGAGACATTGGCATTGGCTTAGATTGGGACGTGGCGTCCGACCGTTGGGCGGTCTGGTTGCGCGTCGACATATCCGAGATCTCATTCGCACCACCTGGTCCCGCTTAAGGTGAGCGGGATGAGTTTGGTGGCGGAACACTGAGCTGTACGGAATTGGCGCTAGATAATGCCTACATGGGACTAATCGGTGTGACGGTTCTCATCGTAGTAAGGATAATTCGAAGAAATTTTCGAAGAACCGCTGACCTCGGGGAGTTGGTCTCTAACTGACCGTATGTCCGCTTGTGGCTAAGAGCGGACATCCTCAACGCCGACGGTCACGTCCGCATTGCAGTTGGAAGCGGACTTTGCTCATGCGCCAATCGAGATCTGCTTTTGACCCTAAGTGGACATTCGACCGACGTCCGCATTTGCCCGGAAACGATCCTAACCCGTCCTTCGGTTTGTATGGACAATGTATCCGCGTGGGCATAGCCTTTGCCGATAACGCCTCATTGGGTGTTCTACCGACATGAGCGAAGAACGGCTTCACCGCCATCTTGCCGCGATCCTCGTCGCGGACGTTGTCGGCTATTCACGACTGATGGGCCGCGACGAGGCGGGAACGCTTACGACCCTTAAGGCGTTACGTACGGAGATCTTCGATCCGAAGACGGCGTTGTACGGCGGTCGGGTTTTCAAGAACACGGGCGATGGGGCGCTCGCCGAATTCCCGAGCGCGGTCGATGCCGTCTTGGCGGCGATCGATGTGCAGCGCGCGCTGGCCGCACGCAATGCGCATGTCCCGGAAGAGCGGCAGGTCGAGCTCCGCATCGGCATCAGCGTGGGCGATGTGATCGTCGATGGTGACGACCTCTTCGGCAACGGTGTCAACGTAGCCGCTCGGATGGAGAACCTCTCGGGTCCGGGTGGCATATGCGTTTCGGCCAACGTGCATGAGCAGGTTCGCGCTACAGCCCAATTCAATTTCGAGGACATTGGCGAGCAGGAGATCAAGAACATCGATCAACCGGTGCGGGCCTATCGCATCGGAGTCGGCGCGGAACAGTTCGCTTCGATTCCGGCACCGGAGATCGATGCGGTGCTCAGCCGGCCGGCCATTGCAGTTCTGCCATTCGACAACCTGACCCACGATCCCGAGCAGGAGTACCTGTCTGACGGCCTGACCGAGGACATCATCACCGCGCTCTCGCTGTGGCGCACCTTCCCGGTGATTGCGCGCAATTCGACCTTCACCTACAAGGGACGCGCGGTGAAGGTGCAGGAGATCGCCGCCGAGCTCGGCGCGCGCTACGTCATAGAAGGTTCAGTTCGCAAGAGCGGCGACCGGATACGCGTGACCGTCCAGCTGATCGACGCCGAGACCGGACACCACGTCTGGGCCGAGCGCTACGACCGACAGATCGCCGAGATATTTGCACTGCAGGACGAGATCACCGAGCGGATCGCAACCACCGTGGCGCCCGAGCTCGAGCGGGCCGAGCGCCAACGCTCCCGCTCGAAACCGCCGAGCGGCCTGCGGGCCTGGGATTATTATTTGCGTGGCATGGCATCGCTGCACGAGTTCTCCAAGGAAGGCAACAGGGAAGCGCGCGAGATGTTCGAATGCGCGGTGGCGCTCGATCCAGTGTACAGCCGCGGCTATGCCGGCATTGCCTACTGCCATTTTCGCGACGCCTTCCTGGCCTTTGTTGACGACCCCGAGAGGTCCATTGTGCAGTGCGTCGAGGCCGCGCAGCGCGCGGTGTCGCTCGACGAAACCGATTCCTTTGCCCATTTCGTGCTGTCGCGAGGGTTTCATCTCGTCGGCAAGATCGAACTGTCGTTGCGCGAAGCCAAACTGGCTATCGAGCTCAATCCCAACGACGCGGTTGGTTATGGTTCGCTGGGACATGCGTTAATTTCTGCCGGCCAGCCGGATGAAGGGATTGAGGCACTATGCCGGGCGCGTCAGCTAAGCCCAAAAGATCCGCGCATTCACGTTTGGCTGAAACTTGAGAGCCACGGGCACTTCGTCGCCGGTCGCTACGATGAAGCTGCGAAGCTGGCAGAAGTGGCCCACAGCAGCCATCCGGAAGACACGTTGCTGCGCCTCCAACTTGTGGCGAGTCTGAGCAATGCCGGGCGTATCAACGAAGCTCGCTCTGTCCTCTCCGAGGGTGAGCCAATCGACTCGGCATTCCTGGATAGGCCCGGCATCAATGCTTGGTTCATTGGGGCCGGCCGCGAGCAACTAGTGGGCGGCCTCCGCGAGGCAGGTTGGGAAGGTTGACCCTGGGGACCGCGGCCGCCGCCTCGCCTTTCGTCTATTTTGCCACATGGCTAGCACCAGACGTGCTGAACGCGAACGACAACGTGCACTTTCGGATCTCATTGCCTTCATTCGCCGGATTGACCCGGAATAGGTGTTCTTCAAAGCGCGCGTGTCGCAGAACTGATTAGGTGCGCTATGTCCGCTGTTGGCTATATGCGGACATCCTCGACGCTGAGCGGCATGTCCGCTTTGCGCCCAAGAGCGGACGTCACTGACACCACGTTCGATGTCCGGTTTTGACCCAACGCGGACATCGAGCGCGAACGAAGAGCGACACCGAAGGGCCGCTCTGGCATCACTGATTTCTGTCTAGACGGCAACCGCAGTCCTATGCCTTCGCTTGTTACCGCACCGATACACGGCCCCCGTAAGGACGACCATCGCCTGACGCCGGGCGAAAGATATAGCCGCCACCCCGACGCACAACAAAGTAACAACGCTGCCGCCCGGTTGCGATGCATAGCGTGTTCCCTCGTACAGACCAATTTCCGCTGGCGCGCGGCGTGCGGCATTGAGGGTTTCTTTGCGCTTGCGCGCGAACCGAGACGAGATCGACCTTGCAGTCATGGCTAAAAGCACCGCCCGCACCGAAGTTGAGCACTAACACTACCGTTGCACGGGCTCTCTGGATCGTTTTCCGCGCAGTACGGCCGGACAGCAAAGACCGAATTTCAGGCCCGCTCAGACGACCGTTCGAAGCAGCAAGTTGGGTCGAGGCTTTATGGGCACCATTCAACGTCCGGTATTCGCCAACCGTGTCACCGACAGTTGCCGCCTGTGTTCCGGTCCCAATCACCGAGACTAGCGTGATTGCGGAAACTACGACTGATTTCGGCATCCTTTGCTCTCCCCTGATAGTGTGCCTCATCTACCGTTCCCTGAATCTAACTCGATCATAACCGTACTCGCATATTCTCGAAAGCGGAGCACGCGTTGGTGCCTGGGTGATATGGCGTAGGAGTTGGATGTCCGCATCTGGCTGCCGACGCGTCCTTCCGCACTCCGCACGACTGCGCTGGAATGCGCCAACGCCGGGGCACCGGGGGCACACTCGTGAATAGTGATGCCCGATGCGAATATTGCACGACAAAGCTTTCGATTGGGACTTCGATCTCACTGGTTCGGGCCGTCTTAATCGGTAGTAAGTCATTAATATCCCGGAGCTTATACTCGTCCGACCGCGGCTCTTCGGCGGCAATCAGTGCGCCAAGAAGCAGACAAGCCAGAAATGGTCGGGCCAATGGATACAAGCCAACCAGTCGTTCGCGAAAGGCGACGCGCTATTCGGCGCAAGACGATGGGCCCCGCCTCGATCAGCTTTCAAAACGGAAACTGCTCGATGGACTGCGTTGTGCTCGATTGGTCAAACTATGGCGCG
Organism: uncultured Alphaproteobacteria bacterium; assembly: GCA_964494065.1. GTDB lineage: Bacteria > Pseudomonadota > Alphaproteobacteria > JAPULJ01 > JAPULJ01 > DATKZM01. The sequence continues at coordinate 12,235 of CAZBRE010000076.1, forward strand.
CGCATCCGGCCGTCTGACGTCGCCACATGTCCCGAAAAATTCACTTTGATCACCAGGGACGGCGGCCACTTCGACTGCTTTGCAGTCTGGCGCCATGATGATCGCGTCGGCGTCAAGTTCTTTTCTCAGCCTAGTCGTCCCTAGTCGTCACAGGATCTATCACGGCTCCGCGGTCAGATAGCTAAACTGTTTGCGAGGCTCGTAGCGATGGATAGTGATGAAACATGGGTTACGGAGCGCCGACGCAGTGCTCGATCACTGGTGAACGTTCCCGCCAAGATCGCCTTCGGTAGCGGGAATGATCAGCTCAACTGCATCGTGATCGATTGGTCTCTCAATGGCGCTCGCATTATACTCCTGGACGCGGGCAGTTGCCCAGATGACTTCACCCTCATTACCAAGGGTGGAAAGCGCCTCCGCTGCCAGGTGGCGTGGCGGCAAGAAGAGAGAATCGGCATCCGGTTCGTCTAGCCTCCAGTAAGCTCTTGGCCACCGGAAAGATGACAGCATCACCTTCTGTGATCCGACACGCATCCGTCAGCCGACCGGCATTGTTGCCCCAGATCGAATCAACATAGTCTGCCGACGAAGTCCCCGTTCCGCATCAACTGGCGAACACCTACCTAGGTGGCGCTAATGGTCGCGTGCCTTTGCGTAGATCGTATGAAGGCCTTCCAAAACGGCACGGCGCAAATTCAACGAACTGCGCAGGCGCAAGCTTGACGAGGACTAGGCTTTGGTGGATCGCGGCATCGCGTCGCGATCGGCGACCCGCCGTCCCATGCCATGGGATCCGCAAAGCCCGAACCGTTTTAACAAGCAGCTCAATGCCCCGGATAGATCGACCAAAATTCTTTCGTCACGAAGCGCCACCGAGAGCTCGATGGGTCCTAAAACACCGCTACCAGCCCGGACCGAACGGTGCCCGCCACAGTGAGCTCGGTCACTGCCGAATGGGGCAGGGTCTGCCATCATGCGTTCAAGCATTGGGGGAACCTCCCCCAGCAACACTTGGACAAAGGACACTAAATCATGACCACCACGAGCGTAGCGGCTGCCGCTGAGGCAGTCACACCGACCCAGCGTCAAGAAGCACCTGAGGGTGCGGTGGCGTCCCTGGTTTGCGGCATCATCGGACTTCTGATCCCGTTTGTCGGGTTCGTTCTTGGCATCATCGCAATGGTTCTCGGCAACAAGGCCCGCAAGCAGCCGAATGGCGGGATGGGTATGGCCGGCTTTGTACTCGGCATCATCACGACCGTGAGCTACGGCCTTCTCTTCACCTACCTCATCGGTGTTGCGATCTTCGTCGCGACCTCCACCTAATCGACGGCTGGCCTGGTCGAGCCCACTAAACTGGCTCGCCGGGCCAAAGTGCCATACCTTCGTTTCTCCTGGGGGAATTGCCGCTAGTTTCGGACGTTCGCTTGCCCAGCCGTTGACTTTCCCATCTTCCAGGTTCTTTAAACCCCGATACCTTGTATCGGGGTTTTTCTCTGATAGGGCTCTGCCCATGACAGCAGCGATTTACACCGTCGACGTCCCGGGACCTGATCCGGCGCCGCGTGCGCCCGGCTTCCAGATGCCGGCCGGCGCCTGGGACACCCACTTCCACGTAATCGATGCCCGTCAGGGTTTCGTTCTGGAGCGCAGCTACACAGCCCCCGATGCGACCCGCGAGAGCTTGCTAACGCTGCACCGGGCACTGGGGATTGAGCACGGCGTCTTCATCCAGGTGAGCGCCCACGGCACCAACAATGCGGCGATGCTGCAGGCGTTGGCTCGGACGCCCGGCTATCGCGGCGTCGTCGTGGTCGACGACGCGGTGAGCGCGGCGGACCTCGCCGAGCTCCACCGCGCCGGCGTCCGGGGCGTGCGGGTGAACGTGCTGTTCGGCGGCGGCGTCGGCTTCGACCAAATGAAAAACCTCGCCACTAAGGTCGCGCGCCAGGGCTGGCATATGCAGCTTCTGATCGACGTCGCCTCCGACGACACGCCGTGGTCGGAGATCGAGGCCCTGCCCTGCGATCTGGTGGTCGACCATATGGGTCACTGGGACACCGGGCTCGGCGTCGACCATCCCGGCTTCCAGCGCCTGCTGACGCTGGTGAGCAACGGTAAAGCCTGGGTCAAACTCTCCGGCGCCGAACGCATAAGCCGTCAGACCGCACCACCCTTCGCCGATGTCGTGCCCGTGGCCCAGGCACTGATCGCGGCCGGCCCCGACCGTTGCGTCTGGGGTTCGGACTGGCCGCACGTCAAGCTGGCTGTGAACATGCCGAACGACGGAGACCTGCTCGACATGCTCCCCCTTTGGGCGCCGGACGGGGCCCAGCGCCGCAAGATTCTCGTCGACAATCCCGCGCGCCTTTATACGGCCGGCGACTAGACCCTCACGTCACATACCGCGTGAAATCCGCGGTGGTGGCGCGGGCTTTGCCGTCGGTCTCCACGTTGACGAGTGCGGGCGTGCCGGCCTTCACCTGCGCCCAGGCACGCTCGAGCGCCGGCCGGATCCCGTCCGGCACGGTGACGTGCTCGCCATGACCGCCAAGCGCCATGGCGAGCTTATCGTAGCGCGTGTAGCCGAGATCGCGGCCCGGCTTGCTGCCGTCGGGGTCCCCGGTCCAGCCGCCATTGTTCGAAAGCACAACCAACACCGGAAGGCCGTGTCGGACGCAAGTGTCGAACTCCATTGCATTCAAGCCGAAGGACCCGTCGCCGTGGAGGACGATGACTTGGGCGTCGGGTTTCGCCACCTTCGCGCCGAGGCCGCACGGCAGGCCCACACCCATAGTCCCGAAGACGCCTGAATTAATGCGATGCCGCGCCCTATAGGTCGGAATCGACTGACGGCCATAGTTCAGGATCTCCTGACCGTCGACCACGAGGACGCCATCACGGGCCATGAAATCTCGCACCTCTCGACAAAGCCTGAGCGGATGGATCGGTGTTTCAACACTGTTGAGGTGAGCCGCGTTCTCCGCCGCCCGACTGTCGTTCCGTCCCCGCAAGCGCTCGCGCCAGGGAGCGAAGCTCTCCAGCGTCACGCGGTCCTGCGCCGCTCCGATGAGCTGCGTCAGTACGGCGCGGGCGTCTCCGACAATGCCGATATCGACCCGGCCGCCGCCGGCAATCTCACTAGGATCGATGTCGACGCGCACAAGCTTGGCCTCGGCGTTGAAGCGCGGCGGCTGGCCGTGGCCGACCACGTAGTTGAGCCGCGTTCCGATCACGAGGATGAAATCAGCCTCACGGAAGGCGGTTCCCCGCGCGGTCAGATAGCAGTACTCGTGGTCTTCGGGGATCACACCGCGGCTTTGCGGCGTGGTGAAAAAGGGTATGCCCGTTGCATCAATGAAGGATTTCAGCTCTGTCTCGGCCTCCGACCAGAGAATGCCGCTGCCACTGAGCACCACCGGGGCTTTGGCTTCAGCCAAAAGACCGATCGCCGCCTGGATCTGGACCGGGTCACCGGCGGGGCGGCTGCGTTCTGAGGGATCCCATGGTTCGGGCCAGGCAACTTGCGTTTCGTCTACCTCCTGATAGAGCACGTCCCCGGGCAGATCGAGGTAAACTGGGCCGACTTGGCCGCCCATCGCTTCGCGGATCGCGCGGTTGATCAGCTCAGGGATTCGGTAAGGGTCGAGCACCCGATCGGCCCATTTGGTGCAAGGCTCCATCATGGCCAGCTGGTCGATCTCCTGAAAGACGCCGCGGCCGCGCGTTGCGTTCGGGCTGGCGCCGCCCAGCGCCACCACTGGGGTGCGGTCCGCCCAAGCATGTGCCACGCCGGTGATTAGGTTGGTCATGCCGGGGCCCGACGCGCCCATGCAGACACCGGGCCGGTTGAGCAACCGCGCATAGGCGTGTGCAGCCATGGCACCTGCCTGCTCGTGGCGGACGTCGATGCCGCGCAGGCCCTCGGCCAGGCAGGCGCTCTCCACGGCCAACATCGGGCCGCCCATGATAAAAAAGAAGTCGCGCACGCCCTGTTGCTTGAGCGCGCGCGCGACGAGGTCTGAGCCGATGACGGTCATGAGCGCCAAACCGGATTTCGCCGCCCAGTCAAATGACGTTACTCGACTTGAGCGCCGCAAGGTCGGCTGCGGAGAGGCCGAGCCAATCGCCAAACACCGCTTCGTTATCCGCACCCAAAAGAGGCGCCGGCTCGACGGGGACCTGACTTTCGGACAGCTTGACCGGCCAGCCGGGCATGGTGAAGGTGCCGCGTTCGGGATGCTCGAGCTCGACGATCATTTCCCGGGCGCGCATGCCGGGATCGTCGGTGATCTCTTGGGTGTCGAGCACGGCCCCCGCCGGCACGCCCGCCTTGCCGAGGATCTCCATCGCCTCATGCTTGGTGAAATCCTTCATCCAGTCGGCGATCAGCGCGTCGACCTCGGCGACATGGCTGCGGCGGGCTTCAGGTGTGGCATACCGTGGATCGTCTTTCAGGTCCTCGCGACCGATGACCGTGAGCAGACGTTCCCAATGCACCGAGCCGGCCCGCGAACCGTAGACGTAGCAATAGTCGTTTGGCCCATTGCCCTTGCAGGCGTAAACCTCGCTCGGCGCCGTCGTGCCGATCACCACTTGGTTGCCAGCGCGGTGGGCAGGGCGGCCATGGATGAGTTGCGCAGCAAAAGCAATGCGCGAGAAATTCACCATCGAATCCTGCATCGCGACGAAGACCTTCTGGCCGCGGCCGGCGGCCTCGCGCTGGTAGAGCGCGCCTAAGATGCCGATTGCGCAGTGAAGCCCTGCCCCGGTATCGCCAATGGTGGGTCCCGGTTTGAGCGGCCGACCATCGGGCTCGCCGGTGGTGCTCATCGCCCCGCCGGTGGCCTGACCAATCATGTCGAAAGACAGAAAATCCTCATAGGCGCTGCCCGGCCCGAAACCCTTGATTTGCGCGTAAATGAGCCGGGGATTGAGCGCGCGCACCGCCTCGTAGCTGAAACCCAGCCGCTCGATCACGCCCGGCGCGAAATTCTCAATGAGGACATCGGCCTTCGGGATCATCTCCCGCAACATCGCCTTGCCCCGGTCGTCTTTGAGGTTGAGCGTGACGCTGCGCTTATTGGCGTTGAGGACCATGAAATACCAGGAATCAGCTCCGGGCTGGTCGGCCGACGAGCGCCGCCCCTGCTCCCCGCCGTCTGGGTTCTCAACCTTGATCACGTCAGCACCGAGCCAAGCCAGTGCCTCGGTACAGGATGTACCGGCCTCGAACTGGGTCAGGTCGAGAACGCGGATGCCATCAAGCGCCGTGCCGCCGCCCTGCCCGTTCGCCGCGTTTGCTGATTTCACCATGACAGTCACTTTACCTGACATTCCCCGGGTAACCGGGGCATCAGAGAAATCCTACCGCCCTTGCCAGAGCCCGGCCATTGTCTTCGCCAATTTTATGCCGAGCCCAACCTATGTTCGCGACCTAAGCGCGGGTGGCGTCTCACCGACCAAGCAACCCGGCCCGTACCACGATGCGCATACCGGCTTCGATGTCCCCGACTACACGGGTCCTCATCAAGCTTGGAGCCCGCCGGCATCGAGTTCATCGATGGAACCGGCGGCGGGCCAGGTGTCCGCTTCAAAGATCCGCAGTAGATTGGCATCGAGTTGGTCGGTTGTGTTGCAGGCAACCTGCAATATGTACGCTAGTGTGCCCCATTAGGCCGGCGCTCTATTGGCGCCTTCCAGCAGACGGAGTGGGCCGTGATGACACGTTCTGCCAACGTTATCATCGTTGGCGCCGGCCCAGTCGGACTGACGGCTGCGTTTCTCCTGGCCAATGCCGGTGTGCAGGTCAAGGCCTTCGAGGCCTCACCAACGATCCCTCACGAGCTCCGCGCCTCGACCTGGCATCCACCCACGCTCGACATGCTCGAGCCATCTGGGCTCACGGGCGTACTGATCGAAGCCGGCCGTATCACACCGACATGGCAAATCCGATTGCTAGAGACCGGCGAGAAGGCGGAGTTCGACCTTTCAGTGTTGCGGGACGACACAAACCACCCCTACCGCCTGCAATGCGAGCAATCCGTCTACTGCGACGCCGTCGTCGAGCGGCTCGCCGCGATGAGCCATGTCGAGCTTCGATTTGGCGAAACGGTCGCCGCCGCGGGCCAGACCGATGAACATGCCTGGGTCGACGTTGGACCGGAAGACCGGCCGTCGGAACGTTTCGAAGCGGCCTATGTGATTGGGTGCGACGGGGCCCGCAGCGTGGTGCGTGAAGCGATGGACGCCCAGTTCGAAGGATCTGCCTATCCCGAAATCACCATACTGGCCACTACCCGGTTTCCCTTCGAGACCGTTCTCGAAGGGCTCTCCGGGGTCAACTACATCTGGATGACGGGCGGCACCTTCTCCCTCCTCCATCTTCCCGATGTTTGGCGTTGCGCCTTCTACCCCGAACTCGGCCAGACCCCGGACGCCGCCCTCAGAGACGAAGCCATCCAACGGCATATCGATGAGATCTCATCTGACATCGGCACGATCGCGATCATCGAAAAGCGCGCCTACCGGGTCCACCAGCGCATCGCTAACACATACCGGTCAGGCCGCCTCTTCATCGCCGGCGATGCCGCCCACCTCAATAGCCCCAAAGGGGGCATGGGTATGAACGGGGGCATTCATGACGCTTTCTGCTTGGGCCCTAAACTCATCGACGTCTTGAACGGCGGCGACCCTGCCCTCTTGGATGGATACGAGCGCGAGCGGCGGCCCATCGCGCTTGAGGACATCATCGCGCAGGCCGATAGCAATCGCGCGCGGATGAACGAGACCGACCCGAGAGCGCGCCGTGAGAGCCTGCGGAACCTACAAGCGATCGCGGCCGCTCCCGCCCGAGTGCACGCCTTCCTGTTGCGAAGCTCGATGATCGAGGGTTTGCGGAAAGCGGAAATGATCGCGGCGGATGCTTGAGCCGGATCTTGCTTACTGCCGGGACAACAATGCCGCACTTAGGACGCAACCACGCGGTCGAAACGGTCCACCCATAGCTCACCCGCAATCCAGCGTCGCAGATCGACCTGCTCGGGCACCCGCCGATCGAGTGCGGCAATTGTTCGCCAGGCAAGCGCTAGCATGCTGGAGAGAACCGGTGGGCCGTCTATTTCGGCCGCATCCCTTATGGGACCAAGCGTCGGCATGCCGGTGCCGAGGAGGACGACCGCATCGACCCCACGGCCCTTCATTTCGTCTAATGCCGACGAAATCCGGTCCGCGGGAAGGCCATAGATCGGATGAGACGCCAGCGGGTCGGAGATGTTGATCGCGTCGCCAACATCGAACCCACAGCTGGTCCAGTAGGCCGTGCTCGCTCTATCGAGCTCTGGCGGGTATGGCGAGATAAGCCCGATACGCTCCGCACCCAAAACCGTCAGGGCTTCGTCGACGGCCCTCGCGGCCGCAATGAACGGTCGCCCCGTTTGCGTTTCGATTTTTGCGCACAAGGCTCTCTCGGCTTCACGCCCCGCAAGATAAGACGAGCCGGTACAAGCGAAAGCATAGGCATCAATCGGCGCATTCGAGAAACGTGCAATCTGGCTCTCAAGAGATGAGAAATACTCGGAAAGACGGTCGACCATTTGACGCGCAGGGCTCGTCAACCGCGCATTGATCGCCGCATAGCCTGGCGAGCACAGAATAGCGAATTCCGGTTCGACCGTCGTGTTGGCCTGAGGTGTCAGAAGACCAATAAGGCCCTTCGGCGCATA
>CAZBRE010000077.1:0-19763 GCA_964494065.1 uncultured Alphaproteobacteria bacterium
CCTGCTCGCGTTTGCGGCGCTCGGTTTCCTGGGCACGCTTGAGCGCCTCTTCGGCCTTGCGCCGTTTGCCGGCTTCCTCGGCGATCAAGCGTTCCGTCGCAATGCGTGCACGCGTCTCACGCTTCGCGTCCTCGTTTGCCTCGTACCACAGCCAACCCGCCCCCGCCGCGGTGGCCGCGATCAACAGGGTCAGCCCGCCGGCGAACAATGGCAGCACTTTCGATCCGCCACTGCGAGGCGCCCCGACGGTCGTTTCACTCCCGCCCTCAAGGTCCGGCGCGGCCACCTGCGGCGCTTGGGGTTCGGCCCGCCGCGCTTCCGTCGGCCCGCGGCCCGCTGCATTGACCATGGTCGGAACGCCCGCCTCGCCGACCAATGCCGCCCGCCATTCGGCGATGGATTGCGGCCGCGCAGCGGCATCCATCCGGAGCGCCCAGTCGATCGCGGCGAGAAATGCATCGCTGTATCGACCCTTGCCGGCGTCCACCGCTGGAATGAGCGGATCGGTTTCGACCCGCTCGACGGCGTCCAGCGGCCGCGTCCCGGTGACCGCGCGGTAGGCCGTGGCGCCCAGCGCATAGATATCGGTCGCCGTGCTGTGCCTACCGCGCACCGAATATTGCTCCATCGGCGCGTAGCCGACGCTCACCACCGCGGTCATGCTGCGGCTCTTGGCGCCCAGGGCCTGGCGGGCGGCGCCGAAATCGATCAGCACCGGCGAGCCGTCGCTGCGGATGTAGATGTTGCCCGGCTTGATGTCGCGGTGGAGAAACCCCGCCTCATGAACCTGCGCGAGGCCATCGAGGATCGGCAGCAAAATGCCCTTGATAGTCTCTTCGTCCAGCGTACCCTCGCGCTCGACGATTTGCTGCAGGCTGTCGCCCTCCTCGTATTCCATCACGAGGTAGGCGGTGCCGTTTGCCTCCATCAGGCGATGGACGGGAATGATATTCGGATGACGGAAGTTGACGAGCGTGCGCGCCTCTTCGCGGAAGCGCTCGAGGCCGTAGCTGAAATCCTCCTCGTCGGACGTGCTGACCGGATGGATCGTGCTGCCATCCTCGCCGCGCACCGCGAGATCGCGGGGCAGGAACTCCTTGATCGCGACGTTGCGATTGAGGGTTTTCTCGTGCGCCAGATAGGTGATGCCGAAGCCGCCCGCCCCCAGGATGCGGTCGATCACATAATCGTCGAGCTGATAGCCTTGCGGCAGGGCGTTGCGGTGTTCAGTCGACATATGGGCTACCCGGTCGGCGGACAGGCTCTGCAGGCTAATAAGGCTAGACGGACGGGGCAACCCGCCGCCGGATGAACCGGTCGGTGTGGGTGGATAAAGATGGATCGGTGCGGAGGCGCGCCGGCACAGTGGTCAGGCGCCGGTGGCCATGACCTTTTTGACGGTGCCCGCGAGCTGGTTGAGGCTAAAGGGTTTGGGCAGGAAATGGATGTCGGCCGATTGGTCGAGCTTTTTGCGGAACGCATCCTCGGCGTAGCCCGAAATGCAGATCACCTTGATCTCGGGCAGCTTTTCGCGGACCTCCTTGATCAGCGTCGGGCCATCCATTTGAGGCATCACGACGTCGGTGATCAGAAGGTCGATATCGTCCTCCTTGCCGCTCAACACGTCGATAGCCGACTCGCCGCTTTTGGCCTCGAGCACCGTGTAGCCCTTGTCGCGCAGCGCGCGAGCGCTGAACATGCGGACCGCGTCCTCATCCTCAACCAGCAAGACCGTGCCCACGCCGGTCAGGTCGCGCGCGCCGTCCTTGCCGCCCTTCCCCGCCTCTGCGTCTTCGGCTGCTTCGTCGGCCTCGTGCCGCGGCAGGAAGACGCCGAACTTGGCGCCATTGCCCGGCGTGCTGTCGACAAAGACGAAGCCGCCGGTCTGTTTGACGATGCCGTAGACCGTTGAAAGCCCGAGCCCCGTGCCCGAGCCCACTTCCTTGGTTGAGAAGAACGGCTCGAAGATACGGCCCTGGTGCTCCTTGGGAATTCCGACGCCCTCGTCGATCACCTCGATCAGGACGTAGTTGCCCGGCGTGAGCATCTCGTGGCCATGCCGTTCCGGTGCGTCGGGCGAGACGTTCTTGGTTCGGATCGTGACGGTCCCGCCATTGGGCATGGCATCGCGCGCATTGACCACGAGATTAATGATCACCTGCTCGAGCTGGCCCTGATCGCAGCGGATCGGCCCCAGATCGCGGCCATGGACCATTTCCAGGGTGATGTTCTCGCCGACCAGCCGGCGCAGCAGATGCGCCAGCTCGGCCAGGACGTCGGTAACGTTCAGCACCTTGGACTTCAGGGTCTGCTGTCGCGAGAAGGCGAGCAGTTGCCGCACGAGATTTGCCGCACGGTTCGCGTTCTGCTTGATCTGCATGATATCGGCGAAGGACTGCTCGCCTGGCTTGTGGCGCAGCAGGAGGAGATCGCAGAAGCCGATCATCGCCGTCAGCAGATTGTTGAAGTCGTGGGCCACGCCGCCGGCGAGCTGCCCGACCGCCTGCATCTTCTGCGACTGGGCAAACTGGACTTCCAGTTTCCTTTGGTCGGTCGTATCGAGGCAGTGCGCGATGACGCCGGCAATTCGGCCCGCCTGATCCTCCACACGATTGAGAAAGACCGAAACCGAAAGGTCGGTCTGTCCAGCCGGCGTCACATCGAAGGGCGTGTCGCGTTGCTCGCCCGCGGCGACCTGATTGAAACAGGCAATCAGCTCGCTGCGGCCTTCGTTCGCGACCAGCGATGCCAGATCCTTGCCCCGCAGGTCCCCGCCGACCCGCGTAGAGAACTGCCGCAGGAAGGCGCGGTTGCTCTGGTTGATCTTTCCGTCGAGATCAAGCAGGGCGATGCCCACCGGCGCATCCTCGAACAACCGCTTGAACTGGAGCTCGGATCGCTCCAGCGCCGCCGCCATCTCGCGCTCCGGCGTCAGATCGCGCACGACCGAGCGGGTGCGCAATCCGCCGAGCTCACTCGGCACGACGCTCTGGCTGACATGGGCCTGCAGCGTGCGCCCATGGGCGCCGCGGAGAGTCACCTCGCCGGCGCGCTGCGTGCCGTCGTCGCCGAAGGGATCGTAAGGGAAATCAGCGTTCTTCGCGTCACTGACGATGAAGTCCTGCAGCTTCTCGCGGCCCGACAGGATCGCTTCGGGCGTCGTGCCGAGCCATTTTGCCAGCGTGTGGTTGGCGAAGATGAACCGCCCGTCACCATCGACCGAATAGAAGCCGATCGGTGCGTTCTCCAGGAAATCGACGAGCTTTTCCTGCTCCTCGCGGATGATCTGCTCCATCTCCCGCCGCGTCGTCGTGTCCTCGATCCGCAGCACGACATAATGCGGAAAGCCGCTGAGCGGCGACGCTTCGATGCTGCGCCACTCACGGCGCCCGGATGGATCGGGGATCTGGATCTCGGCGTGGCCCGGCGTGCCTTCCGCCGCCAAGGCCTGCAAGGTCGCGATCTCGCGCAAGGCCTCGGGATTGTCCGACAGCTGCTGGCGCATGGCATCGAGCGTGGTTCGAACGGTGCCGCCGAACATCTGCATGAAGGCCGCGTTTGCGTAAACCGCCTTGCCGTCAGGGCCGATGATGATGCGTGGCGCCCGAAGCGATTCGTAGGCACCGAGTATCACATCGAGAACCTTGTCCTCCACACCGCGGGTCCGCACGACCAGGATCAGCGCGGCCACGGACACACCGCCCGTCAGGGCAACGACGATGACCGCCTGCCAAAATGCGGAGACGCCGGCAATGTTGTAGTGGATAAGCGAGAACCCGGCCGCTGCCGCAAAGGCAAACACAGCCGCCGCATAGACAGTCAGCATTGTGCGGCTGGACCGTCGACGTCTGGCGAAGTCCGACGTCTCCCGCGGCGGCTCCACAAGCGGAGGCTGAGAATTCGTGACGGGGCCCTCTAACATCACTACCGAGATCAAGGTACTCTTGAACGATTTATTTGTCGCAGTCTTTGATTTATTTGCCAAGTGCTAAATGTTCAACTGGGCATTGCCCTGCCTTTCAGGCGGAACACATAGCTAATGATCTCAGCGACGGCTTTGTAGTGTTCGGTCGGGATTTCCTGCTCCAGTTCGACACTTGAATAGAGTGCCCGCGCCAGCGGAGGATTCTCGACCAACGGGATATCGTTCTCGCGCGCCAGGTCACGAATCCGCTCGGCGACAAGATCTGCGCCCTTGGCAATGACGCGCGGTGCCGTCATCGCCGCCGGATCGTATTTGAGCGCCACAGCGAAGTGCGTCGGATTGGTGATGACCACGTCAGCATCGGGGACAGCCGCCATCATGCGACGACGCGCGCGCTCGGTCCGGATCTGGCGTAGCCGCGCCCGCACTTGCGGATCGCCCTCGGTTTGCTTGAGCTCGTCCTTGATTTCCTGGCGGCTCATCCGCAGCGATTTCATGTGCTCGAAGCGCTGGTAGAGGAAATCGATCACTGCAATCACGGTCATCACCGCCAGCACGCCGATGAAGAGCCGAACCGCAAGCGATTGCAGCAGCGCCATTGCGTCGATGGTCGACATGGTCGTGATACTGGGCAGATCGTCGAAAATCGGTATGAAAAGCATCGCGACCACGCTGCCCACGATGACGAGCTTCAAGATGCTCTTCACGAACTCGGCGATCGATTTCATCGAGAACAGGCGCTTCACGCCTTTCCCAATGGAGATCTTCGAAAGCTCGGGCTTGATGCGTTCCGTGGAAAAGACCAATCCGGACTGGATGACGCCGGCGAGGATCGCGGCAACCACGGTCAGCGCGATGATCGGCAGCACCGCCAGCAGTACGTCGCCGAGCATGCCCTTGAGCGCCGCGCCGAGGCCGTTGGGACTGGCGACGAACAAATCCGGCTGCGTAACAAAGGGCGACAAGGCGGCGACCACGCCCTTGGTCATGCTCGGCGCCAGCGCCATGAAGGAAATCGCGCCGGCCAGGATGATGAACCAGTGATTGACTTCGCGGGAGGAGGCGACTTGGCCCTTTCGCCTCGCCTCCTCCAACCGTCTCGGTGTTGGTTCCTCTGTTTTTTGTGCGTCTTCGGTTTCTTCCGCCACCGGCTAGCCCCCCGTGAACAGGGTGCGGAGCTCGGTCTCGAAAATACCGATGAACCACATCATGGCCGCCGAGACGGTCAGCATGAGGACGAAGAAGCCGATCACGATCTGCATCGGCATGGCGACGAAGAAGACCTGGACCTGCGGCATCAGCCGGTTCACCAAACCGACGCCGAGCATGAACAATAGGCCCACGATGATGAAGGGGGCGGCGATCTGCATGGCCAGAACGAAGGCACGCCCGAGCAGCCGCGCCGCCGTCTCCGACATGTCCGCAACCGGCAAGGATTTCCCGACCGCGAAGAGCTGATAGCTCTCCACGATGCCGCCAAGCATCAGATGATGGAGGTTGGTCACGAATATCAGCATCGCACCGGTGGTTGCGAGAAACGTGCTTGAGAGAGCGCTCTGTTGGGCTGACGCCGGGTCATAGACCAGCGCGTTGGCCAGGCTCGACTGATAAGCCACCACGGTGCCCGCCATCTGCAGCGCCGAGATGAGGATCCGCACTGCACCGCCAATGAATATCCCGATCAGGACCTCGATCCCGAAATGGATCACCAGCTGGATCGGCGAGGCCGGCATGGCGGGCAGATACTTCGCCACGATCGGCAGCAGCACGAGCGAAAGGACGAGTGCGAAAATTAGCCGAATGCGCGCACTGACATAGGCCTCGCCGAACCCCGGCAGAAGCATGATGACGGCACCGACCCGCGCGAAGACAAGGAAGAAAGCGTAGAGGTTGCCCGGTATCAGCTGGTCGAGCATCGATGCCGCCCGCGGCTAACCGAGACTAACGATACGGTCGGCCATTCGTTCGGCAAAGCCAGTCAACGTGCTCAGCATGAAGGGCAGGAACAGCAGTATCGATACGAAGATCACCAGGATCTTCGGCACGAAGGCCAGGGTCATTTCCTGGATCTGGGTCAACGCCTGCAACAGCGAGACGATCAGGCCAACGAGCAGCGCGACCGCCATGATCGGCGCGCCGACCTTCAGCGTCACAAAGATCGCGTCGCGCGCGACATCGAGTACATCGTTCGGACCCATCTGCCGTACCCGCTAGATCGGCATCCGCATGATTTCCTGGTAGGCGCTGATCACCCGATCACGCACCGCCACCACGGTCTGCAGCGTAAGCTCAGCAGAGGTAACCGCGGTTACCACATCGGTCAGCTCGGCCTTGCCGGCGACCGACTGCGCGGACAGCGTCTCACCGCGCGCCATCGTGTTGGCCGCGGTGCCGATCGCGTCCTTTACCAGGTTCGAGAAATCGGCTCCGCCCTCCTTGGCGGGTTCAGAGCCTTGATTGCCGATCGCGTTCGCCGCGTTTCGATAGGCGGCCAGGGCGTCGGTGAGGGAAACAGTCATTTGCTCTCCTCGTCCCTAGGCCGTCCTGGCAAGCGGGCGATGGGTTAGTCATTCGGGATGGTGTTATCCATTCAGAATGCCGATCGTGTGTTGCAACATACGTTTTGCAACGTCGATCACGCTTAGGTTGGCTTCGTAACTTCGCTGCGCTTCGCGCAGGTCGGTCAGCTCGATCAGCGGCTTGACGTTGGGAACCTTCACGAACCCGTCCTTGTCAGCCGCCGGATGGTTGGGATCGTGCTTACGGCCGAAATTCGAGCGGTCGTAGGAGATGTTGGCGACCCGAACCACATTCGCCCCGACCATCTCATCGAAGACGGTCTTGAAGGTGATCAGCTTGCGCCGATAGGGATCGCCACCTTTGGTCTCGGACAGCGAGTTCGCGTTTGCGATGTTTTCGGCCACGATACGCAGTCGCGCCGACTGCACGGTCATGCCGGACGCCGATATGCCGAGTACCTTGTCGAGGCTCATGTCAGTGGTCCTCCCGTGCCCGCCTAGCTGCCGCCATGGCCGATGGCCACCTTGAACATCGCGACATAGCGCTTGTAGATGCTCGTGGAGAGCTCGTAGTCCATTGCCGTCTTGCCGACCTTCATCAACTCGTTCTCCAGCACAACAGCATTGCCGCTGATCCGCTTGGGCGCATCCTTGAGGTCGATCTCAATCTCTTTGGCCATCGTCTCTTCGTCGCCGGGCGCCGCCGGGATATGCGCCGGGTTGGTGACCATGAGCGGCACACTTGCGACCTGTTGCACTTGCGGGCTGCGCATGCTCTGGCCGCTCCCGCGACTTGGTCCCTCGAGCAGCGCGCTGAAGTCCGGCTTCTCGATATCCTTGGGCTTGAAGCCCGGTGTGTTGGCGTTGGCGATGTTCCGGGCAAGCACCTGCTGGCGCTGGGCGAGCCAGCCCATCTTGTGCACGAGCCCTTGAAACAACGGGATTTTGCTAAAATCCATGATAATCCTGCGTTCTTCGGCCGGACTTGCGCCCTGGCCCGAACCCAGCCAGTATCGGGGCCGCGCAGTTAATGAAGCGTAAAGCCGGGCCAGCCGCCCCAGACGTCTCAGTTGGCGTCCCAGTCGAGGTACGACGAAACCATGCTCTATCTGACACGCAAGATCGGCGAATCGGTCATCATCAACGACAATATTGAGGTGACCGTTGTCGATGTCCGGGGCAAAACCATTAAGCTTGGGTTTACCTTTCCCGCCGAAGCCTCGGTGCTTCGCCGCGAGATCTACGAGCGGATCCAAGAAGAGAACCGGGCCGCCGCCGAATCCGGCGCGAACCTGGCCGACGCCATGAAGGCGCGCGAGCCGAAGTAATCTTTCGTTGACGAATAGAGCCGGCTCGGCGCGCTTATTGGCGCGTTACCTTGAAGCTTACCCCACCGATGACGACACGCGATCCGGTCTCGATCGCCGCCGGCTGTGCGTTGGGCGCCAGCTTGCGGCCGCTCACCCAGGTACCGTGGGTCGAGCCCAGATCGACGATGCCGATATCCTGGCCAGTCGCGACGATCCGGGCGTGGCGGCGCGACACGCTGCGGTCCGGGATCATGTAGTTGACCAGCGCCTCCTGGCGCCCAAGCACGAAGCCGTCCGGTGACCGCATCAAGTCGCCTTCCTTGACGACGAACTCGATGCCGTGGCCGTCGCTGTCATAGCCCTCGAACCGCCATCCCGGCACCGCGGTTTCCGCATTCGCCGAGACCGGCCGCTTGGCCGGTCGCTGCGGCTTGTGATCCATCACCGCCATTTCGCTTCGCTTGCGGCGGACCATCTGGCTGTAGGTCTCGACCACCTTGACGATGCGCTCGCGCGGCTTGCGCAAGGCGAGCGCAATGCCGACACACCCCAACAGCGTCGCCGCGGCAAGATAGACGTAGATCATGATGGACAGGGTCCCGCCGGGCGCAACCGCTGCGCAGATTTCAGTGGCTGGAGTGAAGGCGATTTTTTGGGCCTTCAGGTTCTTAATCAGCACCGAAACATGAGAACCGTTGAAAATCCCGTGTGCCGTGCGGCCCACCGCGATGCTCTTGCCCGTCTGTTTGTCTTTCACCACCTCCAGAACGGTGCGCTTACCGTAGGTATGGACCCCGATGACCTCGTGGCAGGCGTTGAACAACGGCCCGCCTGAATTTCCGCCATTGGTCTCCGCGCTATGCTGGATCATCCGACGGAAGGTCTTGCGGTCGGTGGTGTGACCGCCCAGAAAAATCTTGCCGACGACACCGGAGGTTACGGTCGCGACCAACGTGGGGTGGCCTTCGGCGCGGCGAGCCAGCGAATCACCCACGGCCGGAAAACCGACAGCCCAAACCTCGCTGCCGCGTTTGGGTTCGGGCACGGCGAGCGGTACCGGCGGCCGCTTTAAGGACTTCACTCGGATCACCGCCAGATCGACATCGGCGCTGCTCCAGACGACTTCGGCGGTCAGGACCTTGTCCCAGCTACGGTCGGGCACCTCGATCTTCTCGGCATCCTTGATGACATGGTGGTTGGTGACGACGTAGCCCTGATCGTTGATCACGAAGCCCGATGCCGACCACCTGCCGGTCCGCCCGTCCCTCGTCCTCAGCACGAAGATCCGGACGACGCTGTTCTTCACCTTGTCGATGTCGAACTCGGCCACCGCTGGGCGTGGCGCCCAGGTCCCCACGAGCGTGAGAGCCAGCAACATTAAGATTGGCAGGTGGCGCCGCTGGGTCACATCTTTCCTGGCGTACCGCGCCCTTCGCACGATCAGACGGCGCCGCCGTCGCCATCGGCGGGTCTCGCCACTACTGGCGCGATACTTTGAGGTCCACACCGCCAATGGATATCACGCCGCCTTCCTGGACCCTTGCCGGCTCGGCAAACGCCGATAACGAATGGCCGTCGACCTTGGTGCCGTGCGAGGAATTGAGATCGACGATCCCGATACCGCCATCCATCGGCACAATCCTGGCATGGCGCCGCGACACGCTGCGGTCACCCAATACGTGATGCACCAATGACGCTTTGCGGCCGATCACGCGGCCTTTGGGGGAGCGAAGCAATTCGCTATCGGTGACGACCAGCCGCACCGATTGCCCCTCCCGGTCAATTCCGCTCAGAACCCAACCCGCGCCGCTGGCGACTGGCGCGACCCCGGCCGCCGCGGCCGCTACACCCCCACCGGCACCTCCCGGTGGCGGCCGACCGGCCGCCGGCCCGGCTCTGAGCGAATGGCCACCGCTGCCGGCCGATCCCTTTCGCCGCAGCATCTGACTGTAGGTTTCGACGACCTTGACGATGCGCTCGCGCGGCTTGCGCAGCGCCAACGCAATCCCAGCCGTGCCCACCAGGAAGGCCGCGCCGACATATATGTACATCTCGACGGGCATTCCGCCCTGAACGACCTGCTTGATGATGGTGCCGCCGCCTTTGAGGACCTTGCAGGGCTCGAGCGCCGGCGTGTAGGCGATGTTGCGCGCCTTCAAGTTCGTGATAAGCACCGAGACGTGCGAGCCGATGAAAATGCCGGCCGGAACCGAGCCCACGGCAATCGGCTGGCCGGTCCTGGGGTGTTTCATGATCTTCAGCAGCGCCGTCTTGCCGTAGGTATTGATGGCGACGACCTGGTTGCAGTTGTTGATCAGCGGCCCGCCCGAGTTGCCCGGGTTGATCTGCGCGTTGTGCTGTACCAGCCGCCGCATGGTCTCGCGGTTGCGAACGTTGTGCCCGCCGATGAAAACCTTACCGACCACGCCCGAGGTCACTGTTGTATCGAGCGACGGCCGCGTGCCCATTTCGTCACCGCGGCCGGGATAGCCCACGGCGTAGACCGCGTGGCCCTTCACTGGTTCTGGGACCGCCAGCGCTATCGGCGGACGGTTCAATCCCTCGACCTTGATGACCGCGAGATCGACGTTCGGGTTAGCCCAGACGACCGAGCCCTTCAGCTTCCTGTCGTAGCTGCCGTCGGGAACGATGATTTCGACGGTGTTGTTGATCACGTGATGATTGGTCGCCACGAAGCCCTGGCGGTTGAGCACGAAGCCCGTACCCGAGGCCCAACCAACTTTTCCGTCCTTGCGCACCTTGGAGAAGATCCGCACGATCGATTTGTCGACCAGCGTGGAATCGAACTGGGCAAAGGCGGGCACCGACCAGGTGGCCGTCAGTGTCGCCGCAATCACGAAGAAAACGAACGCTCGCACACTTTGCTCCATGGCAGATTGGGCGCGGACAAGGGGCTGTCCGACCGTACGGAACACCGATTATGGCACAACTCTGTTCGGGAAATACACGCTGGGGCACAAGCGCGGGAATTGAATTGGGCGGGCCGGGCACCTCGCCTCACGTCAAACTGCCCCCGACTCACGTCCAACTGAAGGTCAGCTTGACGTCGCCGAACTCGATTTTCGCGCCCGTATTCAGGGGGATCGGGTCTTTGTATGGTGCGAGCAGCTGGCCGTTGATCGCCGTTCCATTGGACGAATTCAGATCGACGATCCCCACGCCGCCATTCAGCTCAACCACCCTGGCGTGGCGTCGCGACACCGTATTGTCGTCCAGCACGAGGTCGGAGAGTGATTCCTGCCGGCCAATGACGAGTCCCCGCGCGGCTCGCGCCAATGTCTCGTTCGCCACCGATATCCGGACCGCCTTGCCGTCGCTATCGAAACCGGAAAGCGCCCAGCCGCTGCTCGTTGCGACCCCTCCTCCGTGCGTCGGAGCGACCGCTCTCGCCGCCGCTGCCGCGGGCATCGGATGCTGCCCGGGCACGGTGCCTGCAGCGCTCATCGCCGCCGTCGCCAACGGTCGGTCGGGAGCGCCGTCGTCTCCACCCTTGCGCCGCAGCATTTGGCTGTACGTCTCGACGACCTGCACGACCCGTTCACGCGGCCGCCGGAGAACCAGCATGACGAAGGCGACGCCGCTCAGAATCAGGACCGCTGCGATCGCGGTGATCATGATCGTCGTCGTCGAACCCGATCCGGCCGGCGTGCAAAGCTTCGTGGTCGACTTGAAAGGAATATTGCGCGCCTTGAGCGCCGCGATGAGCGAGCTCACATGCGGTGAATAATAGACCCCCGATACGGCCGCCCCGCGCGCAATAACCCGGCCGCCTTCGCGCTTCACAATGAACTTGGAGGTTGCGACGAAGGTATTCACGCCGATGACCTGATTGCAGTCATTGAAGAGCGGGCCGCCGGAATTGCCGGGGCTCACCCCCGCCTCATGCTGAATGATCGGCCGATCGGTCTGATTCCGCCCGCCGCGCCCGATGAACACCTTGCCGACGATCCCCGAGGTCAAGGTCGTGCTGAGCGCCCCGTTCGGCGAGGCATCCGCCGCACCCGGAAACCCGACCGCGTAGACCTTGTCGCCTTTCTTGGGGGTTTTTGTATGCTGGAGCGCCGAGATGGAAACCGCGGGGCGCTTCAACCCATCGACCCGGATGATCGCCAGGTCGAGCTCGGTCGATTCCCAGATCACCGTCACCCGGCGGAGCTTGTCCTTCGACCAGCCGCCGTCGGGCACGAACAGCCCGACATGGCGGGTTCCGCCCGAGAGTTCCGGCGGCTGCAGGACGTGCTGGTTGGTGACCGCGTAACCCTGATCGTTGATGACGAAGCCCGACCCGTGGGGCCCGAAACTGTCGCTGTTCCCGCGCTTCAGGATGTGCTGAATGCGTATGACACTCGGATCGACCTTGGAAATGTCGAATTCCGCGCGCGCCGGCGCCACGCCGATCGCCGTCAGCACCAAGACCACCAGCATTTGGGCGAATGCGCGTGACTTGATCATTCCGTGGCTCGTGTCCTCGGACGCTCGACGGGCGACCCCGCAATGTCGCCCCGGAACGGCGCCTGATCGGAGCACCTCTCGGGCGCTACCCGCGCGACAGCGTCACCTTCACGTCGCCGAATTCAACGACAGCATTGTCGGAGAGCGAAATCGTCGTTCCCTCCGCCACCGGCTTGCCATCGACCCGCGTCCCATTGGCCGAGCCGAGATCCTCAACCGACAACGCACCGCCGGTCATTTTGATGCGGGCATGGCTCCTCGACACACTGGCATCGGACAAGACGAGGTCGGAACTCGATTGCTGGCGGCCGACCACCAAGCCTTGCGGCGCGCTTTTGAACTGTGCCTCGGTGAGGCTGAGGCGCACGGCTTTGCCGGCGCCGTCCGATCCCGTCATAGTCCAGCGCACACTCGCCGCACCGCCCGCAGTCGCCGCAGAGTCGGAGACGGTCGGCCGCGATCCGCCGGCGGCACGCCGCGCCGCGCTCTCGTCGGTCGGCGCCTGGCCTTTGCGGCGTAGCATCTGGCTGTAGGTTTCGACGACCTTGACCACCCGCTCGCGCGGCTTGCGCAAAGCCAACAGCAAGGACGATGCGGCCAGGAGAACCGCCACGCCGATATAGACGAAGATCATCGGGTCCTGACCGGGCGCGGCGATCTTGCAGATCGACGAATTGCTGGTGAAGCTGATCCCTTTCTCACGCAGGATCTTGATCACCGACGTTACGTGCGGCGAATAGTAGACGCCGGAGACAGCCGCGCCGCGAGCGACGATGCGCCCGCCCTCGCGGCTCACAATGAAGCGGGACGTCGCAACGAACGTGTTGACCCCCACGACTTCATTGCAGTTGTTGAACAGCGGTCCCCCCGAGTTGCCGGGGCTGATACCCGCATCGTGCTGGATCACCGGCCGGTCGGTTTGCTCTCGGCCGCCGCGGCCCATGAAGGTCTTACCCACGATGCCGCTTGTGAGCGTGGAGCGAATGGCGCTAGCGGTCCCGGCATCGGCCGCGCCTGGATAACCGACCGCGAAAACCCTGTCGCCGACCTGCGGCGTTTCCTCATGCGCCGCGGCAGAAAGCATGGCCGGCGGCCGGCTGAGCCCCTGTACTTTGATGATGGCAAGATCGAGCTTCGGATACGTCGCCACGACCTGAACCGGCAAGAGGCGCTTGAAGCTGCCGTCGGGAATCCGGAACTGCAGCTCTACGCCAGGCGGCAGTTTCGAGCGATCGGGGGAAACCACATGGTTGTTGGTAATGACGTAGCCTTCGCCGTTCACGACGAAACCCGAGCCGTGCCCGGCCGGCCGCATCTTGCCGTCCTTGACGAGCACCATCTGGACGCGGACCACCGAGCGGTCGACCTTCTTGATGTCGAAATCCGCCCGCGCCGTACCGTGCAGGACCGTAAGCACAGCCACGCTCAAGAGAGCCATGAACAGTCGCATACCGGTCTCCTTGCCAGTGCATATGGCCCATGGTCGGCCAGTTGCCAAGTTGGATAGCAGAATAACCCGCCGGGTCAACGCGCACGATGAAGTCGCGGGAAGGGCTGGCCAATGTGGCCTCGAAACCGATGCCGCCTTCGGCCGCTCACCACCGCGGCCCCGCCCTAAGAGGAAAAGAGGCCAAAAAGGCCGCCGCCACGGCGCTTTCCGGTCTTGTCCATCGCGGCGCGGGCCAGTGCGATGGTGACATTGTCGCCGTCCGGACCGCCCCGATCGGCCGCCAGCTCAACGAGCCGCTTGGCCTCCACATTGAGGACATCGGCGCCCAAGGCCTCGAGCATCTCATCGGTGGTGATCCGCTCCCAAAGCCCGTCGCTGCATAGTAAGAACCCATCGCCCATTTCCACTTGGGCGCTTTCGAGATCAGGCTCGGGATCGCTGTCTCCCCCCAGGCTCTGGGTCAGGCGGTTCTGATCGGGATGGGTCGCCATCTCCTCTTCGTCCACCTTGCCCATATCGACGAGCATTTGGACGACCGAGTGATCGAGCGTCCGGCCCACCAGATCGCTGCCGCGGAAACGATAGAGGCGGCTGTCGCCGACATGAGCCCAATTGGCCTGATGGTCCGTGATGTGGAGCAATACGGCGGTGCTGCGCGGCGAAATATCCTTCTTCTCGCCCTCGGCATTGATCCGCGCATGCGCCGATTGCATCAGCTCGCGAAGCAGTTGCTCCGGTGCCAACGGCTGCAGAATATGCTTTCGCCAAAGCGACCGGGCGGTCTCGACCACCGCGTCGGCCGCGATGGCCCCGCCGGAATGGCCGCCCATCCCGTCTGCCAGTACCAGCAACCGCTCCGATCCGTCCCGCGATTCGAAGAGCTCGACCCGGTCCTGCTGTTCCTTGCGGCCGCCGATCGCTTCCGCCTTTGCCGCCTGCCAAATCATGATGGCACTCACTCCAGCCGCAAATTCATCGCCCACGCCGCAAGCCCGGACACAGGATGGGCACTCACTTTGAAAAATTCAACGCCCGCATCGGCGGCTGAAGGCCTTGCTCTGACATCTTGGGTTCGCGGCAGCCGTCACCCGTGGACAATGTTAACAATGGCCATGCTATAACCCGCGCCCATCGATCGGACCACGGACAATCGGGCACGGGCGTTGGCCGCGAAATCCAAGATCCTCGTTCTGAACGGGCCGAACCTCAACCTCCTCGGCACGCGGGAACCCGATATCTACGGGACCGAGACCCTCGCTGATATCGAGCAGCAGGCCCGCGCGCGCGCCAGGGCGCTGGGGCTCGCGCTCGATTTTCGCCAATCGAATACCGAAGGCAAATTGGTCGACTGGATCCAGGAGGCCCGCGGCACGATGGCCGGGATCGTGATCAATGCCGGCGCCTACACCCATACGTCGGTTGCAATCCTCGACGCCCTGCAGGCCAGCGACCTTCCCGTCGTCGAGGTCCACCTGTCCAATATTTTCGCGCGTGAAACGTTTCGCCACCATTCCTATGTCAGTCAGGTTGCGGCCGGACTGGTTTGCGGTTTCGGCGGGCTGGGATACAGTCTGGCGCTCGAGGCGATCGCGCGGCTCATCGCGGAAGACCAAGGCGGACACTGATGCCAAAGGCGAATATCAACGCGGATGTGGTGCGTAATCTGGCGGCCCTGCTCGACGAAACCGGGCTGACCGAGATCGAATACGAGACCGGAACGCTTCGCGTCCGGGTAAGTCGCCAAGGCGGGGTTACGGTGGCGGCGGCGCCCGCGGCAATGCCGACTGTCAGTGCCGATCGGGGGGCGTCACGCGATGATGTCCTGCCTGCTGCGTCCGCAGGTGACGCAACACCGGCCGGCGCGATCACCTCGCCGATGGTCGGCACCGTCTATACGGCTCCAGAGCCGGGTGCCGGCGATTTCGTCAAGATCGGCGATACCGTATCGGAAGGTCAGACGCTGCTGCTGATCGAGGCGATGAAGACATTCAACGAAATCCGCGCACCACGTGCAGGAACCGTCACAAGCGTCCTGATCGCAAATGAACAGCCGGTGGAATTCGGCGACGTCCTGATGGTCGTCGAATAGCCCGCGCGCCGGACCCGCCGTCCCTCATGTTCGAAAAGATCCTGATCGCCAATCGCGGTGAGATTGCGCTCAGAATTCACCGCGCCTGCCGCGAGATGGGCATCCATACCGTCGCGGTTCATTCCACCGCCGACGCCGAGGCCATGCATGTCCGCCTGGCCGACGAGAGCGTCTGCATTGGCCCGCCCTCGGCGCGCGACAGCTACCTCAACATCCCGGCCATCGTCTCGGCGGCCATGATCACGGGCGCGGATGCGATCCATCCGGGCTACGGCTTCCTTTCGGAAAACCAGAACTTCGCGAGCATCGTCGAGGAACACGGGATCACCTTCATCGGCCCCAGTGCTGAGCATATCCGCGTCATGGGCGACAAGGTTGCCGCCAAGGCCGAAATGGTCCGCCTTGGCGTGCCGGTAGTCCCGGGATCGGACGGACCGGTCGCCTCCGTTGCGGAAGCGCGGACAACAGCGGCGGATGTCGGCTATCCCGTGCTGATCAAGGCCTCCGGCGGCGGTGGCGGCAAGGGCATGAAAGTCGCGCGCGACGAAAGCGAGCTCGAAGACGCCTTCACCTTCGCCCGCACCGAGGCCAAGGCCGCCTTCGGCAACGACGAAGTCTATATCGAGAAGTTCCTCGACAAGCCCCGCCACATCGAAGTGCAGGTGTTGGGCGACGGCAAGGGCGCCGCCGTCCATCTGGGCGAGCGTGATTGCTCGCTTCAGCGTTCGCACCAGAAGCTCCTGGAAGAGGCTCCGTCGCCCGCCCTCAACGCGAGCGCCCGCGAGGCGATCGGCAAGGTCGCCAGCGATGCGACCGCGGAGCTGAACTATCAAAGCGCCGGCACGATGGAGTTTCTCTACGAGGACGGCGCGTTCTATTTCATCGAGATGAACACCCGCCTCCAGGTCGAGCATCCGGTGACCGAGATGATCAGCGGTATCGACCTCGTGCGCGAGCAGATCCGCATCGCCGATGGTGCTGCGCTCGGCATGACCCAGTCGGACGTGAAGCTCGAGGGGCACGCGATCGAATGTCGCATCAACGCCGAGGACCCGACGACGTTTCGCCCCTCCCCCGGACGCGTGACCGAATACCATCCGCCAGGCGGGCTCGGCGTGCGCGTCGATTCCGGTCTCTATTCCGGCTACGTCGTGCCGCCGAACTACGACAGCCTCGTCGCCAAGCTGATCGTCCACGGCACCAACCGGAACGAATGCCTGATGCGCCTGCGGCGGGCGCTGGAGGAGTTCGTCATCGGCGGCATAGACACCACGATCTCCTTGCATGGCCAGATCATCAGCGATCAAAGCTTCATCAACGGCGATTACGATATAAAGTGGCTAGAAAGCTTCGTTGGCGTCGACCGCTGATGCGGCCGCCCGGCGGCATGACGAGAACCCGAAAGCTGTGCTGCGCCTAAACCCTGAACTCTTGTTGCGGGCCTATGCTGCGGGCATTTTCCCGATGGCACAGAGTCGCGACGATCCGGAGCTTTACTGGATCGATCCGGAATGGCGCGGCGTCATTCCGCTCGATGCCTTTCATGTGCCGCGGCGCTTGCGGCGGACGGTTCGCCAAGGCCGCTACGAGATGACGGCGGACACGGCCTTCAAGGAGGTTGTCGATGCCTGCGCCGAGTCCACGCGCGGCCGACCCGATTCCTGGATCAACGATGAGATCGCCGCAGCCTATGCCGAGCTTGCCCGGCTCGGCCACGCCCATTCGATCGAGTGCTGGCTGAAAGGCAAGCTCGTCGGCGGGCTCTATGGCGTATCGCTGGGCGGGGCCTTCTTCGGCGAAAGCATGTTCAGCCGCGAGCGCGATGCGAGCAAGGTGGCGCTCGTCCATCTGGTTGCGCGTTTACGGCGCGGCGGCTACGCGTTGCTCGACACGCAATTCATCACCAAGCATCTAGAGCAGTTCGGCGCGATCGAGATCCCGCGCGACGACTATCGGCAATTGCTGTCGGCCGCATTGGAAGTGGAAGGGCAATTCGCCGTGCCAATGAGCCAAGACGACATCGAGCGCGTCATGGTCGGCCAGGGAAACGACACCTAGGCGTTAACGCTTTTTCGTCGCTTTTTGGGCGCCCTTGGAAGCGGCCGACTTGCCGATCGTGCAATCGACGACCCAGACATCGTAGACCGGATGCTCCATCGCCGAGAGTGCCGGGCTCGAGGCGAACATCCAGCCACTGAACACCTTTTCCCGCTTGCCCTTCTTGGTCTCGAAGATCTCGATGAAGGCGGCACTTTCGGGCGGCTCTTCGGGCGGCCGCTTGCGGCAGCTCTTCACCTGAATCTCGAGCTCGCCATACTTGACCGTCTCGCCGATCGGCGCCTCGAGCTTCGATATCCGCGCGGTAACCTTGTCCATGGCCTGAAGTACGGCCGCGGTCCCCCTCAAATTCTCGGCCAGCGCCGGGGCATTCGCGCCAAGGAGCGACGCCAGAGCAATCGCGGGAATCAAACGAAGGATGCGCACGCGCATGAGTGTCCTGATTGTGAGGCTCTACTTCTTGTATGGATTGACGAGCGATTTCGCCATCTGATCGATCACGCCGCGAAACTGCTCCTCGTCGCAGCCCATGAGCACCGCGTCCTCGAGCGCCTCCTGGCACATCTCCATGATCTCACCGAGGTTCTCGTTCAGGACTTTGATCTTTTCCACACATGAGACCGGCTCGCCCTTGGGGTCATGCCAAACCGGCGGTGTGAACTCTGTCGTGTCGGTGTTCGCCATCACGAAACTCACGAAATCCTTGGAACGCAGCGGCAATGCCCGTAGCGGGATCAACTATATTCCCAACATCTTAGGCTGACTTATGGGCCCAATGTGGCCTTAGCAAGACCTCGCCGGTCCGAACTCAGGCGGGCTTCAATCGCGCCTCGAAGCGCAAGCGGACGTAGTCGAGCGTCCATTTGCCATCCTCGTCGCACAGCGTCGGGCGCAGTTTCTGGGCGATTTCGGCTTTCACACGAGCCTGCTCGGCCTCCGGCAGGGCCTTCAGGAAGGTTTCGCCGAAAGTGTCGAGCCAGTCTTCCAGAGGGCCCGGAAGCGGGGTTGGCCTGCTGAACCGTTCGATCGCCACGACATCGAATCCACCCTCTTCCAACAACCGGCTGTATTCGGCCTCATCGGGAAAGAACCAGGGGTTGAGGGGCGCCGGATCGATGCCGCGCGCTTTCAGGGCCTCGTTCAACGCATCCCGTACGCTGGCGACATTGTCCGCCCCGCCCATCTCGCCGACGAATCGGCCGCCCGGCTTGAGGGCACGGCGGACGCCGGCAATGACGGCCGGCGCGTCCTTGATCCAATGCAGGGCTGCGTTGGTGAACACGGCGTCGAACTCACCTTCGAACGTCAAGGCATCGCCGCTCATCACCCGCGCATCGAGACCGAGCGCCTTGGTGGCGCCGATCTGCTCGTCACTTGCATCGACCCCAACCACCGAAGCGCCGGCGCGCTCGATCTCGATGGTCAGCGCACCGTCGCCGCACCCGACATCGAGGATCCGCTCGCCGGGCTGCGGGGCGAGCCGCTCCAGAACCGGCGCCCCATAGTCCGCAACAAAGCGCGCGGTCCGTGCGTAGCGCTCGGGGTCCCAGCGCTGTCCAGTGTCTGTCATGTCAATCCGCTCAGCGTTTGGGGGTTTTGTTTTCTTCGGTGAGGAGGAAGATCATCCGGCCCAGCACCTGTTCCAGAACAAGCGCGTCCTTGGTCTTTTTCACCTCGCCGCCGGGCGGGATCATGTTCTTCGCGCTGCCCGGCTCGATCTTGATGTACTTACCGCCCAACAGGCTATCGCCGGTCACCGATGCGATCGAGTCCGTCGGCAGTTTCACTTGCGGCTTGAGGGTCAGGGTGACGACGGCCTGGTAATTCTTGGTATCCAGCGACTGTCCCGTCACGCTGCCGACCTTGACGCCGCCGATGCGGACGTCGCCGCCTTCCTGCAAGCCTTCGACCGAATTGAACCGCGCCTTGACCTCGTAAC
>CAZBRE010000078.1:0-19759 GCA_964494065.1 uncultured Alphaproteobacteria bacterium
AGAGCGCGCGCCACGGCCATCGCTGGTGGGAGCTCGACCTCACCTGGATGCATGTGTGGGTGTTGGAGAAGCTGGGCCTCGCCACCGAGGTGATCCGCCCGCGCAAGCGCCGCGGGAAGGGGAACGACAAGAACGTGGACAAGAGCGCGCGCGACGCCGAGACGAGCACCGAGACCAAGGCGGCGGCCGAATAGAATTAGGGAATTGCTAATCCTACCGGTTGCACCCTGCCCGCCTCCATATTATCTAACCGCGGTTCATAGTTTCGTGGGTTCACGGGTTCGTGGGTTCATAGGTCCGTGGGTTCACGGGTTTCCTGATCCGGCGTAGCTCAGTTGGTAGAGCAAGCGGCTGTTAACCGCTGGGTCGCAGGTTCGAGTCCTGCCGCCGGAGCCAATTTGAGAAGGGGCCAGACCACAGCGGTCCGGCCCCTTTTTCGATGCGCTACCGCCAGGGCATCTTCCGGCCCGGCCGGCCGGGCCGCCGAGGCCCCACCACTATTTCAGCACGGACGAGCATATCTGTTTTGCTTCGTCCAATGTCATGCTGGAGATCGGGTCGGTGACGTCGCTGATCGCCTGCGCTTCGTCGCCGCCGCGGCGCAGAAGCAGTGCGCAGCGTTTCAGCACCTCCGCGCGCCCGGCTGGAACCTGGACCGTGACCGACGTCAACGCACCCGCCGTCTCGTCCCCCACGCCGGCGGCATCTTCGCCCGGCGCGCCGTCGTCGGGACCACCGGACTGGGGCACTTCGCCGCGTAGGTAAGGAACGTATTTCACGTCGGTCTTGACGACGTGGTTGACCAACCAATCGCCTAGGAACTTCATCAGCTTCTTCAGATCGATGGCGGCCGGCTGCGACGTCTGGACCTTCCGCATGGCGTAGACGGTCCGTATCAGGTTCTGGTGGACCTCCCGGTGGTTGGCGAGCCCCGGATAGTGGTATTCCTTCATCAGGTTTTCTTCGCGCTCGAAATGTTCGTCCACGTAGCGCGTCAGTCCGGCCATGGCAATGTCCAGCTCGCGACCGCCCAGTCCCCGCCGAATGCCGGCGTGCAGCGTGTTGATGATCTCGAACAGGTTCTTGTGGTCCGTGTCGATGATCCGCACGCCGACGCTGTATTCGTCGGACCACGGAACCAGGTCTTCAGACCGGCGTCTCGACGATGTTGACGATGGCTCCATAGCAATCTCGGAACTGCGACGGTTCTTGCCCGACCTCAACGGTTGACTTGAGCTACGGATTTCGATTGTCGAAATAGGCTTTGATGCTGCTGTCCATGCCGACGACATGCCGAACGAACGCGTTCGCCAACTGGACGTAGACCTTGTCGTAGAGGCTCTCTTCAAGTCCGTCGAGCAGGCTTATGCGGGCTTCGACCAACAGGGCCATATTCTGTTCGTGGTCCTCTTTGTGAAGTTTGTCCAACAGCCCGACATCGCTCAGGAATTGCTCCTCCCTTTCGAAGTGAGCCTTCGACAACGCTATGATTTCGTCGACGATCGCCCTGAGGCTCTCCACCGAGCCTTCGCTTTGGCGGGATTGGTGAAATTTATTGAGTGCGGCCACCAATCCGCGGTGATCGGCATCGAGCCTATCCACACCGACCGCGAAGGCGCTGCTCCATTCGATGGGCTTGGCAAGATTCACCTGTTCCTCGTCCGCTCTGCTCATGGGCGCAGGAGATCGGACCCCATAGTTGCACAAGGGAGCCCTTATTGCACGCGAGGCATGACGATTTCGATGCGGACGGTACGGTGTCTCTGCCGACGATCGGCCGGGCAAGCAAACTGCACGCGTCGGGTGCACGGCGCGCCGTCATCGGTCGAGCGGTGGGCCAATCGGAAAGCGCGAAACTGGGATGCCAGGACTTCGCTGCGCCCCTCAGCACCGATGCCAGGGCGCGCCGATGCGGCGCCAACGGTCGCCGGGTTGCTTCCCCGCGAGCTCGATCATGCGCCGCCCGCTGAGCGAGAAGCGGCCGAAGGCGAGCCGGTGCATGCCGTCGGGCATGAGATACTGCACGACGATCGAGCGTGGGCCGACGTGATAGCCGGCGAGCTGATACCGCCCGACCTCGCCGTTGTCGTAGCGCCGCGCGACCATGTGCGAGCGGGTGAAGCGGATGGCGCCCCGCGGCCCGCACCAGCGGCCGATCAGGCGCGCCACCCCGGCGCGCGCCACCTGGGGATAGCCGTCGTTTCGCCGCCAGGGATTGCCGGCCTCGGCGTAGCGGCGCGGCGGGGTGCGCGTTGAGGGCTCACGGCCCTGCCCGTTGCCGCCACTCTTTCCAACGCTATCGCCGTTTCCGGTGCTGATCTGGGTGCGCCGCTTTTCGCCCAGCTTGCTGCTGCCGGGCGGGGTCCGGACTTTGGTGACCTGCTGGAGGCGCCGCGCCCGCGCGCGTTCGGTGCGCTCGGCAATCTCGCGTTTCCTTTGCTCGGCACGGAACTTGCGCAAGGCGGCCTCGGCGCGCTCGCGGGCCTCGCGCTCCTTCTTGAGCTCGCTTTCGAATTTCTGGCGCTCGGCG
Source organism: uncultured Alphaproteobacteria bacterium (assembly GCA_964494065.1). GTDB lineage: Bacteria > Pseudomonadota > Alphaproteobacteria > JAPULJ01 > JAPULJ01 > DATKZM01. The sequence goes on from CAZBRE010000078.1 coordinate 2,531, forward strand.
CGCTGCTTGCGGCGAAGCTCCTCGAGCGCCTTGCGGCGCGCGGCGGCGATTTGGCGGCGTTGGCGGTCCTCGAGCACGCGGGTGGCTTCCGTCGCCGCGCGCCTGCGCGCCTCGATGGACGCGCGGCGGCGTTCCTTCTCGGCCTCGCGGCGGGCGAGCGCCGATCGGCGGCGCTCGGCCTCGACCTGTTTCTTGGCTTCGGCCGCGCGTTTGGCTTCCTGCTCCTTGCGACGCGCTTCGGCCTCGAGACGGCGTTTCTCGGTTTCTGCACGTTGCTTGGCTTCCAGCGCGGCGACGCGCTTGCGCTCGGCTTCCTCCGCCGCGCGACGCTTTGCGAGCGCTTCGGCTTCGCCGCGGGCGGCCTGTGCGGCGGCGCGTTCCCGGGCGATCGTCCGCTCATAGTCGGCGTAGGTGTCACGTAACGAGCCGTAGGCGTAATAGCCGCCGCTGGCGACGCCCGAGGCCAGGAGAACCGATAGCGCGGCCAGGGCGGCAATGCGCCTGGCATTGCTCTTGGGCCGCGGCGGCACCGGGCGATAGGTGTCGAGGGTGACGAGCGTCCTTGCCGGTTCCGCAACAACTTCGGGTTCAGGATCCGGTTCGGGATCGGGCGCGCTGACCGGCAGGCCGCTCGACAGCCACTGCTGCCATTCGTGGACGGTCTGCGGACGGTCGTGCTCCAAGATGCGCAGCGCACCGTCGATCGCTTCCAGGAAGGTGATCGAGTACTGGCCGTGGCCGAGCGTCGTCGCCGGGATCATCGGATCGCCGCGCTCGCGCGCATAGGCCGAGAGGCGCATGGTCGACTCCGGCGGCACGTCGCCGCCGATCGCCGTGTAGAGCACTGCGCCCATTGCGTAGATGTCGGTCCAGGGGCCCTGGTCGCCGTCCGACTCGTACTGCTCGTAGGGGGCGTAGCCCGAGGTGACGATGGCGGTCAAGCTGTGGCTGCGCACGCCCAGTGCCTGGCGCGCGGCGCCGAAGTCGAGCAGCACCGGCTGGCCGTCGTTGCGCAGATAGATGTTGTCGGGCTTGATGTCGCGGTGGAGGAAGCCAAGCGCATGGACTTCGGCGAGCCCTTCGAGCAGTGGCTCGAGGAAGCGTTTGATACGCGTCTCGTCGAGCGCGCCCTCGCGTTCCAGGATGCATTCGAGGCTTTCGCCCTCCTCGTAGTCCATCACCATGTAGGCGGTGCCGTTCGCCTCGAAGAAGCGCAGCACCTTCACGATGTTCGGATGGCGGAAGGGAACGAGGGTCTGTGCCTCGGTGCGAAAGCGGTCGAGGCCCCATTCGAAGGTGGGCTTGTCGTCGGAGCTGATCGGCAGAACCGTCGCGGAATCCTTACCCCGCAGCGCCACGCCGGCGGGCAGGTATTCCTTGACCGCCACCGTGCGCCCGATGCTCGTCTCGCGCGCCCGATAGGTGATGCCGAAGCCGCCGGAGCCGAGCACGTCCTCGATCCGGTAGCCATGTGTTTCGTAGCCCCTGGGCAGGGCATTCAGCTGGTCGCCCGCCATGCGTCCCCTGATCGCAATATTGGTCCAACCTCCTGCCGCGAGAACGGTTAGGCTCCTGCGGCATGAGTGATACGGGCGCCAGGCCGGGAATCATCCCCGGCAATTATCTCAGGGTTTTGACGGGCTTATCTTGAGTTTTGATTTTAACGATTCGTTATTAATGATTGAAAAATCTTGAATTTCTCAGGTTTTCGCGCCGACTGAAGGAGCGGCGGACGGCCCGCGATCTCGCGTACCATCTTATGCAGAATCGCCTCGGCGAAGTACTCCTTGCGGTCGGCGATGATGACGAAGGCGCCGCGGCCGCCGATCACGTCGCGCCGGTAGTGCGCGGCCAAGGCCTCGCCGCCGCCCCCGCCGACCACCCCACCCCGGAAGGCGACGACCAGGCCGTTGATGGTAATGCCTTGCGCGAGGGCAAGCGCGCGGGCCGGCGGCAGGGGCGGGCCGCCGATCTGGGGTCCGTCGCCGGAAACGTCGATGACCTGGCGTTTGCCGTCATACTTGTTCGTCCGCATCATCGCGGTGGCGTGCAGGATGGCGCCGCTGATCGAGTTGTAGCCGAAGGCCTGGCGCGGGGCGCGCAGGAGACGGCCGGCGAAAGCCTTGGCCGAGGCCGCGTCGTAGATCACCGCCCAGTCAACGATGGTGTGGACCGAACCCTCGCCGCCCCATTCGACGAAGGCCATCGCGACCTTGCGATGCGCGCCCGAGGTGATGGCGCCCAGAACCTGCTTGTCGGTGATCGCGGCGGCGTAGCCTTGGCGCTGGAACTTGAACTCGTTCTCGTCGATCGAGCCCGATCCGTCGACGGCGAAGACGAGCTCGAGATCGACCTGCTCCGCGCGGCTTGGCGAGGCTTGCAACAAAAGCAGCACGGCCAGCACGCCGGAGAGCACCCCTGCGATCCGCCGATCAAGGCTGCGTGCGACCATTCGTTTCTCCCGAGCGCGATCCGTCCGCCCGTCGAAGCCTAGCGGCAATGGGCGCGGCCGCCAATCGGGCAACACTCACATGTGATCGAGCATCGGCGATTGCGGGTAGCGCTTGGTCTAATGGGTCTCCGGCCGCGGCGTCTCCTTGCCGTCGACCAGGATCGCGTCGACATGCTCGTTGAAGAAGCAGAGGTAGTCCTTGATGCGCGGGCATTCGACGATGGGATCGGAGTAGTACCAGACGATGTCCTCGAAGAGCTTCTCCCCGACGCGCACCGAATGATAGGCGGCGATGCCCTTGTAAGGACATTGGGTGCTCTGATCCGACGGCTCGAGCAGCTCGCTCCGCACGTCGTCGCGCGGGATGTAATAGCGCGTCGGCAGGCCGGTCTCGAAGAGGAAGCGCGCGCGGGTCGTCGAGGCGACGGTCTCGCCGCCGAGGATGACCTCGACGGGCCGCGAACTCTCGATCACATCGACGCGCTTGTAGGGATCACGGGCGTGAACGAAGACCTCCTCGTCCTCCTCGTACCAATGATCCATCTTCGACCAGGTGAAGGATATGTAGCCGGCGATCTCGGCGACCTGGGGATAGGGGTGCTCATAGCTCCAGGCCACAGTCTCGATCGTCTTGTTCCCGGCGATGACGCTCCAATAACGCGCCACACCCTTCCAGGGGCAGTGGGTCTCATGGTCGCTTTCCTGCAGCAGATCCATGCGGACGTCACCGCGCGGAAAGTAGTAGATCGGCAGATGGCCCGGCTCGTGGAGCAGGCGCATCTCGGTCGAGTCGGCAATGGTCTCGCCGCCCGCCATCACCCGCACGCGGCGCGGGCTCGGCTCGAAGACAATCTTGAAATCGGGATTGTCCTCATAGCCCGATCTGCGTTCGCTCTCACTCATCGCAACCTTCCCCTGGCAATTGGAGGACAATAGGTCGGGCAACGAAGACCGGGTAGTGTCGCGTTACTCGGCGGCGCGTTCGGGGTAGAGGCCCAAGAGACCCTCGCGGCTCGCCGGGCAGATGCCGCGCTCGGTGATGAGGCCGGTGACGAGACGGGCGGGTGTGACATCAAAGGCGTAGTTCGCCGCCTTGCTCGTCTCGGGCGTGATGCGGACGGCCGTGACCGCGTCGTCCGGCGTGCGGCCGTTCAAGTCGGTGACCTCCGTGGGATCGCGCTCCTCGATCGGGATCTCGGCGACGCCGTCCTCGATGGTCCAGTCGATGGTGCTGTGCGGCAGGCCGACATAGAACGGCACGCCGTTATCGTGCGCGGCGAGCGCCTTCAGATAGGTGCCGATCTTGTTGCAGACGTCGCCGGTGGCCGTCGTGCGGTCGGTGCCGGTGATGCAGAGATCGACTTTCCCATGCTGCATCAGATGGCCGCCGACATTGTCGACGATGACGGTGTGATCGACCCCGTGCTTGCCGAGCTCCCAGGCGGTGAGCGCGGCACCCTGGTTGCGCGGGCGGGTCTCGTCGACCCAGACATGGACAGGCACGCCCTCGTCATGAGCGAGGTAAATGGGCGCCAGCGCCGTGCCCCAATCGACCGTGGCGAGCCAGCCGGCGTTGCAATGGGTGAGGATATTGACCGGCCGCGCATTGTTCGCCGCGGCCCAGGCGTCGCGAATCAATTGCGCGCCGTGCTCGCCGATGGCGCGGCAGGTGGCAACATCATCGTTACAAATCTCCGCCGCTGTCGCATATGCGGCCGCGACCCGCTCCTCGCGCTTTCGATTGCGCAAGGCATCGCGCATTGTGTCGATCGCCCAGCGCAGATTGACCGCCGTGGGCCGGGTTTTCAGCAATCGGGCGCAGACGCCGTCCAATGCGTCGTCGGATTGGTTATCGCGCATCGCCAGAGCGACGCCGTATGCCGCCGTGGCGCCGATTAGCGGCGCCCCCCTCACCTGCATGCTCTCGATCGCGTAGGCGGCGTCCTCGGGCGATTTCAAGCGAGCGGTCTCAAAGGCGTGGGGCAATTTCGTCTGGTCGATGATCTCGACCGACCAATTGTCGTCGCCGACCCAGATTGTTCGGTATGGGGTGCCGTCGATGTTCATTGGCAGGGACAATATCCGAGGGGCAATGTGCGCTCAATGCGTCCGGTTGATCGAGCGCTTACGATTGGCCTAGGTTGTCACGGTGCAATTCGGACGCACACATCTTGCCGGCGTCCAGCGGGCAGCTTGCGGGCGACATGTGGAAAGTTGTCATACTGACAGTCCTGTCCCTGGGTGCGTTCGCCTACGGCGTCCATGATTTCTTTCGTATCCAATCGCTCGAGCTGACCGGCAGCCCGATCAGCTTCGGCATCACCCGGTACGCCCTGGTAGATCGCATGTTTTATGATCTGGGCGGCAAGTGGGGTGTAGCCGGCAGCGACGCCGTGGTTGGGCTGTTCTTCGCGGCTTGGGCCATCCAAATCCTGAAACGCAACTGAGCCGGCTTCGGGAGCGCGGTACGCATGGATACGCTCGCCTTGGGGGAGATCACCATCGACCGCGTGGTCGAGGCCGAGGGGCTGGGCTTCCCGCCGGCATTCCTTCTGCCCGAAGCGGATGTGGAGACGATCGCGGCGCTGGGCGACTGGCTGGAGCCGCATTTCTTTGATCCGGCCAGTGGCCGCTTCATCCAGAGCGTTCACACCTTCATCCTGCGCACGCCGCGGCACATGATCCTGATCGATACCTGCGTCGGCAACCACAAGCCGCGGCCGTCGACCAAGGCTTGGCATATGCAGGACACGCCTTTCCTGGCCAGGCTGGCCGAAGCAGGCGTGGCGCCGGAGGCGGTCGACTACGTCATGTGCACCCATCTGCATGTCGATCACGTGGGCTGGAACACCCGGCTGCTCGACGGCCGTTGGGTGCCGACTTTCCCGAATGCGAGATACATCTTCCACAAGCAGGAATACGATCACTGGGTCGCTCACGGCGACTATGTGACGGGTGGCGCCGGATCGTCCGACGGCTTCTTCGAGGACAGCGTGCTGCCCGTGGTCGAAGCGGGACAGGCCGAGATCGTGACCGGTGATTTCGGGATCGACGACACGGTTTGGCTCGAGCCGACGCCGGGGCATTCGCCGGGCCATGTCTGCGTGCGGGTGGAGGCCGGGGGCAAGAAGGCCGTCTTCTCGGGCGACCTCCTCCACCACCCCGTGCAGTGCCGCCGGCCGGACTGGAACAGCCGCTTCTGCTGGAACCTTGAGATGTCGGCGGCAACACGGACGCGCTTCGTGGAGGGCCATGCGGATGAGGACATCCTGGTGCTGCCGGCGCATTTTGCGGCCCCGACCGTGGGCCGGATCATGGGCATGGCGGAAGGCTGCCGGTACGTGGTTTGAGGGCGGCGGATGCCTTGACAGAACGGCCCGCAAGAGTTAGAACAAATCAAGAACAATAACGGGTAGAGTCGGGTTCCATGCATCCTCCAGGGCCCATACGCCAGCGCGACAAAGCTGGCCCAGAACAGCCTGAGCAACGAGCGCGGCTGGCGCGGCTGCGCGCCCGGATCGCGCGGATCGAGCGCGGCGACGGGGTGGTGCAGGCCGCCTGCCCCCTCGGCGTTGCGGAGATCGACGGCGCCCTGCCCTGGGGCGGGCTGCCGCGGGGGGCGCTGCACGAGATCGGCGGCGTGGCCGAGCGCGATCTGGCGGCGCAAAGCTTCGCTGCTGTGCTGCTCGGTCTGCTCGCCGAGGAAAGCCGGCCGGTGCTCTGGATCGCACCCGACGAGGGCCCTTACGCGCCGGCGCTGCCGGGCTTCGGACTCGACCCGTCGCAGGTGACGGTCGTGCACGCGCGGCGGCCGGCCGATGCGTTGTGGGCACTGGAGGAAGGGGTGCGCTGTCCGGCGCTGGCCGCCGTGCTCGCCGAGGGGGCCGAGCCCGATTTCGCCCAGAGCCGGCGCCTGCAGCTCGCCGCGAATGAAAGCGGGGTCACCCCCCTCCTCCTCCAGCCCGCGCGCGATCCCCTGCCCGCGAGCGCCGCGGTTACGCGCTGGCGGGTCGCCGCGGCGCCGAGCGTTCCGGACGGACACGATGGCGAAACGGCGGGGGACACGATCGGAGAAACAGTCGGGTCGGCGCGCTGGCGGCTCGATCTGGTGCGCGCCCGTGGCGGGCGCCCGCGACGCTGGTTGATCGAGTGGAACCATGAAACGTATCGTCTCGCTGTGGCTGCCGACGCTCGCGACCGACCGGATCGCGCGGCGCACCGGCACAAAGCCGCCTGACGCGGACAGCGAAGCCCCGCGGGTCATCGTCGCGGGCGAGCGCGGGCGGCTCGTTGTGGCCGGCGCCAATGCGGCCGCGCGCGCGCTCGGCGTAGCACCCGCCATGCCGCTCGCCGATGCGCGGGCGCTGGTGCCGGGGATCGACGTGCACGAGGCCGATCCGGCGGGCGACGCGAAGACGCTCGATGGGCTCGCCGCGTGGTGCGGACGCTATACGCCCTGGGCCGCGGTCGAGGCCGGAACGCCGCCGGGCAGCGGCGGGCTCTGGCTCGACGTCAGCGGCTGCGCCCATCTCTTCGGCGGCGAGGCGGCGCTGCTCGACGATCTGATTACGCGCCTGCGGGCGCTCGGCTTTGCGGCTCGCGCGGCGCTCGCCGACACGGCGGGCGCGGCCTGGGCCTGGGCGCGGTTCGGCGATGACGGCGACCCGGTCCTGCCGCCGGGCCGCGCCAGGCAAGCGCTCGCCGGCCTGCCGGTCGCGGCGTTGCGTTTGTCGCCGGAGAGCGTGGACACGCTCGACCGGCTGGGCCTGCGGCGCATCGGCGCGCTCTACGATCTGCCCTCGGCGCCGCTCACCGCGCGGCTCGGCAGCGAGGTCCGTAAGCGCCTCGATCAGGCGCTGGGGACGCTCGACGAGCCGCTCTCGCCGCGGCGGCCGGCCGCCCCTTTCAGCGCCCGCCTCGCCTTTCCCGAGCCGGTCGGCCTGCCAAGGGATATCGAAGCAGCCCTCGATCGGCTGCTCGCCGTGCTCTGCGCCCGTCTCGAGGCGGCGCATCTGGGGGCGCGGCGGATCGAATTCACCATCCACAGGTCCGACGGCAGCCATGACGCCGTCCGCGCCGGCGCCAGCCGGCCGAGCCGCGATCCCCGGCATATGATGCGCCTGCTCGCCCCCAAGCTCGAATACCTGGATCCGGCCGGCCCCGACGGGCATAGCGGCGTCGAGGTCGCGGCGCTCGCCTTTCCGGCGGTGGCGGCGTTCGAGGCCGGGCAGCGGGCGATGGCCCGGATCAATGCGGGGATCGGCACGGGGATTGGTAGGGGGATCGGCGCGGGCCCGACGCCTAATGACGGCATGCTGGCTCTGACGACCTCACGCGACCCCGAGCTTGCCGCCCTCACCGACCGCCTCGCCGGCCGGCTGGGCGCGGACACTGCGCGCGTATTGCGCTTACGCGAAAGCCACTGGCCCGAACGCGCCGCGCTTCGGCACGCCGTGCTCGACGGCCCGCCGCCCGCGAGCGCCGCGCCGCAGCACCTGCCGCCCCGCCCGCTCCGCCTGCTTCCCCGACCCGAGCCGGTCAAAGTGACGGGCCCGATAACGGGGGCGGCGTCACGACCCGCCGGCTTCCGCTGGCGCAAGTTTGCCCACGAGATCGTGCGCGCCGAAGGCCCGGAACGGATCGCCCCCGAATGGTGGCTGGAATTGAACAAACCGCCCTCCCCCGCGCGCGACTACTACCGCGTCGAGGACCGCGCCGGCCGGCGCTTCTGGTTGTTCCGCGAGGCGGAGGTGGAGCCTGAGGACGCCGACGGAGCCTGGTACCTGCATGGACAGTTCGGATGATGAAACACGCGAACACAAAAAATAATTGCAGGGGCGGGTTTGAAACCCGCCCCTGCAAATAGTGGATAGGTAGTGCGTAGACCCCACATGCACCTCGTCGTCCCACCTCCCGCTTACGCCGAGCTCGCGGTGACGACCAATTTCAGCTTCCTGCGCGGCGGCTCGCATCCCGAAGAGCTGGTCGAGACGGCGGCGCGGCTCGGGCACCACGCGATCGCCGTGGCCGACCGCAACACGCTGGCCGGGGTGGTGCGTGCGCATATCGCGGCCAAGCGCGAGGGCATCCGCCTCGTCGTCGGCGCGCGGCTGGTGTTGGAAGACGGGTTCGAGACGCTCGCCTTTCCTTGCGACCGCGCCGCCTATGGCCGGCTCGCGCACCTGCTGACCCTCGGCAAGCTGCGCACCAAGAAGGGCGAGTGCGCGATCGGATTCGATGATCTGTTGGACCACGGTGCCGGGCATATCTTCGTCGCCCTGCCCCCCGCCGCGCCGGACGAGGCTTTCGCCGAACGGCTTGCCGATCTGAAGGCCCTGGATGGATCGGACGTCTACCTTGCCGTCGCCGCGCTCTACCGGGGCGACGATACGCGCCGCCTTGTCCGGCTCGCGACCTTTGCGGAGACGCACGGCCTTGAGGCCGTCTCCGTCAACGACGTGCATTATCACGTGCCGGAACGGCGGGCGCTGCAGGATGTCGTGACCTGCATCCGCGAGCACTGCACGATCGGTGAGGCGGGCGTGTTGCTGGATGCCAATGCCGAACGGCACCTGAAGACGCCCGAGGCGATGGCACGGCTCTTCCAGCGCTATCCGGAGGCGCTCGCGCGCACGGTGGAGATCGCCGAGCGCTGCACCTTCAGCCTCGACGAGTTGCGCTACGAATACCCGGTCGACCCCGTGCCCGACGGCCGCACGCCGCAACAGGAGCTCGAGCGGCTCACCTGGATCGGCGCGCAACGCTGCTATCCGGACGGCGTGCCCGACAAGGTCCGCACGGCGCTTGCCCACGAGCTCGAGCTGATCGGCCAGCTCAACTACGCGCCCTACTTCCTCACCGTCCACGACATCGTGCGCTTCGCCCGCTCGGAGGACATCCTCTGCCAGGGCCGCGGCTCGGCGGCGAACTCCGCCGTCTGTTATGTGCTCGGCATCACCGCGGTCGATCCGGGTCGGGTCGAGCTGCTGTTCGAGCGTTTCGTCTCGGCCGAGCGCAACGAGCCGCCCGACATCGACGTCGACTTCGAGCACGAGCGCCGCGAGGAGGTGATCCAATACATATATGAGAAGTACGGCCGCGACCGGGCCGGCATTGCGGCGACCGTGATCACCTACCGCGCGCGCAGCGCGATCCGCGAGGTCGGCAAGGCGATGGGGCTTTCCGAGGATGCGGTGGGCGCGCTCGCGGGCACGGTCTGGGGCTGGTCGAGCGACGGTATCGAGGCGCGCGCGATCCGCGAGGCGGGGCTCGATCCGGCCGACCCCACGATGATGACGGCGGCGGAACTCGCGCGCGAGATCATCGGCTTTCCCCGCCACCTCTCCCAGCATGTCGGCGGCTTCGTCATCACCAAGGGCGTGCTCTCCGAAGTCGTGCCGATCGAGAACGGCGCCATGCCCGACCGCACCTTCATCGAATGGGACAAGGACGACCTCGACGCGCTCGGCATGCTGAAGATCGACGTGCTCGGGCTCGGCATGCTGACCTGCATCCGCAAGGGCTTCGATCTGATCGAAAAGCATTACGGCCGGCGCCTCAGCCTGGAAAGCGTGCCGGCGGAGGACCCGGCGGTCTACGACATGCTGTGCAAGGCGGATTCGATCGGCGTCTTCCAGGTCGAGAGCCGGGCCCAGATGTCGATGCTGCCGCGCCTGAAGCCGCGCAGCTTCTACGATCTCGTGATCGAGGTGGCGATCGTGCGGCCGGGGCCGATCCAGGGCGACATGGTGCATCCCTATCTGCGGCGCCGGAACGGCGAGGAGCGGGTCGAGTTTCCGTCCGAAGAGCTGCGCCAGGTGCTCGGCAAGACGCTCGGCGTGCCGCTCTTCCAGGAGCAGGCGATGCGCATCGCCATCGTCGCCGCGGGCTTCACGCCGAGCGAGGCCGACGGGCTCCGCCGCGCCATGGCGACCTTCCGCAAGACCGGCCAGATCCACGGCTTCCGCGACAAGATGATCGACGGCATGATCGAGCGCGGCTACGAGCCCGACTTCGCCGAGCGCTGTTTCCGCCAGATCGAGGGCTTCGGCGATTACGGCTTTCCCGAAAGCCACTCGGCGAGCTTTTCCTTGCTCGTCTACGTCTCGGCCTGGCTCAAATGCCATTACCCGGCGGCCTTCGCGGCGGCGCTCCTCAACAGCCAGCCGATGGGCTTCTACGCCCCCGCCCAGATCGTGCGCGACGCCCGCGAGCATGAGGTGCGCGTGCTGCCGGTCGACGTGAATGCGAGCGACTGGGACTGTACTCTAGAACCCGTTCCATTCGATGGCCGCCCCACCAACCCCACCGAACGGAACGGCCACCCCCTCACCCCAGCCCTCTCCCCCCAGGGGAGAGGGGGTCAGAGCGCGCGTACCCTTTCCCCTCTCCCCTCGGGGGAGAGAGAGGGACCCGCGGCCGCCAGGCCGTGGGAGGGTGAGGGGGTGCACGGCGACACCTCCTTCGCACTGCGGCTGGGGTTTCGGCAGATCAAGGGCATGCGAGAGCATTATGCGGAGATGCTGGTCGCCGCGCGCAGCAACGGGTACCCGGATCCGCTGACATTATGGCGGCGGGCGCGGCTGCCGCCGGCGGTGCTGGAGCGCCTGGCGCGCGCCGACGCCTTCACCTCGCAGGGGCTCGACCGGCGCGAGGCTTTATGGGCGGTGAAGATCCTGGGGCCCGAGCCCCTGCCCCTCTTCGCCGCGGCGCAGGAGGAGGAACAGGCGAACGACCCGCCCGTGCGCCTGCCCAAGATCAGCCTCGGCGAGCAGGTGGTCGACGATTATGCGGCCCTGCGGCTGTCGCTGAAGGCGCATCCCGTCAGCTTCCTGCGCGACCAGCTTGCCGGCCAAGGCATCACCCCGAACGAGCGCCTGCCCGAGATCGCGCCCGGGCGGCGGATCACCGTTTGCGGCCTCGTGCTGGTGCGCCAGCGGCCGGGCAGCGCCAAGGGGGTGATCTTCGCCACGCTGGAGGACGAGACCGGCATCGCCAACGTGATCGTCTGGCCGCCGGTCTTCGAGCGCTCGCGCCGCATCGTGCTCGGCGCACGGCTGATGAAGGTGACGGGCCGGCTCCAGCGCGAGGGCCTCGTGATCCATATCGTCGCCGAGACGCTGGAGGACTTAACGCCGCTCCTGCTGACGCTGAGCGAGGCCAACCACGCGATGGATGAGAGCACCGAGGCGGCGATGGCGCGCGCCGACGAGGTCAAGCGGCCCGGCGTCGACCCGAAGGTGCTGGAGATGACGAAGATCCGCCACCGGCGGAGCTATCCCTCGCGCGATTTCCACTAGTAGACCGCCTAGTAGACCGTCAAAGACGGCTTAAACTAGACGACACGAGCAAGCCAGTCGGCAACCGCCTCGCGCTCGTCTTCGCCCAAATGCAATCCGATCTTGGTGCGCCGCCACAGAACGTCATCGGCGCTGCGCGCCCATTCCTTCTCCATGAACCAGGCGAGCTCGCGTTCGTAGAGCCCGGCACCGAAGTGCCGGCCCATGTCCCGCAGCGCGCCCGCGCCCTCAAGCAGCGCCGGTGTCAAGCTGCCGTGGCGGCGCACGATACCGTAGAGGTGATCCTCCGGCAGCCATTCGCAGATCCGTGCGAGCCCAGCCAGATAGAGCGCGAAATCGTGCTCGGGCATGTCGCCGCCGGGCAGGATGGCGGTGTCGGTCCAGGGCCCGCCCCGCTTGGGAAACCAGGGAATGATCCGGTTCACCACCTTCTCGGCGAGCTTGCGGTGGGTGGTGAGCTTGCCCCCGAAGACCGTGACCACGGGTGCTACGCCCGGCGGATCGCCGTCGACGAAGAGCTTGTAATCGCGCGATACGGCCTTGGCCTGGGTACTGCCGTCGTCGAAGAGCGGGCGCACCCCGGCGAAGGACCAACGAACGTCGTCCGGCGCGATCGGCTTTTCCAGATACTCGCTCGCCGTTCGGCAGAGATAGTCGATTTCCTCCGCGCCCGCGGTCGGCGGCGCATCCATGTCGTCGAGCGTCACCTCGGTCGTCCCGATCATCGAGAAGTCGCGCTCGAAGGGCAGGATGAAGATGACCCGCTCGTCGGGGTTCTGAAGGATCAACGCATGATCGCCGTCATGCACGCGCGGCACCACGATGTGGCTGCCCTGGACGAGCCGCAGGCCGCCGTCGAATTCGAGCCCGAAAATGTCCGTTGCGACCGTCTCGGCCCAGGGGCCGGCGACGTTGATGACGGCGCGGGCGGCGATCTGCGTCTTTCGTCCGCTATCGGCGCCCTGAAGCGAGATTCGCCAATGCGCGCCCTCGCGGGCCGCGGCGACGATCTCGGTGTGCGGCTCGACGACGGCGCCCAGCGTGCCCGCCGCGCGCAAGGTGAGGATCACCAGGCGCGCGTCGTCGACCCAGCCATCGGAATAGACGAAACCCTGGGTGAAGCGTGAGGCGAGCCCCGCGCCCCAGGGACGCTCGCGGAGATCGACCCTGCGGCTGTTCTTGAGCTCGGCCGAGCCCAGCAGATCATAGAGTTTCAGGCCCAAATGGATCATCCAGCGCGGCCGCAGCCCCGGCCGCCAGGGCAACACGAAATCGAGCGGCCAAGCGATGTGGGGTGCGGCGCGCAGGAGCCGCGCGCGCTCGGCCAGCGATTCGCGCACGAGGCCGAACTCGTAATAACCCAGATATCGAAGCCCGCCATGGATGAGCTTGCTGGAGGCCGACGACGTGGCGCCGCCCGGATCGCCCTTGTCGATGACCAGGACCTTGAGGCCGCGGCCTGCAGCGTCGCGCGCAATCCCCGCGCCGTTGACGCCGGCACCGACAACCAAGAGATCGTAGGCGTCCATCGGAACCGCGCTAGCCGCGGAGCCGGGTGACGATCTTGTTCTCGCTGTCCAGCGTGCGGTGAACGGGGCACATATCAGCGATCTCGAGCAATCGCTGGCGCTGGGCCGTGTCGAGATCGCCCGTGATCTCCAATTCCCGTTCGATCAGATCGATCTTGCCTTCCTTGGTTTCGCAGTCGTCGCAGTCGCGGGCGTGAATCTTCTCGTGCGAGAGGCGCACCGCGACCTTGTCCAACGGCAGACCCTTCCGCTCGGCGTACATGCGCAGCGTCATCGAGGTGCAGCCGCCGAGCGCCGCGAGCAACAGATCGTACGGGTTCATGCCGCTGTCGAGGCCGCCGACGGAGACCGGCTCGTCCATGATGATGGTGTGCGCGTCGGTGGCGACCTTGTTGGTGAACTTGCCTGTTCGGGTCTCCTCGACCAGCACCTCGCCATGCTCGAGCGCCGGGGCGGCTGCTTCTTTGTCAGCGGGCGCCTCATCCAGATAGCGTGCCGCCCAGGCCGCCAATATGTCCGCCACGAAGGCGGCATCCTCGTGCCGGGTCAGCAGATGGTCGGCGTCATCCAATGAGATAAAGCTCTTGGGGTGCTTGGCCGCGACGAAGATCTTCGAGGCGTTGTCAATCCCGACAATCTCATCGCGGGGGCCGTGGAAGACCAGGAGCGCTTTGTGCATATGTCCAATCGCCGCTTCCAGCGTGCTGGCGGCGATGTCCTCCAGAAACTGCTTCTTGATACGGAAATGACGCCCCGCCAACGTGACCTCGGCCTCACCCTCGGCCTCGATCCGCTCGCGCGCGGCGCCGAAGTTCTCCGCGACGTGTTCGGGATCGGCCGGCGCGCCGATCGTCGCGACCGCTTTCGCTTCCTTGATCCGTCCCGCCGCCGCCAGAACCGCCGCGCCACCCAGGCTATGACCGATCAGAAGCGCCGGCGCGTCGCGGTTCTGGCGGAGCCAATCGGCCGCGGCGACGAGATCGCCCACGTTGGAGCTGAAGTTGGTATTCGCGAAATCCCCGCCGCTGGCGCCGAGACCGGTGAAGTCAAAACGAAGAACGGCGATGCCGTGCGCCGCCAGGGCCGAGGCGATGCGCGTCGCGGCGAAGATGTCCTTCGAGCAGGTAAAGCAATGGGCGAAGAGCGCATACGCTTTGGGTGATCCTGGGGCATTGGTAGTTCGGGCCGGCGCATCGAGCCGGGCCGCCAAGGGCTCGCCAAGCGCGCCGGTGAAAGTGATCTTCTCGCTGCTCACGTCCATTTCACCCCTCATTTCCGCCACGGCGGATCGCATAGTGTGCTCCGCCATCGGAGCACGCAGATCACCGCTGTGGCAAGCGGGCGTGATGTGCATGCAGGGGGCAAACGAACCGGGTCCGGTCCGACGCACCGGACCCGGCGAATTCGTCTAAGCAGAGTCTCGAAACTTCACCGCGTGGGGTAGGACTGCGGCGCGGCTACCGGCCGGCTGCGCGCGAGCAGCGCATCGATCGCGGCGAAGCGCTTGTTGTTGTCGATCCGGAAACCGATGCCCGAGCAGATCCGCACATTGGAGGCGGTGGGACAGGAGGCGGTGCCACCGATCTTGCAGCCAGCCTTGCGGCAGCCTTTGCGCTTGGCGCCCGTATCGCTTCCGCCATAACGGCAATACTGGCCGCAGGAGCTGCCGCGCGTGCAGATGTAGCAACCCGCTTCGGCGGGGAGCGGGGCGGCGGTCCAAACGACCAAGGCGGCAAGCAAGATATAGAGACGTTTCATTATCAATTGTCCTCTGCGTGATGTGTCATTGGGATCATCGCATCCGATCCGATGGACGGTAGCTTCTCCGTGGCAACTCTGACCCGATCCGTGCAGCCGTGCAATCTTCGACTGCCCGGCCACGCCATGACAGGACAGTTCTCCTCCATTAGGGTCGCACAAGGCGAGCCGATTCCAGCTAGGTGCATGAGCCATGGACAGGACCGACGTCGAAATTGTCGAGACGAGCGTGGTCTATGACGGTTACTTCCGCATGGACCGCTACCGGCTCAAGCACAAGCTGTTCGAGGGAGGATGGAGCAACGAATTCACCCGCGAGCTCTTCGAGCGCGGACACGCTGTCGCGCTGCTTCCTTACGACCCAGTGCGCGACGTCGTCGTGCTGGTGGAGCAGTTTCGCATCGGCGCCTATGCGGCCGGATGCCATCCCTGGCTGATCGAGGTCGTCGCGGGCATCATCGATCCGGGCGAGACCGCCGAAGAGGTCGCGCGGCGCGAAGCGGTCGAGGAAGCCGGCCTCCATGTCGGTGACATGATAAAGGTGGCCGACTACCTCGCCAGCCCCGGCGGCACCTCGGAAACCGTGACGCTCTACTGCGGCCGCATCGACGCGGGCGATGCCGGCGGCATTCACGGGCTGGACACGGAAAGCGAGGATATCCGCGTCATGACCTTGCCCTTCGGCCACGTGGCGGGACTGCTGGCCGAGCCACGAACCCATAACGCGACCCTGCTGATTGCCCTGCAATGGCTAACGCTCAACCGGGATGAGCTGCGCCAGCGCTGGCAATGAGCCCGCGGAGTGCGCCGATCAAGATCGAGTGCCGGGCTATTGATCGGCTGGTTTGGCCTCGATAGCATGCGCCTCCCTTCCCAATAGTCCGAGCCACCAAACGATGGACGTTCGCGACGGCTTTACCGGCACGGTCGGAAACACCCCCCTCATCCGCCTGAGGCGCGCCTCCGAGGAGACCGGCTGCGAGATCTTGGGCAAGGCCGAGTTCCTCAATCCGGGCGGCTCGGTGAAGGATCGTGCGGCGCTGGGCATCATCGAGGACGCCGAGGCGCGGGGCGTGATCGAGAAAGGCGGGGTGATCGTCGAAGGAACCGCCGGCAATACCGGCATCGGCCTGGCGCTGGTGGGCAATGCCCGCGGCTACCGGACGGTGATCGTGATCCCGGAAACCCAGAGCCAGGAAAAGAAGGACATGCTGCGGCTCTGCGGCGCGGAGCTACGCGAGGTGCCGGCCGTTCCCTTCAAGGATCCCAACAATTACGTGCATGTGGCGGCGCGACTGGGCGAGGAGCTCGCCAAGACCGAGGCAAAGGGCGCGTTCTACGCCAATCAATGGGACAATCTCGCCAATCGCGGCTACCACATCAAATCGACGGGGCCAGAGATCTGGGCGCAAACCGACGGCAAGATCGATGGCTTCATCTGCGCCATCGGCACCGGGGGCACGCTGTCCGGCGTCTCCATGGCGCTGAAAGAGCGGAACAAGGACATCAAGATCGGCCTCGCCGATCCCGCCGGGGCCGCGATGTTCAACTACTTCGACCACGGCGAGGTCAAAGCCTCCGACGGAAGCTCGATCGCCGAAGGCATCGGCCAAGGCCGGGTGACCGGCAATGTCGACGGCACGCCGGTCGATATCCCCCTTCAGGTCTCCGACGCCGACGGGGTCGCGGTGATCTTCGATCTCCTCAAGGACGAAGGTTTGTGCCTGGGCGGGTCGAGCGGCATCAACGTGGCCGGTGCGATCAAGCTGGCCAAGGAGCTGGGGCCCGGTCACACGATCGTCACCATGTTGTGCGATTTCGGCACGCGCTATCAGAGCAAGCTCTTCAATCCGGCATTCCTGAAGGAGAAGGGGCTGGCTGTGCCCGAGTGGTTGGACAACGCCTTCGGGTGATCGGATGAGCCGGACTGGGGTCTGAGCAATGAGCTACGCCAATCCTGACGCGCTGGTCAGCACCGAATGGCTCGCCGAGCATTTGGAGGCACCGGACGTGCATGTCGTCGACGCCTCCTGGTACCTGCCGGCAATGCAGCGCGACGCCAAGGCCGAATACGCCGAGGCGCATATACCGGGTGCGGTCTATTTCGATATCGACGAGATCGCCGATACCGACAATCCCCTGCCCCACATGCTGCCCAGCCCGGAGAAGTTCTCCTCGCGGGTGCGCCGGC
>CAZBRE010000079.1:0-5420 GCA_964494065.1 uncultured Alphaproteobacteria bacterium
ATGGCCAAGCAGGACATGGACGGCTATTTCCGCATCTTCGAGCCGACCGTGCCGCTCTCGCGCCACATCTTCCAGGCGCCGACGCGCTTCTATAAGACCGGCGTCGTCTTCATGGCCTATTTGAACGGGCATCAGGATCACTTCACCATGGTGGGCGGCCAGGAGAGCACGCGCTCGACGCTGCATCTGGCCGAGCTCTTCCGCCTCGCCGACCGCTCGGGCCTGTTGCGCGATCCCGATCTCGCGGCCGAGCGGATGCGCGCGGTGCTCGCCGTGCGCGGCATCGCCTGAGTAGACAATCAATGCGCGATTTCAGCCAGGATGCGCGCCTCATGTCGCTCAACACGGCGACGGTGAGCAAGCAGTGGTCGCTCGAGGAGTGCATCGCCGGCTGCGAGCGCCACGGCATCGGCGGCATCTCGCCCTGGCGCGACAAGCTCGCCGAGTGTGGCACGTCCAAAGCGGCGAAGCTGATCAAAGATGCGGGGCTGCGGGTCACCGGGCTCTGCCGCGGCGGCATGTTCCCCGCCGCCGATGCGGCCGGGCGCAAGGCGGCCATCGACGACAACCGGCAAGCGGTCGATGATGCGGCAGAGATCGGCGCCGCCTGCCTGGTGCTGGTGGTCGGCGGACTGCCCGAGGGCTCGAAGGACATCGCCGATGCGCGCGCCCAAGTCCGGGACGGCATCGCGGCGACGCTCGAACATTCGCGCAAGGTCGGCCTGCCCCTCGCCATCGAGCCGCTGCATCCAATGTACGCCGCCGACCGGGCCTGCGTGAACACGCTAAAGCAGGCCAACGACTTGTGCGAGGTGCTGGGCGAAGGCGTCGGCGTCGCCGTCGACATTTATCACCTCTGGTGGGACCCGGCGCTCGAAGCCGAGATCGCGCGTGCGGGCGCGGCCGGCCGCATCCTCGCCTTCCATGTCTGCGACTGGCTGGTGCCGACCACCGACCTCCTGCTCGACCGCGGCATGATGGGAGACGGCGTGATCGATATCCCGCGCATCCGCGGCTGGGTCGAGGCGACGGGCTACGACGGCCTGTCGGAGGTCGAGATCTTCTCGGTCAACAACTGGTGGACCCGCGATGCGGACGAGGTTCTGAAGACCTGCATCGAACGCCACCGGACGGTGGTGTGAGACGCCATGTCGGTTCATAGCAAACGCGGGCCAAATACTTTCCCCTCCCCCTCTTTAGAGGGGGAGGGCTGGAAGGGGGTGTCGCGCCGCCATATCGAAGCTTGCCTGCGGGAGCGTGGACTGACCCACCCACACCCCTTCCCTAACCCTCCCCCTCTAAAGAGGGAGAGGGAACTGGCCGCAAGACCCGACTGGGCAATTGGATCGCGATGATGACGGGAACGATCGCCGACATCCACGATAAGGCGCTCGAGGTGTTTCGCCGCGGCACGGTGATCCCGGCGCATCCGCTGGCGCTCACGGCGGAGCGCACGTTGGACGAGACGCGCCAGCGCGCGCTCACCCGCTACTACCTCGATGCCGGGGCGGGTGGGCTCGCGGTGGGGGTGCACACGACCCAGTTCGAGATCCGCGAGGCTGGGCTCTACGACACGGTCCTGTCGCTCGCCGCCGAAACCGCAGGCGCGTGGAGCGAGGCACAGCCGTTCATGGTCGCCGGCGCGGTCGGCCGCACCAACCAGGCGGTCGCCGAGGCCGAGATCGCGCGTGGGCTTGGCTACCACGCCGTGCTGCTCAGCCTCGCCACCTTCAAGGGCGCCAGCGAGGACGAGATCGTCGAGCATTGTTCACGTGTCGCCGAGGCGATGCCGCTTGTCGGCTTCTATCTGCAGCCGGCGGTGGGCGGTGTCGAGCTGCCCTTCTCCTTCTGGCGGCGCTTCGCGGAGATCGAGAACGTCGTCGGCATCAAGATGGCGCCCTTCAACCGCTACAAGACGCTCGACGTGGTGCGCGGCGTGGTCGCAGCGGGGGCAGAAGACCGCATCACGCTTTACACCGGCAACGACGACGCCATCGTCGCCGATCTCGTGACGCCCTACCGCATCATGCGCGACGGCGCACCGGTCGACGTTCGGATCCGTGGCGGGCTGCTCGGGCATTGGAGCGTCTGGGTCCATTCGGTCGTGGCGCTCCTCGAACGTATCCATGCGGCGGTCGAGGCAGACCGGGTCGACCGGGACCTGCTCGCCCTCGCCGGCCAGATCACCGATTGCAACGCCGCCTTCTTCGACGTGGCCAACGATTTCCGCGGCTGCATCGCCGGGATGCACGAGGTGCTGCGCCGCCAGGGCCTGCTCGACGGCATCTGGTGCCTCGACCCACAAGAGACGCTAAGCCCGGGTCAGGCTGACGAGATCGAGCGCGTCTGCCGCGACTACCCGCATTTGAATGACGATGACTTTGTGGCCGAAAACCTGGATAGATGGCTGAAAGACTAAGACCAGCGAGCGGGCGGCCAGGTTGACAGAAGCGTGCGACGTTTGGGGGAGCTGAATGGCTGCGAAAACAGGAGCGGATACGGCCTGGCGCTGGAGCGCCATCATTGGCGTTCACCTGGCGGTCGTCTTCATCTGGTATCTCGTCGTCAAGGTCGGCGAGATCCCGAAATTCGT
This sequence comes from uncultured Alphaproteobacteria bacterium, assembly GCA_964494065.1. GTDB lineage: Bacteria > Pseudomonadota > Alphaproteobacteria > JAPULJ01 > JAPULJ01 > DATKZM01. Next base: position 2,594 of record CAZBRE010000079.1, read on the forward strand.
GATCGCCTCGCCCTATGCGACGCTGATGTCGCTCTTCGATACCTATCCCTGGTTCGACAACACGGTCATCACCACGATCGAGATCTTCGGCGGTTATTTCCTGGCGGTCGTGGTCGGGGTCGGCCTGGCGCTCGTCTTCTCGTGGTTCAAGACGGTGGAAGACCTGCTGATGCCGCTCGTCGTGAGCCTCAACATGATCCCCAAGGTGGCGCTCGGCCCGCTCATCATCGTCTGGTTCGACTATGGGCCCACGACCAATGCGATCATCGCCTTCTCGATCAGCTTTCTGCCCATCCTGATCACCACCGCGCGCGGGCTGCGCGAGATCGAGCCCGACCTGATCGACCTCGTGAAGACGCTGCGCGCGACGCGCTGGCAGGTCTTCGTGAAGATCCAGCTTCCCGGCTCGCTGCCCTACATCTTCTCCGGCATGAAGGTGGCGGTGGTCCTCGCCGTGGCCGGCGCGGTGGTCGGCGAGTTCATCGCCTCCGATTCCGGGCTCGCCTATCTGATCGGCCAGGTCCAGGTGACGCTCGACACCGCGGCGATGATGATGTCGGTGCTGCTGATCACCCTGGTCGGCGTCGTGCTCTATATGATCGTGCTGGTCCTTGAGCGCATCCTCGTGGTCCGCGACGCGCGCGTGGAAACCGTCTGATGGGGGCCGAGCCCTTCATTCGCCTCGACGGCGTGCGCAAGGTTTTCCGGGCGCGCAAACAGGAGTTCCTCGCCGTCTCCGACGCCACCTTCGACGTGAACGAGGGGGAGTTGGTCTCGCTGGTCGGCCCGTCGGGCTGCGGCAAGACCACGCTCTTGAAGATCATCGCCGGTCTCTTCGCGCATGACGGCGGCACGGTCACCATCGGCGGTGCGGGCAGCGATTTCGATCCGGCGCGCGACATCGGCATGGTGTTCCAGGCGCCGCTCTTGCTCAAGTGGCGGCGGGTGCTGGAGAACGTGCTGCTGCCGGCGGAGATCCTCGGCCTGCCGCTTCGCGAGGCGAAGGCCCGCGCGGGCGAGCTGTTGAAGATGGTCGGGCTCGAAGGCCACGAGCAGAAATATCCCTACGAGCTTTCCGGCGGCATGCAGCAGCGCGCCGCCATCGCCCGCTCGCTGGTCCACGACCCCAAGCTCATCCTGATGGACGAGCCGTTCGGCGCGCTCGACGCGCTGACCCGCGAGAAGATGAACCTGGAGCTGCTGCGGATCTGGGAGCAGAGCCGCAAGACAATCCTCTTCGTCACCCATGGCATCACCGAGGCGGTCTTCCTGGGCACGAAAGTGGTCGTCCTGACGGCGGGGCCGGCGCGCATGGCCGACCGCATCGAGATCGACCTGCCCCAGCCGCGTACGCTCGACATGAAGACCCATGAGCGCTTCGGCACCTATACGCGGCGGATCTACCAGCTGCTGGGCATGGAGTGACGGAACCGAAATTTGGCCGGCACAACAACATGCTTGTCGGCCTCCGCCGAAACGCTTAGGTTTTTGTATCTGACTGGTTACTTAAGCGATCGATCGCGTGACAATCCGGCGTTGGGCCGTGGCTGGCGGCAACCGGGATCAACGCTTACAAACGACGAAAATACGGATCAAGCAATCACACTAAAGGGAAAGGGGACGAGCATGATCGGGCGACATAAAGTTTCGGCGCTGGCCATCGCGGTGGCTGGTTGCATAGGCGCGGGCTCGGCGGGTGCGGCGGAAAAGGTCGACTTCATCTTGAACTGGATCGCCGGCGGCGACCACGCGCCATACTATTGGGCGAAGAAAACCGGCATGTACGCGAAGGCCGGCATCGACCTCAACATCCAGCAGGGCCGCGGCTCGGCCATGTCTTCGCGCCGCACCGGCGCCGGCAAGAACCCGATCGGCCTCGCCGATCTGGGCACCGCGCTGGTGACCATGGGCAAGGGCGCCAAGATGGTCGCGGTGATGAACATCTACGCCAACTCGCCCTACGGCATGTACTGGCTGAAGAGCTCGGGCATCAAGGGCCCGAAGGACCTCGCCGGCCGGAAGATCGGCAACCCGCCATGGGACGCCGCCCGGCAGATGTGGCCGGCGCTGGCCAAGAAGGTCGGGGTGACGGGCGCGCCGGTGAAGTGGGTGAACATCCAGCCAAATGCGAAGCTGGCGGCACTCAAGGCGAAGTCGATCGACGCCACGACATCGTTCTACAACATCCATCACATCTTCAAGCGCGAGCTGGGTGCCGATATGGGCTTCTTCCCTTGGAAGAAGTACGGCATCAACCCCTACGGCAACTCGATCATCGTCAATGCCGACTATCTGGCGAAGAACAAGAAGACGGTGGCGGCGTTCGTCAAGGTGACGCAGCAGGCCTTCGCCGCCTGCGTGAAGACCCCGGCGCCGTGCATCGCGGCGCTGGTCGAGGCGAACAAGGGCCTCAAGGTCGCCAACGAGACCGAGAACTGGGGTCTCGTGACCGAGCTCATGAGCGACAATGTCTCGCGCACCGTGGCGCTCGGCTATTTCGATCCGGCCCGCATGAAGGCCGATCACGAGCTCATCAACACCTACTTCAAGATCGACACCAAGTTCGACATCGAGAAGCGTTACACCAACGAGTTCCTCGACAAGTCGATCAAGATGCCGAAGATCAACCGCAAATCCGCGTTCGATTGATCGGCGTTTAGAAGCACATTGATGCGGGGCGGCTCACGGGCCGCCCCGTTTCTTTTTGAGAGGCGCTAACCGAGCTCGGGGCCGGCGATGGCGAAGATGCGCGCGGGCGCGTCGAAGCCCTTCGCGCGACGCTTGTACATACGGAAGAACGGCCGCTGCTGAACGAAGCCCGCCGCCG
>CAZBRE010000079.1:5520-18235 GCA_964494065.1 uncultured Alphaproteobacteria bacterium
CGGCGGTAGACCTCGCGGCCGTCCGGCGTGGCGTCGAGCCCGGGCACGCGCCCGGCTGCCTCCTGGCGGACGACAACGGCGTCCATCAGCTTGGTCGCGAGACCCTGCCGCCGGTAGTCCGGATCGACGAGCACCATGCAGATCCACGAAAATCGCCCGTATGGCAGCGCCATGGCGCTGGCGACGAGCGTGCCGTCGGCGGCCCGCAAGCCCACGCCCTCGCCGGCCGCCAGCATGTACTGCCAATCGGGCAGCGCCTGGTTCCAGCCGATGCGCGTGGAGAGCGCGACGCCGTCCGCGGCATCGGCGGGGGTCAGGTCGACCTGCCGAAGTCCGGCGGACGGCGCCATGCCTAGAATTTGCCGTCGCGGCTGCCGTAGCCGGTGGGCTTGCCGTAGTCGCTGCCGCCGCGCTTCAGCCAGTCGGCGACCCAGTCGACCATCTTGAGCAAGGGAACGCTCGGATTGCCGAAGAGGCGCGCCGCCTCGCCGGCATTGACCAGCCAGCACTTGTCGGACTCGGTCTCGACGAAGTCCGGTTCCTTGCCGAAGCGCTCACCGAAGGCGAGCGCAGCCGCCCGCACGCTCACGGTCTCAGGGCCGGTGATGTTGAGCGGCGAGGTCGGCGTGGTGCAATGCGCCAGGCAGCGCAGGATGTGGCTGTTGGCATCGCCCTGCCAGATCACGTTGACGCTGCCCGTGGTGAGGTCGATCGGCTCGCCCTCGAAGACCTTCTCGCCGATGTCGCGCAGCACGCCGTAGCGCATGTCGATGGCGTAATTGAGCCGGATGTTGCGGCCCGGCGTGCCGTGCTTCTCGGAGTAATGCTCGAAGATGCGCTCGCGGCCGAGACAGCTCTGGGCGTATTCGCCGACTGGCTGAGGCGGATCGGACTCGATCGAGCCGCCCGCGGCGACCGGGCCGAAGGGATAGATGTTGCCGCTGGAGAAGACGACGATGCGGCTGTCGGAAAACGCCTCGGCGGCGATCGCCGGCACAGCCACGTTCATCGCCCAGGTGAGCGACAGCGCGCCCGCGGTGCCGAACTTTCGGCCCGCCATGAAGATGACGTTGGGGCATTTGGGCAGTGCGTCGACCGCATCCCGGTCCGCGAGGTCGCAAGTGATGGTTTCGACGTCCCAGCTCTTAAGCTTTTCCGCCATCGCCGGATCGGAAAAGCGCGCCACGCCGATGACCCGCCGGTCGGGCACCGCGCGCTTGGCCATGCGCGCCAGTGTGGGTCCCATCTTGCCGCTCACGCCGAGGATGATGATGTCGCCCGGCACGCTCTCCAGATCGCGCACCAGCGCCTCCGACGGCCGGGTCATGAACTCCTCGAGTTCCTCTTCGTTGGCGAAGCCCGTGGGCATGTCTGCCGGATCGTGGTTGGTCATCGTCTGATCCCGTCTGGTCTGGAGGTCCCCCTGCACGATCCGGCCGGTCTCTCTTGGCGGCGCGGCGGCAGGGCGTTGTTTCAGCCCCTATTTCGCCACGGGAGACCCGCCCTGCCAAGGTTGTTCGGCCCGAGAATTCCTGCCAATTTGACAGTCAATGCTGCGGGCAAAGCGGCAATTAAACGCAGAGCTGGAGGGGACCCATGGCGGAGCGCACACCCAGGATCAAGACGACCGTGGTCGGCTCCTATCCGGTGCCGGATTGGCTGATCAACAATCCCTCCGAGCAGGCCTTGGCGGACGCGACGCGGGTCGTCCTCCACACCCAGGAACACGCCGGGATCGACGTCGTCTGCGACGGCGAGCTTTACCGTTTCGATCCCAACCACCCCGAAACCAACGGCATGATCGAGTATTTCGTGAAGCCGATGGGCGGCATCTCGACCGAGATCAGCTTCGCGGAGCTCACCAAGTACCGCGAGCAGGCCGGAATGCAGTTCCGCAAGCGTCCCCCGGCGGTGGTCGACGGACCGATTACCTCGGGCACGCTCGACCTGCCGGGCGCCTGCCGCTTGGCACGCACGCTGACCGACCGGACGCTCAAGTTCACGCTGACCGGCCCGCACATGCTCGCCAAGACCCTGGTCGACCGGCATTACGGCGAGCTGCCGGCCCTGGCCAATGCGATTGCCGACGTGCTGGCCGAGCAGGTCCGCCACGTAGACGCCGACGTAGTGCAGGTCGACGAAGCCAACCTTCCGGGCAGCCCCGACGAATCCGACTGGGCGGCGGATGCCATCAACCGCGTGCTCGACGCCGTTCAGGGAACGCCGGCCGTGCATCTCTGTTTCGGCAACTACGGCGGCCAATCGATCCAGAGCGGCAGCTGGGACCGGCTGATCGGCTATCTGAATGCGCTCCACGCCGACCATATCGTGATGGAGGTGGCGCACCGGCCGCCGGAGGAGCTGGTCGCCTTCCGCGACCTGAAGCCCGAGATCGGGCTCGGCATCGGCGTGGTCGACATCAAGGCGACCGAAGTCGAAAGCGCCGACGACGTCGCGCGCGCGATCGAGCGCGCGGAAAAGCTGCTGGGCGTGGGGCGGGTGACCTACATCCATCCCGATTGCGGGTTCTGGATGCTGAAGCGTCCGATCGCCGATGCCAAGATCCGCGTGCTTCCCGCGGGCCGCGATCTCTACGAGGGACGGGCCGCGAGCGCGGCGGCATGACGCCACGCCCGCGCGCGTTTTAATGCGGCAATGTCGCCAGTCGGACCAACGGTTAGACTATTTGTGACGAGCGCCTAGTTGGTCGGCCGGTCGAAGCTCTTGTCCATGTGGCCCTTGCCTTCCTGATCGCCCCGCTCGAAGAGCCACGAATAGCCGCCCTGCGGATTGGTCAGGATCTCCCAGGCATTGTCGTCCATGTCCCAGAAGTAAAAGCTGTAGGTGCCGTGCTGGACCAGCGGCTTGCTGATCTTCTTGAGGCTGTATTTCTCGGCGTATTCGACGACCTTCTTGTGCGCTTCGTCGACCTCGGCCTCGGTCTCGACGTCGATGCCGTTGTGATTGAGCATCGACATCTCCGAGCTCTTCCGCTTCTGCTCGACCACCGCGATGGTGTTGGGACCGCCGAGGCGGATGAGCAGCGAGATCGGGCTGGTGCGCACGACCTCGAGGCCGAGGAACTCGGTGTAGAACTCGCGGGCGCGCTCAAGATCGCGGCTCTCCAGCGTACCGTGCGACAGGAACTTGAGCTTGAGCACGGGATCGGCCGATTTCTCCATGGCCGGCGTCGGACGATCTTCGGCTTTCGTCTGAACTTGAGCGTCGCTCATTGGCTGTACTCCCTAGCTTCGCGTTCTTATGTTTCGCGTTTTTCCGGCCTCATCGTGACCGTGCCCTTTCGCCATCTTATGCCATGTGATGGCAAATTCAATCATTGCATTTTCAACAATTCAACCAGCGACCACTGGGTTCGAGAGCGTGCCGATACCCTCGATCGTCACCTCGATGGTCTGGCCGGGCTTCATGAAGACCTTGGGATCGCGCCCGAAACCGACGCCCTCGGGCGAGCCGGTCGTCACCACGTCGCCGGGGCTGAAGCGGTACCACTGCGAGTAATAGGCGATGAGCTTGGGGATCGGGAAGACGAGCTCGGTCAGCGTGTCCTGCATGACCTCGCCGTCGAGCTTGGTGACGAGGTGGAGGGCCGCCGGATCGTCGATCTCGTCCTTGGTGACGATCACCGGTCCCATCGGCGTGAATCCCGGATAGTTCTTGCCGAGGATGTTCTTCTCCCAGGCGTGGATCGCCGGCATGGTGCCTTCCACGGTGAAGACCGCGGGGACCCAGTCGCGCGCCGAGACGTCGTTGGCGATGGTGTAGCCGGCGACGCAGTCCATCGCCTCGGCCTCGGAGACCTGGTGGCAGCTCCGGCCGATGACGAAGGTGAGCTCGCCCTCGAAATCGACCATGTCGGCATGGCCGGCCGGCAGGCGGATCGGCTCGCCGCTGCCCGAGAGCGAGGTCGGCACCTTGATGAAGGCGGCCGGCTCCTTCGGGATCGGCGTATTCATCTCCGCCAGGTGCTTGGCATAGTTCATGCCGACCGAGAGGATGAAGCCGGGCTTGGGGATCGGCGGGCGGTAGCGGGCCGAGCCGGCATCGTGAACGGCGCCCGCGGCGCGCATGTCGTCGATCTTCCCTGCCGCGGCGTCGACCAGCCGCCGCACGTCATCGAGGCCGCTCGGGCCGGCTTGCAAAATGCCCAGCACGCCGCCATGGAGCGGCGGCCTGTCGAGCGCCGCCGCCGCAGCACGCAGATCGAGAATGCCCTCGTCGAGCAGGACGCCCGGCAGATCCGCTCCGTCGACCTCGATTGTGACCAGTTTCATGGTGTTCGCTTCCTCCCATTTTCCAGCCTTGCGGCGTCGTTGGTTTGACGGCCCCGTATCGACCGGAGGCCGTTTGTTCATTGATAATGGAACAGTTGCATTTGCAATGAAAGGCCGCTACCCTTTTTTTCGTATTCGCCCGGGCTCGACAGCGCCCGATCGACAATCGGCGGATCGCAAAAAACGGCGCGGATACGACCGGCGCCGGCAAACATAAATGTGCGTCACCAGCCGTTCGGCGAAAGCGGCGGGGCGCCGGGAGGAATGATAATGCGCAAGGGTGCCCTAGCTCTCTCATTGGCGGCGGTCGCGGCAGCGGTATTGCCGCAAGCGGCGGCGGCCAAGGACTACAAGCTCACGGTCGCGGGCGCGCCGCCTGCCATCGTGACGCCGTCCTTCGTGACCAAGACCTTCTTCGTGCCTACGGTCACCAAGCGCGCCAAGGCGTGCGGCGACAAAATCACCTGGACCGAGGCCTACGGCCAGACCCTCGCCAAGTTCGGCGAGACGCTGGAGGCGGTCGAAGAAGGCGTGGCGCATGTGGGCGTGGTCCTGCGCAACTTCGAGGAATCGAAGCTGCCGCTCGACCAGTATGCCTCGGTGATGCCCTTCGTCGTCGCCGACCCCAATGTCATGGTCGAGATCGACGCCGCGGTGCGCAAGAAGGTGCCGGCGATCAACAAGATGTACGAGCGCTACGGGCAGATCTTTCTGGCCGGCGGCTCAGAGCACAGCATGCAGCTCTTCACCACCTTCCCGGTGAAGCGCTACGAGGACCTGAAGGGTCACAAGATCGGCGGCAGCGGCTCGCTCGGCAACTATATCCGCGGCACCGGCGGCGTGGTCGTCAACTCCTCGATGCAGGACTCCTACACCAGCATCAAGAACGGCCTTTATGACGGCTACCCGATCATCATCTATCTGGCCTTCCCCTACCGGACCTATCAGGCGGCCAAGTTCTACACGGTCACCAATTTCGGCTCGACCTCGGTCGCGGCCCTCACCGTGAACATGAAGACTTGGGCCGGCTTCTCCGACTGTCTGAAGAAGGCCTTCCGCCAGACGGCGGCCGAGTGGTCGAAGGAGTACGTCAAGGTCAACAACCAGCGGATCGCCAAGTTCGGCGGCATTATCAAGAAGAGCGGCGTCAAGTTCGCGACCCTGTCCACAGCCGAGCGCAAGCGCTGGGCGATGGCGTTGCCGGCACTGTCCAAGCAGTGGGCGAAGGCGCTCGAGGCCAAGGGCCTGCCCGCCAATGCCGTGATCAAGGCGTTCATGGAAGAGGCGCGCGCACGCAAGATCGTGCCGCCCCGGGCCTGGGACAAGGAATAGGCTTCCATGCCTGAGTCCGCTCCGGCGGGCCTTGCTGCAGAACAGACAATGCAAAAAGGCCCGCCGTCGGCCCTTGCGCGCAATTTCGGGCATATCCTTTCCGGCCTGAACGGCCTCGGCACCATCTGGATCTTCGTGATGATGGTGCTGATCAACGCCGACGTGATCGGGCGCGCGGTCTTCAACGCCCCGATCCGCGGCGTGCCGCTCATCATCTCGCTCTCGATCATCGCCATCGTCTTCCTGCAGCTGCCCGACGCGCTCAGGATCGGCCGCGTGACCCGGAACGAGGTGGTGCTGTCGCGCCTGCAGACCCGCCGCAGCCCGTGGTTCCACCGCCTGCAGGCGATCTTCCATCTGTGCGGGGTCGCGATGATGATCGTCATCATCGTCGCCGGCTGGCCGCTGCTGGAGAAGGCGTGGCGCTCCCAGGCCTATTTCGGCAATCTCGGCGACTTCACCTTCGCCGAATGGCCGATCAAGCTCGTGGTGCTGATCGGCGCCTTCGCCGCCGGCGCCCAGTTCCTGGTGCTCTTCGCCCGCGATGCCGGGGCGCTCGGGCAGGGCAAGGGCGGCTGGCTGAACGTCCTCTATACCGTGCTGGGCGCGGTCCTGATCGTGGCCGTCGCCTACTTCGCGCTCGCCGCGCAGAGCCCGCTGCTCGTGGGCCTGTTGTCCGTCGCCTTCATGCTGGTGCTGGTCTATCTCGGCATGCATGTGGGCGTGGCGCTGGCGATCGTCTCGTTCTTCTGCGTGCTGGTGATCCGCGACAGCGTGAATATCTCCGGCAAGATGATGGCGCTCGCCGCCAATGAAAGCCTGCGCCAGTACGAGCTCGGCGTCGTGCCGCTTTTTGTCTTGATGGGGATGTTCGTCGCCGTCTCCGATGTCGGCAAGGACGCCTTCACGGTCGCGCATCAGATCTTCCGGCGCCTGCGCGGCGGGCTCGGCATGGCGACGGTGGCGGCGAACGCGATCTTCGCGGCGATCACCGGCACGAGCATTGCCTCGGCCTCGGTCTTCACCCGGATCGCGGTGCCGGAGATGCTGCGCATCGGCTACAAGCCACGCTTTGCGGTGGGCGTCGTGGCCGGCAGCTCGGTGCTCGGCATGCTGATCCCGCCGAGCCTGCTGCTGATCATTTTCGGCATCCTGGCCGAGACCTCGATCGGCGATCTCTTCATCGCCGGCATCCTTCCCGGCATCCTGCTGTCCCTGGCCTATGGCGTGCTGATCTGGGTGATGGCGACGCGGTTTCCGCGATCGGTCTATGCCGACCCGGCCGCCACGGGCGAGAAGGGCGGCGCCATGCAGAACGACGAGCCGCTTCTGCCGTGGCACGTGATGCTGCTCAAGATCGGCCCGATCATGGCGCTGATCCTGCTGATCCTCGTGGGCATCTATGGCGGCATCTTCACCGCGACCGAGGCGGGCGGGGTCGGCGCGCTGGGCGCCATGCTGATCGCGCTGGCGCGGCGAAAGCTCAGCCTGCCCTCGCTCTGGAAAGTGCTGGTGGAGACGGGCTACGTCACGGCGGCGCTGTGCTTCCTGCTGGTCGCAGCGCACCTCTATGCCCGCATGATCAGCGTGAGCGGCATTCCGGGCGCGCTCGAGGAGGGCATGGCCACCGCCGGGCTGGGCTTCTACGGTCTGATCGCCGTCTATGTGGTGCTGCTGGTGATCCTGGGGACGATCTTGGACTCCGCCTCGATCATGCTGATCCTGGTGCCGATCCTGACGATCATCCTGCGCTCGATGGAAATGGCCGGAACCGACATCGGCAGCATGGTCTGGTTCGGCATCATCACGGTGCTGTCGGTCGAGATCGGCTTGCTGACGCCCCCGGTAGGGCTCGCCTGTTTTGCCATCCACAGCAATCTGAACGATTCGCGTATCTCGTTGAACGACGTCTTCCGCGGCGCCGCACCGTTCGCGGCGACGATGCTGCTCGTGCTGCTGCTCATCATTGCCTTCCCCTGGCTGGCCATGGGGTTACTTTGAGATCCGGTGAAACCGATCGCTCCCTTTGCAACCGAAAGACGATGAATGCCTGACGCCAATCCCAAAGCCTTCGACCTCCACGACTTCGTGCCGTTCCTGATGGCGCGGGTCGGATCGCTGATGGCGCTGTCCTTCGCGCCGCATCTGGAGCAGTCCGGGATCACCATGCATATGTGGCGGGTCGTCCTGGTGCTGCATTTCAACGGCCCGCTGACCCTGGTCGACATCTCGCGGCTCATCGGCGTCAAGACCTCGACGCTCTCGCGGCTGGTCGGCCGCATGATCGACAGGCAACTGGTGACGCGGCGGCGCTCGGAGGACGATGCGCGAACCGTGCAAATCAGCCTGCGAAGCGAGGGCCAGGCGCTGTTCCGCAAGCTGTGGCCGGAAGCGGCGAAAGCCCAGGAAACGGTGACGGCTCCCTTTTCGGCGCCCGAGCTCGACACATTCAAGGAGATGCTGCGGCAGATCGAGACGATCCTGATGGATCAGCTCGAGGCCGAGCGAAAATCGCGGCGCGGCTAGACGGGGGACCTTCGAATGACGACGGAACGGGATGACCGTTATGGCGCGCTTCGCATGCGCGTCGACGACAGGGTCGTGGTGCGCATGCGCGACGGCGTCGAGCTCGCCTGCCGCATCTATCGGCCCGATGCGGAGGGCGACTATCCGGCGCTCCTCGCCGCCTCGCCCTATCAGTTCGAGACCGACGATCTGCCCCATTCTCCGCTCTTCCTGTGGCGCGAGGTCGGGCCCGTCGAGTGGTATGTGAGCCACGGCTACGCCTACGTGCACCTCGATGTGCGCGGCACCGGCCAGTCGGGGGGCAGCTACAACTTCCTCGACAAAACCGAACAGCAGGACCTCTACGACACGGTCGAATGGATCGCCGCGCAGGACTGGTGCAGCGGTAATGTCGGCGGCATCGGCCAGTCCTATTACGCCTGGTCGCAGTGGTTCATGGGCATCGTCAACCCGCCCTCGCTCAAATGCATCGCACCCTACGACGGGGCGATCGACCCCTATCGCGGCTGCGCCTACCATGGCGGCATCTACTGCGACTTCATGACCTGGTGGTACAACCTGGTGCGCGGCAACAATCTCCACCGCGCCGCCAACGCCGAAACGGGCAAGGCGCTGCAGACCGACATCGCCTGGGAGTTCATCTCGCGCCCGACCTATGACGACTGGTGGAAGGAGCGCACGCCCTTCGAGCGGATCAAGGACATCAAGGTGCCGGTGCTGTCGATCGGCCATCAGGGCAAAATGGCGCTCCACGAGCGCGGCAATATCCTCGCCTATGAGTACCTGGATGCGCCGGCGAAGTTGGTGCTGACCGGCGCCAAGGATGTCTTCGAGGCGCACGACCTCTTCGACCACATCGACTATCACGCCGAGTGGCTGATGCCCTTCTACGACCAGTTCCTGAAGGGCGAGGACAACGGCTTCTGGGAGAAGACGCCCGACGTGCGGGTCTTCATCCGCGGCAGCGACGAATGGCGGGCCGAGGCCAAGTGGCCGCTGCCCCAGGCCGAAGTTCAGCGCTGGTATCTGACGGACGGTAGCTCGGGCAGCGTCAAGTCCCTGAACGACGGGTGCCTGAGCGACCAGGCGCCGGCCTCGGATGCCACGACCAGCTACAGCTATCCCGATCCCGGCTGGGTGCTGGGCAATGTCGGCTTCGGACCGCAAGGCCCCGATCCGGTGGCCCGCGTGCTCACCTTCACCAGCGAGCCGCTCGCGGAGGACTTGGAGGTCGTCGGCCCGATCGTACTCGAGCTCCACGTCGCCTCGAGCGCCACCGACACCGACTTCTTCATCAAGCTCTCCGATCAGATGCCGCAAGCGCAGGACGACCGTGCCAAAGCCATGCAACCGCAATCGGTCTACGTAAGCCGGGGCTGGCTGCGCGCCTCGCATCGCGAGAAGGACGAGGCGCACTCAACGCCGCACCGGCCCTTCTATACCCATGGCAATCCCCAACCCATCGAGCCCGGCGCGGTGATCGCCTACGAGATCGAGCTCTGGCCGGTGGGGTATTGCTTCAAGGCCGGGCACCGCATTCGGCTCGAAGTCTCGAACGCGGACTCGCCGGTCACCGATGCGATCTTTGCCCACCAGTACATGTGGTACAAGGTCGGCACGGACACCATCCATCACGGCCCCGCGCATCCCTCGCGCCTGTTGCTGCCGGTCATGCCGAACGGCGATTGAGCGGCCGGGCGGCGTTCGGCCGGTCCGGCATGGTTCATACAATTGGTGTGTTCGGCTCCTTGCCGAGCAGCAGCCGGCCGTAGATCTCGGCGCTGGGGGCGTGGGCGAGCAGCCCGTGCATGTGGGTTGCATGCAGGTTTCGCCAGGCGCGCTGCATCGCGCTGCGAAGCGAGAGGCCGGCCGCGCCGCCGGTATGGAAGAGCTTGTCGACCCCTTCCATCAGGTAGCGGACGCCCTCGGCGCAATCCATGCGAATGCGGCCTCGCATCACCATCGGCATGCGCTCGCCGGCCTGGGCGAACCGGTCGATGTCGTCGGCGGCGCGGTAAAGGATCATCTCGCCGATATCGATCAGCGACGCGCCTTCGGCGATGGTGATATGGGAGGCGACGTAATCGTCGTGGACATGGTCTGTGTACATCAGCTGCTTCCCGGCCACAGCGGCCTGGTATTCGGGGAGTGCCGCGCGCGCCGCTCCGATCGCCGCACCGGTTATGCATAAGGAGAGCACGGGCACGGCCTCGGCCCGATAGAGCCAGCCGTCATAGCCGTCGAGCCCCGGTGTCTCCAGGGCGATCAGCGCCGGGATCGACAGATGTCGGTGCGGCGGAATGCTCACATTGTCGACGACGACGGAGTTGCTGCCGGTGCCCTGCATGCCGGCGACGTTCCAGTCGTCCCGGATGCTCGCCTGATCGGCCGGTATCAGGAAGTCGGCTTCGTCGATCATCTCTCCCGCCTCGTCGAAGACCTGGGCGCCGAAGATCAGCCACTTGGCGTGGTGGCATCCCGACGCAAAGGGCCAGAAGCCGCTGAGCAAGTGGCTGCCGTCGGCCCGGCGGACGGCCTTGCCGCGCGGGCCGATCACCGCCGAGACGAGCGTGTCCGGATCGTCGCCGTAAACTTCGCGCAGCGCCTCGTTCGGAAAGTGCCCCAGCATCCAGCTATGCGCGTGGCCGACGCCCGCGACCCAGGCCGTAGCGCCGCACCCTTCGGCCAGAGCCGAGATGACGTCGAGATGGGCGCGCATCGAAAGCTCGTGGCCGCCGACCCGCCGCGGCTGGATCGTGCGCAGGAGCCCGGCCTCGCGAACGCGGTTGAGGCTTGCCTCGGGGACGCGCCGCAGCTCGTCCGCCGTGCCGGCGTCCGCCTTGATCGCCGCCGCGACCTCCCGCGCGCGCGCGACGGCCTCGTCGTGCGTTACCTTCGACGGGCTTGAAACCTCGTTGGTCAACGTAGCCATATCAACCTCCCTATCGGCATCTTCCGGCCGCGCCGTTCTCCCTCACGTCACCGCGTCCCAGTCCGCTCCCGTCCGCTACAAGAGACCTTTCTCCGCGTAATATTTTCGGGCGCCGGGATGGGGCGGAACCGACGTCCGCGCCATCTTTGCGGGATCGAGCGGGTAGGTGAGCGGGCTGTCCTCGGGCGCCAGGTGTTTGTACTGGCTCTCGATCGTCGCCGTCGTCTCGCAGGCGCACCACGTCATGAGGTAGGCGATCTCGTCATCGAGGTCATCGCGGCACAACAGCAGGAAGTCCGAAAAATCGAGGGTCTGGAACGATCCGGCGAGACCCTTGAAGCGGCTCTGCGGCACGCTACCGCGCGGCCACGAATACTGCGCCTCGAGCGCGTCCAGCACGTCGTCGTCGATCGGCACGAACGTCATCTCGCGCCGGTCCTGCAATCTGGTCCAGAAGGGCGTCATGATCGCTTCGAAGATGACGGCGTCGGCCGTGCCGTCGATCGCCAGGCCGATCGTGTCCCACGGCGCCTCGCCTTCGACGAAGGACCCGCCCCAGCCTTCTATGGTGGCGCGCGAAAGGCCGGCCGCGTCGAGCAGGCGGTTGGTCGCATATCCCACCATGTTGCAGCCATCGTCCATCGCCACGGCCATGGTGAGCGGCGGCTTGGCGCGGCGCAGATCGTCCAGCGACGCAGTGCCGTATTTCGAGTCGACGGCGATCACCAGCCGGTCGTCCTGGGGCAACGTCGCGATCGCGCGCAGCCGCTCGGCGCCCGGGCCGTCGTAGATGCCCTGGCCCTCCACCACGGTTCTCGCGAACGGCGCCGGCACGAACAGGGACGCATCGACGGTGCCGTCAAGGACCGCCTCGATGGCATCGGTGCCGCCGCGCCCGTTCCAGGTCGCAAAGCGCGAACCGGGCCCGGCACGCGCGCCCATCTCCGCCGCCAGCCAACCGCAGATCCGGTGCAGATTGGCGATGCCCCAGTCCCCCATCATCTGGACGGTGATGTCGCGGTCTAGTCTGGGTTCGGGAACCGTGGCCATGAAATACCCGCCGGATGTGGTTGCGTGGATCGGCTCTGATGACGCCGAGGATAACGGTGATGACAATACAGCGATAATAAGTAGATATCTACTTGACATCAAATAATCATAAATGCAATCTCGCGGCAGCTCATGTGAAACGCTGCTGGAGTGCCGATTCCGTGCAACAGGTTCGCGAAAAGCCGAGGCCCGAGAGTGGGACCGCCCGGAGCTCGATCCGGACGCTGACCCGAAGCATCGGCTACCACATTCGCCAGCTCTCGGAGAGCTGGACCGACATGATGCACCGGATCATCGACAAGCACGGCATCACGCACGGCCAATGGCGCTATCTGCGCGAGCTATGGGAAGAGGACGGCCTCTCCCAGCGCGAGCTCAGCCTTCGGGTCGGCCGGCAGGGCCCGACCACCGTATCGGCGCTGAAGCTGCTCGAGCGCTCCGGCTTCGCCAGGGTCGAGCGCAGCGATCACGACCGGCGACAGACGCGCGTCTTCCTGACCGAGCGAGGCCGCGCCATCGCGGCGGAGATGGAGCCGATCGTCGGCCATGTCGAGGCGATCGGCCTCGCCGGCTTCGACGAGGA
>CAZBRE010000079.1:18335-19686 GCA_964494065.1 uncultured Alphaproteobacteria bacterium
CTGAAGACCGGCCAGGTCTTCGTCGGCGGCCGCGTCCACGGCGTCAACTCGTTCCTCAAGGACGAAAAGGATCCCGAGAGCTTCGCCATCATGTGCATCACCCAGCGGCAGACCGAGGACGGCCCGCAGCGCGAGGCGGTCTCGCTTCAGTGCGAGGCGTGCCGCGAGGAGGTGTTCAAGTACGAGTTCGACGCCACGCCGCAGCCCGACGCCGATACGGTCTCGCATCCCTTCCCCAGCCTGACCATCTCGGCGAAGGCGATGACCGAATACAATGCGAAAACGGCGAACCGGACCTGCCCGAAATGCGGCCACGTGAACGCCCCGTTCCCGCTGCGGGACTGGGGCTGGGAAGCCTATGTCGACCAGTCGGCGACCGTGCATGACGGTGTGGGTGCCCTGCGGGACGCCGCCGGGCAGCTATCGTCCGACTGAAGCGCGGGACATCGCAGAGGAGTCGAGACCGTGGCGCGAAAAAAGACATTCCAGATATTCCGGGAAGCCAAGAAATCCGCCCCCTATGACGAGCGGCCGATGCTGCCCGATACGATCGACGTACAGGTCCACGTCAGCCGCAACGACCGGCCGCAGCCCTTCTTCCTGATCTGCGAGAAGGACACGCTGATCGCGCAGGTCGCCGGCGAGGGCCATGTCGAATTCAAGGACACGGCGGTCGCGCGCTTCGCCCTCGCACCCGGCGATTATGTCTATGTGCCGGCCGGCGCACCGCACCGCTTGGTGCCCGCCGGCGAGAGCGTCAATCTGCGCTACAAGGCCGCGCGGGCGGGGCTCGAAGGCGTCGCCTGGTATTGCGAGACCTGCGGCGGCGAAATCTATCGCGACGTCTGGGACACCGCGGCGACGCTGCCGCAGGAAGGCTACCTGGAGACGGTGCAGCGCTTCAACGGCGATGCCGCGCTGCGCGTCTGCGCGGGTTGCGGCACCGAGCACCCCGAGATCGACCTTAAGCCCTATCGGTGGGAGGCGCTTGCATCGGACCTACGGGCAGAGTCTGCAAGCGCCTAACCCATCGATCCTGACGCGAAAAACACGTCTGCTTGGCGCACGATCGCCGCTTTCCGACCAGCAATAGTCAGCGAAGGCCCCGCGGCCGTTCAGCACCGGCGGACGGCAGCGCGGAGATCGGCCCCTTCCAACACCGCTCGACCCTGCAGATCGCACTCCGCACTTGTGGTCCTCCCGCCGCAGCGGAGCATCACTACCAGGCGGACGGCGTTCGCTTGCGCACGACCGCTCTGGCGTATTGGATGGGCCAGTGCGGTTGATCCTCCAGGACCTCCGAGGCCTTTGAGGCCCAGTACGGATCGCGCAGGAGCGCACGCGCCATGAA
>CAZBRE010000080.1:0-17764 GCA_964494065.1 uncultured Alphaproteobacteria bacterium
ACCTTCAAGGGCGTGAAACGCCGCTTCACCCGCACCGGCGAGGTGAACGGCATAACCGTGATCGACGACTACGCCCACCATCCGATCGAGATTTTGGCCGTGCTGCGTGCCGCCCGGCGGGCCAGCCCCAAGCGCGTCATCGCCGTCGTCCAGCCGCACCGCTATTCGCGTCTGCGCGACCTCTTCGAGGGCTTCTGCACCTGCTTCAACGACGCCGACACGGTGATCGTCGCCGACGTCTACCCCGCCGGCGAAGACCCGATCGAGGGCTACGACCGTGACGCGCTGGTCGAGGGCCTTCGCGCCCACGGCCACCGCGACGTCGTGGCGCTCGACGGCCAGGCGAGGCTGGCCGGTCTCGTCCACAAGCTCGCCGGCAAGGGCGACACGGTGATCTGCCTAGGCGCCGGCAACATCACCACCTGGGCCTACAAGCTGCCCGGCGAGCTGAAGAAGCGCCGCGGGACTGCCAAACGCCGCGCTACGACCTCGCGCCGCACGCCTGCAAAGCGTGGTGCGACCGCCAAGCGCACAAGGAAGAAGACATGAGCGCCGCGCGCAAACACGAAACCGGCCTCATCGACCGCCTGCCCAAGGTGCGCGGCGAGATGCTCGCGAACGAACCCCTCGACCGCTTCACCTGGTTCCGCGTCGGCGGGCCGGCCGAGGTGCTGTTCCATCCGGCCGACCGCGACGACCTCGCCGCCTTCCTCGCCGAAAAGCCCGAGGACGTGCCGGTGACCGTCGTCGGCGGCGCCTCCAACCTGCTCATCCGCGACGGCGGCATCGAGGGCGTGGTGGTCAAGCTCGGCCGCGGCTTCCGCGACGTCGAGATCGGCGCCGTCTTCGAGGAAGTCGATTTCGAGCCCGTCAACGGCGGCACCGACTACGTTCTGGTCAATGCCGGCGCGGGGGTCGCCAACATCTCGCTGGCGCGCGCCTGCCGCGATGCCGGGCTCGGCTCCACCGGCGATATCGCCGTGGCGGGTCTAGAGTTCCTCTCCGGCATTCCCGGCACCATCGGCGGCGCGCTCCGCATGAACGCCGGCGCATACAATGGCGACATGGCGGGCATCGTCGTCCACGCCAAGGCGCTCGACCCCAAGGGCGTGCTCCACCGCGTCCCCCTGGCCCAGCTCGGCTACAGCTACCGCCATTGCGAGCTGCCCGAGGACTGGATCTTCACCGGAGGGGCCCTGCGTGGCGTGCTGGCGGCGAAGGACGTGGTCGCGAGCGAGATCGACCGCATCGCCAATGCGCGCGAGGAAAGCCAGCCGCTGCGCACCCGCACCGGCGGCTCGACCTTCCGCAACCCGGACGGCAAGCGCGCCTGGGAGCTGATCGACGAGGCTGGCTGCCGCGGCTTGAAGCGCGGCGGGGCGATGGTGTCGGAGAAGCACTGCAACTTCCTCATCAACACAGGTGAGGCGAGCGCCGCCGATCTCGAGGATCTGGGCGACGACGTCCGCGCCCGCGTGAAGGACGTGAGCGGCATCGACCTCCATTGGGAGATCAAGCGGATCGGCGTGCGCGCCGACGGCCGGCGGGAGGACACGGCATGAGCAAGCGCGTCGCCGTACTGATGGGTGGCTGGTCGGCCGAGCGCGAGGTATCGCTGAACTCGGGCGCCCAATGCGCCAAGGCGCTGGAGCGCTCGGGCTACGATGTCGTCGCCATCGACGTCCAGCACGACGTGGCCGCACTCCTCGCAGCCCTCACCCCCAAGCCCGACGTCGTGTTCAACGCGCTCCACGGCCGCTTCGGCGAGGACGGAACCTTCCAGGGCCTGCTCGACGTGCTGCAGATCCCCTACACCCACTCGGGGCTGCTCGCCTCGGCCGTCGCCATGGACAAGGAGATCGCCAAGCGTCTCTTCGTGAGCGCGGGTCTGCGCTGCGCCGAGAGCGTCATCGCCAGCCGCGACGAGGTGCTCGCCGGCGACGTGATCCCGCGCCCCTATGTCGTGAAACCCGTCAATGAGGGTTCGAGCGTCGGCGTGAAGATCGTGCTCGACGACGGCAGCAACGAGCCGCCCTTCGAGCACGCTTCCTGGCCATACGGCGACACCGTGATGGTCGAGCGCTACATCCCCGGGCGCGAGCTCACCGTGTCGGTGATGGGCGACAAGGCCCTCGCCGTCACCGAGATCCAGCCGGCCGAGGGTTTCTACGACTACGAGGCCAAATACACCGACGGCAAGGCAGTCCACGTCGTCCCCGCCGACGTGCCGGACGAGATCACCGAAGAATGCATGCGCCAGGCCGTGGTCGCGCACGAGGTTCTCGGCTGCCGCGGCGTGAGCCGTGCCGATTTCCGCTACGACGACAGCATCGCCGGCACCGACGGCATCTTCATTCTGGAGGTCAACACCCAGCCCGGCATGACGCCGCTCAGCCTCGTGCCCGAGCAGGCGGCGCATCTCGGCATGTCCTTCGACGAACTGGTTTCCTGGATGGTGGAGCACGCCCAATGCGATGGCTGAACCCTCTCCGCCTGTTCGGGCCAACAGACGAACCGATGCCAGCGATTGGCGGCTGCGGTCCCAGGCCGGTCCGCAGACCGCGCCGGCAGGCAGACGACGCGCTCTACTATCAGGGCGAGTTGGAACTGCCGCCGGCGCGGTCGCGCGCATCGTCCAGCCGCTTCGCCCTTTGGCGGCGCAGTACGTTGAGCCGGCGTTCGCTGAGCCGGCGGCGCTACATCACGCGCGTCGTGATCCTGGCCTGCCTGATCACCTCTCCGGTGTGGCTTTGGAAGAGCGGCAACCTGGAGGCGGCCGGACGTTGGTTCGACCGCACCACCGCAGAAGCCGCCGTGGCGAGCGATATGGTCGTCGCGGACGTGCTGGTAGTCGGCCGCAAACACACGACCCGGGCATCACTGGCAACGGCGCTCGGCGTGAGGCTCGGCACACCGATCCTCGCACTCGATCTCGATGCCGCACGGGAACGCATCGAAGCCCTGCCCTGGATCGCTTCGGCCTCGATCGAGCGTCACCTGCCCGACACGATCTATCTCCGCATCACCGAGCGGCGGCCGATCGCGCGCTGGTACAACGACGCCAAGATGCATGTCGTCGACCGCGACGGGAATGCGATCGCGCTCAAGGACACCGACAGCTATGGCCGCCTGCCGCTGGTCACGGGACCGGGCGCGCCGCAGGCCGTCGGCGAACTGCTCGAACTCCTGAAAGCGCACCCCAAGCTCGCCGCCCGCGTCACCCAGGCGCGCCGGCTCGGCCGCCGGCGCTGGGACGTCATCTTCGACAAGGGCGTCATCGTCATGCTGCCCGAAGTGACGCCGCGCCGCGCCTGGAGCCGTCTCGCCGAGCTCAGCCGAACCCAGCGCCTCCTCGACCGAGGACTGGTCGCCATCGATCTCCGCCTGCCCGGCCGCATCGTTCTGCGCGCGCCGGGTCCCGTCGAACCGCCGGTCAAACGCAGCGATCCGGGACGCAGCACATGACCGTCGGCGTTACCAAAAAAACAAACCGAACCAACCCTGGGATGGAGCTTTGACGTGAGTAAGGGACGCAACAACATGATCGCCGCGCTCGATGTGGGCACCAGCAAGGTCTGCTGCCTGATCGCAGAGATCGACGATGACGGCACGCCGCATGTCGCCGGCATCGGCCATCAGGTCGCCAAGGGCGTCAAGGCCGGCTCAATCGTCGATATGGAAGCCGCGCGCAATTCCATCCGCGCCGCCGTGCATGCCGCGGAGGAAATGGCCGACGCGACGATGAAGGACATCTTCGTCAGCCTGTCGGCCGGCGCGCCGCGCTCGATCCGCTTCGATGCCGAGGTTCCGGTTGCCGGCAACTCGATCGGCAGCTCCGATCTGCGGCGCGTCATCGATCAGGGCTGCCAATGGCGGAACGGCGAGGCGCGGCAGATCGTGCACGCCATTCCGATCTCCTACAGCCTCGACGGGCTTGCCGGGA
This sequence comes from uncultured Alphaproteobacteria bacterium, assembly GCA_964494065.1. Taxonomy (GTDB): domain Bacteria; phylum Pseudomonadota; class Alphaproteobacteria; order JAPULJ01; family JAPULJ01; genus DATKZM01. The sequence continues at coordinate 3,944 of CAZBRE010000080.1, forward strand.
TCCGCAATCCCGAAGGCATGGTCGCCCAGCGCCTCGGCGTCGACATGCATCTGGTGACCGCCACGGTGGGCGCCATCGACAATCTGAGGAACTGCCTGTCGGGCTGCTATCTCAAGATCGAGGGCATGGCGTCGTCTTCGTATTGCGCCGGATTGGCCGCGCTCACCGATGACGAGTTGGAGCTCGGCGCGGCCGTGATCGACATGGGCGGCGGCACCACCTCGATCGCGACCTTCGAGGAAGGCGAGCTTGTCTTCACCGGCGTCGTGCCGGTCGGCGGCAACCACGTCACCGCCGATATCGCGCACGGCCTCTCCACGCCGCTGGCCGATGCCGAGCGCCTCAAGACGCTGCACGGCACCACCATCCCTACCTCCTCCGACGCGCGCCGGATGCTCGACGTGCCGCAGATCGCCGGGGAAGCCAACTCCGACACGAGCCATATCTCGCGCATCCAGCTCTCCGACATCATCCGCCCGCGGGTGGAAGAGACCATGGAGCTGGTCCGCGATCTCCTGGAGCGCGAGGGTCCCGGCATTGGGGCCACCCGCCGTCTCGTGCTCACCGGCGGCGCCAGCCAGCTTGAAGGCGCGCGCGACGTCGCCACCGAGATTTTTGAAGCGCAGGTCCGCCTAGGGCGCCCGGCGCGAATCGCTGGGCTCGCCCAATCCGTTTCCGGGCCGGCCTTTTCCGTCGCAGCGGGCCTGCTGCGCTACGCAACGACGCGGCACGACGATCGTGCAATCGCCCGACCGCGAAAACTGGGAGAGCCGAGCGGCCTTATCGGCCGTATCGGAGACTGGCTGCATGAGAATTTCTGATCGTCAGGGTGAAACCGAACACAACCGGGACGCCGCACGCGACCCGGCCCGTGAAAACTGCTAAAATCAAATCGGAGGTTGCTATGGGAATCAACTTGAGCACACCGCGGATACCCTCGGAGCTCCAACCCCGCATCATGGTGTTCGGGGTGGGTGGCGCCGGCGGCAATGCCGTCAACAACATGATCCGCTCGAACCTGGAAGGGGTCGAGTGCATCGTCGCCAACACCGACGCCCAGGCGCTCGCCCAATCCTTGGCCGAACGCCGCATTCAGCTCGGTCTCAGCATCACGCAGGGTTTGGGCTCCGGCTCGCGGCCCGAGATCGGACGCGCCGCCGCCGAGGAAGGCATGCAGGAGATCATCGATCACCTGCAGGGCTGCCACATGGCCTTCGTCACCGCCGGCATGGGCGGCGGCACGGGCACGGGCGCCGCCCCGGTGATCGCCCGCCTCGCCCGCGAGCAGGGCGTCCTCACCGTCGCGGTCGTCACAAAGCCCTTCCAGTTCGAGGGCGCGCACCGTATGCGGGTCGCCGAGGAAGGCCTGAACGAGCTGCAGGAGCAGGTCGACACGCTCATCGTCATCCCCAACCAGAACCTGTTCCGGGTCGCCGACGAGAACACGACCTTCACCGACGCCTTCAAACTCGCCGACGAAGTCCTTTACGCGGGCGTCCGGGGCGTCACCGACCTCATGACCATGCCGGGCCTCATCAACCTCGACTTCGCGGATATCCGCACGGTCATGGGCGAGATGGGCAAGGCGATGATGGGTGCAGGCGAAGCCGAGGGCGACGGCCGCGCGATCAAGGCCGCGGAATCGGCGATCGCCAATCCGCTGCTCGACGACGTGTCGTTGCGCGGCGCACGTGGTGTTCTGATCAACATCACCGGCGGCAACGACATGACCCTCTACGAGGTCGACGAATCGGCCAACCGGATCCGCGAGGAAGTCGACGCCGACGCCAACATCATCTTCGGCTCGACCTTCGACGAGACGATCCAGGGCCGTATCCGCGTGTCGATCTTCGCCACCGGCATCAATGGCCATCACGCCTCGGCGCAGCCGCAGCCCAACCGGGTCCGCGTGCTCGACGAGCGGTCCCGTCGGCCCGCCCCTACGCCGGCAGCGGCGCCGACCGAGATCGTCAGTGACGACGATGAGCCGGAGGAGATCTTCGGCCTCGGCCCAAAGCTCGATGACGAACCGGAGTTCAAGACGGCGAGCCAGCCCGATCCGGTCCCCGTTCGCGAGCCGATCCGAGAGCCGATGATCGAACCCGCCGCCGAGCGGGCGGTGGAGCCGGTAAACGAGCCGATGGAGCCGCCGGCACCCAAGCCGATCGTCGCCGAGGCGGCACCGGTGCCCACACCGGAACCCGTCGTGACGCCGACACCGATCGTGGCCGAGGCCAAGGTCGATCCGGCTCCCGCGCCGAGCCCCGCACCGTCGCTGGTCTCCACGCCGGCGCCCGCGGAAGCGCCTCAGACCGCGCAAGCGGCACCGGTGGAAATACCGCCTGCGCCGCAAGCCGCGGCGGCGGAACCCGCCCCTGCCCCGGCATCGATTTTTTCGTCGGCGCCGAGGGAAGAAAGCCGCAAGGATCCGGTGTTCACCACTACGTCGCCCGAGCCGGCGCCAATACCGGCCCAAGTTGCACCGGCGCAAGTCGCACCGACCCAGTCGGCACCGTCACGCGTAGCCGAAGCGGCGCCGGCCCCGACCTTGGTCCGCGAGGTGCCGAAGCCGGAAACGGCGGACGCATCGGACGGCAAGTCCAAGCCGCGGGCGCGCTCGCGCCTCCTCGGTCTTCTGATCGACAACAGCGTGAGTGACGAAGACCGTGCGGCTCCGGCCGAGGCCAAATCTACGCCGCGGGTGATCGAGACGCCCGCAGCCCAGCAAGCGGCCATCCAGGCGGATGCGCCGCGTGCGATGGAGGCGGCCCAGCCTGCGCCCTTGGCGGCTGGATCCGGCCTCGACCGCGAGGAGAAGGAAGAGGCGGAATTGCTTGAAATTCCGGCATTCTTGCGGCGTCAAGCGAATTGAAAATGCTATCGCGGTCGCCCCGGCGATTCGCGATAACATTTTGAAACAAAGAGTGATTTGAGCGTTCCGACCGCGCCTGTTAGAGAATAGGTGCGGTCGGTTCCGTTTTGGGGCCGGTGCGCGTGGGGTGGCGGCGGATCCCCGTAAGAGAGATCGTCCGCAGGGAGCAGATGGTTTCAGACGGCGGTATAGAACTCAGTTCGGCCGTCATGGCTCAAAGGGGACATCGGCTTGACGACCGGCCGATGGATTTCAAAAGGGGAGACGAGGCGCATGGCGCCTGACGGACGTTACGACCGATCGCCGGATGTAGACCCGCAAGTGTCACCTTCCCGCGCGATCGACGCCCGCAAGCTCAGCGTATATCAGTACACCCTGAAGGACGCGATCGACTGCACCGGTATCGGGCTGCATTCGGGCGCCCGGGTGTCGATGACGTTGCGTCCGGCCGGCCCCGATCGCGGGATCGTCTTCCGGCGCACCGACATCGCCGGCGGCGGGGTCGAGATCCCGGCGCGATGGGATGCGGTCGTGGATACCCGTCTCAACACGACGCTGGGCGACGGCAGTGGTGTCACCATTGGCACCGTCGAACACGTGATGGCCGCGCTGTCCGGCGCCGGCGTCGACAACGCCATTATCGAGCTCAACGGCCCTGAAGTCCCGATCATGGACGGCAGCGCCGCGCCATTCATCTTCCTGATCGAATGCGCGGGTGTCGTCGAGCAGGACGCACCGCGCCGGGTCATCGAAATCCTCCGCCCGGTCAGCGTCGGCGACCGCGAACGCTCGGCGATGCTGTCACCGGGCAACAGCTTCTCGGTCAGCTTCGAGATCGATTTCAAGGGCACCTTGATCGAACAGCAGCAGTTCTTCGGCGATTTCTCCAATGGCGCCTTCCGCCGCGACATCGCGCGGGCGCGGACCTTCGGCTTCGAGGAAGAGGTCGAAGCATTGCAGGCGGCGGGACTAGCCCGCGGCGGCTCGCTCGACAATGCCATCGTGGTCAGCGGCGAGCGTATCCTCAACGATGACGGGCTGCGCTTCGACGACGAATTCGTGCGCCACAAGGTCCTCGATTCGATCGGCGATCTTTACCTCGCGGGCGGCCAGATCATTGGACATTTCCATGGCTTCTGCTCCGGACACAGCCTGAACCACGAGCTGCTCCGCGCCTTGTTCGCGAACGAGGATGCGTGGCGGATCAGCGAGCTCGGCATGGATTTGCCGGTGCCGCGGATGATCGAGCCGACACCGATCGCCGCATCGGCCTAAGCGACGGATTTCACGACCGATTTTGCGCAGGCTGACGGTGGGGCCATCCGAGGCAGCCGCCCGCCGGCCGCTACACGTCGGGAAAATTGGCATTCCGCGCCGATGCATGACCTGTTAGAAAGAGCTGAGGAAATTTGAGGCACGGCCGTGTCGCCGCGTTCCAGGCCGCGCGCATGGCTGTCGGGTAAGCAAGACGTTAGGCGGACATGCAAACCACCATGACCTTCTTCCGGCGCATTGCGCTGCCGGTGCTTCCACTGGCGCTTGCGGTCGCGCTCGCCGCCTGTAGCAGCAAGGACGAAAAACCCAACTACGTCCAAGGCTCGGTCGATACGCTTTACAACCAGGCGATGGACCAGCTTTTGGCCCAGAACTACAAGCAATCGGCCAAGCTGTTCGACGAGGTCGACCGCCAGCACCCCTACTCTTCCTGGGCCACCCGCGCCCAGCTCATGTCGGCCTACGCGAAATACCGCGACAAGAAATACGATGACGCGGTGATCGCGCTCGACCGGTATATCCAGCTCCATCCGAACGGCCGCGACATCGCCTATGCCTACTATTTGAAGGGCCAGTCGCATTACGAGCAGATCAAGGATGTCCGGCGTGACCAGACCGCCGCCCGTCAGGCCGGCAAGAGCTTCGAGGCGCTGGTGCGCCGCTATCCGAATTCACGATATTCGCGGGACGCCAGGCGCAAGATCGATCTCGTCCGCGATCACATCGCCGGCAAGGAAATGTCGGTCGGCCGCTATTATCTGAAGCGCAACCGCCAGCTCGCGGCGATCGGCCGCTTCCGCACGGTGATCGCACAATATCAAACCACCAGCCACGTGCCCGAGGCGCTCTATCGCCTGAGCGCGGCCTACACCGCGCTCGGCGTCACCGACGAGGCGCGGAAGATCACGGCGGTGCTTGGCTATAACTATCCCGCAAGCGAGTGGTACACGGATAGCTACCAGCTTGTGACCGGCAAAGAGGTCAAGCGGACGGGGCCGGTCAAAAAGACCGAAAGCTTCGGCCGGCGGGTCCTTCGCTGGCTCTTCTGACCGCGAAAGGCCGATGCTCGCCGGACTCTCGATCCGCGATGTCGTCATCATCGACCGACTGGACCTGAGCTTCGGCGAGGGACTGAACGTGCTGACCGGTGAGACCGGCGCCGGCAAGTCGATCCTGCTCGATGCCTTGGGTCTGGCGCTCGGCGAGCGCAGCGATCAGGCACTGATCCGCCAGGGCGCCGCGCAGGCCGTCGTCAGCGCCGCCTTCGAGGTCGATGCCGACGATGAGCTTCATGCCTTGCTCGCCGAACACGGCCTCGACGGCGACGGGCAGGTCGTGCTGCGCCGCGTCCTCGGCAAAGACGGCCGGGCACGCGCTTTCGTCAACGATCAGCCCACCAGCGTCGCCCTGATGCGCCAGATCGGCGAGGCGCTCGTCGAGGTCCAGGGCCAGTTCGAGCAGCGCGGGCTCCTGAATCCGGCAACGCACCGCCAGGTTCTGGACGCCTTCGCGGGACAGCCGGCGCTCATCTCCGCGACACGCGATGCATACGCTGCCTGGCAGGATGCCGGGGCCGCACTCTCGGAGGCAGAGCGGGCCATGGCCGAGGCCAAGGCCGACGAGGACTATCTCCGCCACGCGTTGGATGAGCTCGAGCGCCTGGCGCCGGAGCCGGACGAGGAAGCAAAGCTCGCCGATCAGCGCGCCACCCTCATGAACCGCGAGAAGCTGGTCGCTGCCCTGGAGCAGGCGCGCGCCGAGGTTGTCGGAAACGGAGCCGTGGAAGACACGCTGCGCAAGGCCCAAGCACATCTGGAACGCGCCGGCGGCGAAGGCCGGCGTTTCTTCGCGCCGATCATCGATATGCTCGACCGCGCCGCGGCCGAAGCGTCTGAGGCCGCGCGCGCGCTCCGGTCGGCCGGCGTCACGATCGAAGGCGAGGCGGGCAATCTGGATGACATCGAGGAGCGGCTTTTCGGGCTCCGCGATCTCGCGCGTAAACATCGCACGACCGTCGACAAGCTGCCGGCGCTGCAGGAGGCGATCGCCGCCAAGCTTGCGGCGCTCGACGATCAGGGCGGCTCGGTGGCAACGCTGAAAGCCAAGCTCGCCGAAGCGCGCGCTGCCTATGTCGACGCCGCCGAGGCGCTATCGGCCGCCCGGCGCGCGGCAGCGGAGCGCCTCGACCGGGCGGTTGCTGCCGAACTTCCGCCGCTCAAGCTCGAGAACGCCCGCTTCCATACGGCGCTCACGGACCTCGATGAAGCCGACTGGGGGCTGTCCGGCTGCGAGCGGATCGAATTCGAGGTCGCGACCAATCCAGGGTCCGCCCCCGGGCCGCTGCGCAAGATCGCCTCCGGCGGCGAACTCGCGCGCTTCATGCTGGCGCTCAAGGTGGTGCTCGCGCAGGCGAACCCCGTCCCCACCCTCGTCTTCGACGAGGTCGATGCCGGCATCGGCGGCGCCACGGCCGCGGCCGTGGGCGACCGTCTCGACCGTCTCGCCCAGGGCGTTCAGGTTCTCGTCGTTACCCATTCGCCGCAGGTCGCCGCGCGCGGCGCGCATCACTGGCGCGTCAGCAAGACCGAGAATGAGGCGGCCGTCATGACCCAGGTGGACGCCCTCGCCACGGCGACGAGGCGCGAAGAGATCGCGCGCATGCTGTCCGGCCGGGATATCACGGATGAGGCCCGCGCCGCCGCCGACCGCCTGATCGCCGGAGAGCGGCCGTGAACGCGCCGACGCCCAGCGACCAAATCCCCGTCGATGCGCTCGACGAAAAACAGGCGAAGGCCGAGCTGAAACGGCTCGCCGCCGAGATCAAGCATCACGACACGCTCTACTACCAGAACGACGCGCCGGAGATCAGCGACGCCGAATACGACCTGCTGCGCCGGCGCAACGACGACGTCGAGGCCCGCTTTCCCAAGCTCGTGCGCGCCGACAGCCCGAGCAAACGCGTCGGCGCCGGGCCCGCGGAGGGCTTCGCCGAGGTGCGCCATTCGGTGCCGATGCTCTCGCTCGGCAACGCCTTCGACGACGACGAGGTGCGCGAATTTTACGCGCGCATACGCCGTTTCCTCGGTCTCGATGCCGAGGAGCCGATCGAAACCGTGGCCGAGCCCAAGATCGACGGCCTGTCGGCGGCCGTACGCTACGAGCGGGGCACGTTCGTGCTCGGCGCCACGCGCGGCAATGGCGAGGTTGGCGAGGACGTCACGGCCAATCTCGCCACGCTCGTCGACCTGCCCGACACCCTCAAGGGCAAGGATATCCCCGACGTCGTGGAGGTGCGCGGCGAGGTCTATATGCGCAAGGACGATTTCGCCGCGCTTAACGCGGCGCGTGAAGCGGCGGGCCATCCGCTTTATGCCAATCCGCGGAACTCGGCCGCGGGGTCGCTGCGCCAGATCGACTCCACGATTACCGCGTCACGCAAGCTCCATTTCTTCGCCTATGCCTGGGGCGAGCTGAGCGAGCCGCCGGGCAACGACTACTGGCATTTCCTCGATCGCCTCCGCGGCTGGGGCTTCTCGGTCAATCCCTACGCGAAGCTTTGCCCGACCGTCGAAGATGCGCTGACACTCCACCACGAGGTTGAGGCCGAGCGCGCCACCCTGCCCTACGACATCGACGGCGTCGTCTATAAGGTGAACCGGCTCGATTGGCAGAACCGACTCGGCATGGTGAGCCGCGCGCCGCGTTGGGCGATCGCGCACAAGTTTCCTGCGGAGCAGGCCCAGACGGTGCTGGAAAACATCGACATCCAGGTTGGACGAACCGGCGCGCTTACGCCGGTCGCCCGCCTGAAACCTGTCACCGTCGGCGGCGTCGTGGTCAGCAACGCGACCCTCCACAACGAGGACGAGATCGCCCGCAAGGACATCCACATCGGCGATACGGTGGTGATCCAGCGCGCCGGCGACGTGATCCCTCAGGTGGTGCGGGTGGTCACGGAGAAGCGCCCGAAAAACGCCAAGGCTTACGTTTTCCCCGATCATTGTCCGCGCTGTAACAGCCTTGCCGTACGCGAGGAGGGCGAGGCCGTGCGCCGTTGCACGGGCGGCCTCATCTGCCCTGCTCAAGCGGTGCGGCGCTTGAAGCACTTCGTCTCGCGCGCCGCTTTCGACATCGAGGGGCTCGGCAGCAAACATATCGACGATTTCTGGGACGATCACACGATCGAAGGACCGGGCGATATCTTCCGTCTCCACGACAAGCGCGCCGAGCTCGAAGCCCGCGAGGGCTGGGGCGAGCAGTCGGCGGCCAAGCTTATCGCCGCCATCGAGGCCCGGCGTACCATACCGCTCGACCGCTTCATCTACGCGCTCGGCATCCGGCAGGTCGGAGAAGCCACTGCCAAACTGCTGGCGCGCCACTACGAAACCCTCGACGCTTTGCGCGCGGCCATGATCACAGCCGGAAACGAACGCGAGGCCGAGCCGCACGAGCTCAAGAAAGCGGAAAAGGTCGGCGAGGCCTTCGCCGAGCTCTGCGACATCGACGGCGTCGGCTTCAGCGTTGCTGACGATCTGATCGCCTTCTTCCGCGAGCCGCACAACCTCGACGTCCTCGACGATCTGGCGAACGAACTGACGATCGAGGCGGTCGCAGCGCCGGCAAGCACGTCCGCGGTCGCCGGCAAGACAATCGTTTTCACCGGCACATTGGAGGCCATGACGCGGCCGGAAGCCAAAGCCCGTGCCGAGGCGCTCGGCGCCAAGGTCTCGGGCTCGGTCTCGAAAAAGACGGACTACGTCGTCGTCGGCGCGGAAGCAGGCTCGAAGGCGAAGAAAGCCGCCGAACTCGGCGTGACGACGCTGACCGAGGCCGAATGGCTGGCGCTCGCGGGAATGTGACGCGAAACGGCCGCGTTTAGACACACGCGGGTTTCATTTTTTCTTCAAGGAAATTATACCGTCGCATACGAGAGTAACGTCGTCCGCCGATGCCGCCGCGACCGGCCAAAAAATAAGGCGGACCGCCAGCTACACCGATCATTCAATCGCTGCCCGATTCGCCGGGTGGCGCAGACTCGTTCCTCAGCCATGCAGCACGAGGTTCCCATGGACAGACGAAGCATACTCCGGTTAAGCGCCGCGGCAGGCGCAGGCCTTATTGGCCCGGTGTTCATTCCGGGCTTGAGCCGTGCCGACCGATTCGGCGAGTTTCAGACGCCGTTCGCCGGCGGCCTCTTCTACACCAAGGACCGCCCGGGCCGCTGGGCCAAGAAAGCCGCCGGACATCTGCCGATCATCGAGCGGCGCGGCGACCGCATCCGCGTCGTCACGCGCCATCCGATGCAGGGCTACAAGCACTACATCGTCAAGCACATGATCCTCGACGAGAACTTCCACTATGTCCGCGAGAAGGTGTTCGACCCCGGCGTCGACAAGCCGGTGAGCGAGTACGACATTAGCGGGCTCAAGCGCGAGCTCTATGCCATCAGCATGTGCAATCTGCACGACACGTGGGTCAGCCCGCTGAAATTCTAGAGATCGTGCTCCCGTCGGCTCAGCCGGCAAGCGGCGCCGTCGCCTCCGCAAGCCACGCGGCCGTCTCCGCATCGACCAGGGGCGTCAGGGTCTCGCGGACGCGGGCGTGATAGGCGTCCAGCCACGCGATCTCCTGCGCGTCCAGCAGTGCAATATCCACCAAGGCGCGATCGATCGGCGCGAGCGTGAGGGTCTCGAATCCGAACATCTCACGCTCTCCGCCATCGACCGCCTGTTCCGCGCGCACCGCCACCAGGTTCTCGATGCGGATGCCGAAGGCGCCGGTCTTATAGTAGCCGGGCTCGTTGGAGCAGATCATGCCGGGGGTAAGGCCCACCGTGTTGGGCAGCTTCGAGATCCGCTGCGGGCCTTCATGTACCGAGAGGTAGCTGCCCACGCCGTGCCCGGTGCCGTGGTCGAAATCGAGCCCCACCTCCCAGAGCGGCCGCCGCGCCAGCGCATCGAGCTGCGAGCCGCTGGTGCCCTTGGGGAAGGTGACGGTGGCGAGCGCGATATGGCCCTTGAGGACCCGCGTGAAGCGGTCGCGCATCTCCGCCGTCGGCTCGCCGATCGCGACAGTGCGCGTGACATCGGTCGTCCCGTCGGGATACTGCGCGCCAGAATCGACGAGGTAGAGCTCGCCCGTACCGAGGGTCCGGTTCGTCGCCTCGGAAACGCGGTAATGCACGATGGCACCGTTCGGGCCCGAGCCCGAGATCGTATCGAAGCTCAGATCGCGCAGCAGATTGCTTTCCCGCCGCAGCGCCTCGAGCTTGTCGGCGGCCGCCATCTCGCTGATCCCGCCCTTGTCCGCCTCGCGCGCGATCCAGGCGAGAAACCGGGTCAGCGCCGCCCCGTCGCGGACATGCGCCCGCCGGGCCCCGTCGAGCTCCGCCGGGTTCTTGAGCGCCTTCGGCAACAGGCACGGATCGGCGCCGCGCACGATCGTCGCCCCTGCATCGGCCAACCGCTTGAACACCCAATCGGCCGCCGTCGCCGGATCGGCCAAGACCTTCGCCTCGGCCGCGCCCAACTCGTCGATCGCCTCACCCAGTGCATCCGGCGCCGCGATGGTGACCTCGTCGCCAAGATGCTGGCGCAGCGTCGCATCGACCTTATCCGCATCGATGAACATTGCGACCGTGCCATCGGCTCGCACGACCGCGAAGGCCAATACCAAAGGCGTGCGCGGCACGTCGCCGCCGCGGATGTTGAGAAGCCAGGCAATCGACTCCGGCAGCGTGAGGATCGCCGCGTCGACCCGGCTTTTCTTCAGGGTGTCGGCGATTTCCGCCCGCTTCTCCGATGAGGCCTTGCCGGCGAACTCGAGATCGTGGGGTCGGGCGGGCGCCGTGGGCGGGGCGGGCTGGTCGGCCCAAACGGCATCGAGCGGGTTGCCATCGGTGGGCACGAGCGTCGCGCCGGCCTTCTCACAGGCCTCGGCGAGCCGTGTGGTGGCATCTTCGGTGTGCAGCCAGGGATCGTAGCCCAGCCGGGCCCCCGTTCTTAACGCCCCGGCAAGCCAGGTGGCCGGAGGCTCGTCGGCGATATGGCAGAACTCGAAGAGCTCGCCATCGACCTGGTCGCGGACCTGCAGCGTATAGCGGCCGTCGATGAAGAGCGCCGCGCGGTCCTTGAGCACGATCGCGAGGCCTGCGGAGCCGTCAAATCCGGTCAACCAGGCCAGCCGCTCGGCTGACGGCGGCACATATTCGCCCTGGTGCTCATCGGCGCGGGGTACGACGAAGCCGTCGATATCTCGGCGCCCCAGTTCCTCGCGCAGGGCGGCGATTCGCGTCGCCATGGCCTCCTTCGTCGGGGGCTTCAGCGGCCGATTCACGGGCGTCCTCGGGGATTTGTGCGGGCTAGACCGGAGAAATTCATGGGTTTCAAGCTAGGCGCCCCCTGCGGACCACGCAAGGGCTTGCCTAGTCAAGTGTTGGTTAACGAAGCGATGCATATACTGCAATGGTGCACTGCAACATGATCCCTCGATTCCAAGGAATCCGATCCCAAATTAGTTTCAGGTCGAAACTAAAGGGGTGCCTGCCATGCGGCGCCCCGACTTACAGGACGAAGACAATGACGAAACAAACGATACATACCACCGCAGGGGCCGACGAGCTGTTCATCACCGAGATGGACGTGATCCGCCGGGCCCATCGAGCCCGCTCTGAAGCGATCGCCAATTGGCTGGAAACGGCCGGTAAGGCGGTCGGACGCTGGTTTCGGGCCTCCTTCCGGCGCGGCCGCGAACGCCAGCGGATCATGAACGAGCTCTATTCGCTCGACGACCGTTCGCTCAGCGATATCGGCATCACCCGCGGCGACATTCCCTTTGTCGCCAGCGGCCACAGCCCGGCCCATGGCTCGTACAACGACAACGACGCCAAGGCCGCGTAACAGCCCTAATGTTGGTTGCAGTCGAGAGGGGCGGTCCCATCGGGGCCGCCCTTTTTCGTGGCCGACGTCGTTTCCCGGCACCTAGCCGCGCTCCAGCACCAAATCGAAATGCGCCTTGAGCGCGCCGCGCTCTATCTCGGGCGCCGGGACAAAACGCGCGGCGACCGGGGCGCCGCTCTCCGCGACCCGGCGATACAAGAAATCCCGCACATTCTGAGGATAGCCATCGATGTAGATCTGGCTCACGAGCTCGTCGTAGCCGGGGGCCTGGACCGCAACATGGATATGCGGCGTGCGGCCGGGATAGGGCACCGGCTTGATCGTGCGGAAACGATAACCGCCATCGGCCGCCGCCAAGGTGCGGCCGTACCCTTGAAAATTACCATCGACGCGGCTCACGCGCCGGTCGCCCGAATGGTGGTAGATGCCGTTCCTGTCACATTGCCAGATCTCGACTTTCGCGCCGGAAACCGGCTTGCCGTCGGTGTCGAGGACGCGGCCCGACAGATGCGTGATCTCGCCCATCGCCTGGGCCGCCCTGCCCGTCACGCGCACCAGGTCGTTGTCGTGATCGAGCGGGATGCTCTCGGGATAGAAGGGTCCGCGCGTCTGGCGCGGCGTGGGTTTGACGGCGGCGAGCGCCGGCGTCGAGACGATGAGCGCCGCCGTCGAAAGCCCTGCCGCAATCACACGCCGTCGTGGCAGAAAGGTCTCGGTCATCAGTCTGCGATCCTGTTTGTTCCGCATTCGCGTGGTCTTGCTTGAACGATTAGGACGCCTGCAGTCCATCGTTCAAGTCACGCTTCGGTGATGGGCGCGCGCAGGATCAGCGTCGGCCATTCGCCCAGCCGCACCGACCCGGCAGGCGTCAAACCCGCCGTGCGGTAGGCGGCACGGACATCGCGCTCCTGATCGCGCAGCAGCCCCGAGAGGATCACGAATCCGCCGGGCGCCAGGGCTTGCGCGATGGGCTCGGCGATCGCGATCAGCGGGTTAGCGACGATGTTCGCCGCGATCAGATCGAACGGCCCGCCCCGCGCCAGGGTCGCCGGTTTCAATGCATCACCCTTGCGCGCCCGCACCAGGGCGCCGACGCCGTTCCGATCCGCATTCTCCGTCGCCGTCTCGACCGCAACCGGATCGTTATCGACCGCCGCAACCGGCAGGTCCCAGAGCTTGGCCATGGCAATCGCGAGGATCCCCGAGCCGCAGCCGAGATCGAGCAGGCGTTGCGGCCGAAAGCGCTTGCGCCCCGCCAGCCGGTCGAGCGCGATCAGGCAACCGCGCGTCGTCTCATGCGTGCCGCTGCCGAAGGCGGGACCGGCATCGAGCGCAATGGCGGTGCGCCCCTTGCCCGCACGCGCCGGCCGGTCGGTCGGGTGAATATGGAACCGGCCCGCATTGACGGGCTTGAAGTCCTTGGCGTTCTCGGCCAGCCAGTCGCGGTCGGCCAGCGCCTCGATGCGGATTGCCGGGAAGCCGATCTGCGCCGCGCCCGCGGCCACGGCGGCGGCCGCCTCGATCGCGCCCCGATCAGGCTCGGCCTCAGCATAGCCCGCGATGCGCCAGATCGAGCCGTCGGGCCGCGCCTCGAACATCGAAACCGCCTCGGCATGTCCGTCGAGCACGCCCTGGAACACCGGCAAGGCCGCCGCCGGCACCACCAGCTCGATCAGCCAGAGCGGCGGGCGCTCAGCGACGGCGCTCGATCCCAACCGGGAGGTCATCGTAGCGGCGCATCTCGTCGCTGGCGAACATGCCCGGATATTCGAGATA
>CAZBRE010000080.1:17864-19675 GCA_964494065.1 uncultured Alphaproteobacteria bacterium
GCGCAGCGCCTTGATCGGATGGAAGGGAAAGGCCGGCACGACCTTGAACGGAATACCGTTCCGCTCCGCCCACCACTTCGTGTAGCGCAGCGTGAAGATACGCTTTGGCGGCAACTCCGCCGGGCCCTTGTGCTCCCAATGCCCCAGCAAGCCGGCAAACAGGACAGGCTTCCGCGTCACCTCCAGATCGTCGGGCAAACGGTGAAACACCGCGTTCTGGAGGTAGGCGAAGGGCGAGATGAAATCGAAATACCAGTCGGCCTTGCGGGTCACGTCCCCTCCTCCACGAAGCTCTCCATCACCTTCTTCTGGCCGGTGTGGTCGAAGTCGATGGTGAGCTTGTCGCCCTCGACGGCGGTGACGGTGCCATAGCCGAACTTGTCGTGGAACACCCGCGCGCCTTTTGCGAAACGCGACGCCTTTTTCGCGGAGACGACCTCGGCGGATCCCTCGATGAGGGTGCCCCGGCGCGGCTGCGGGATCGCGCCGCCTCTATATCGCGATCCGCCGTCGGCGGATCGCCCCCAATTCGTCTGAGCCCGGCTGGCATCGCCGCGCGAGGCAGGCGTGCTCCATCGATCGCCGCTGCCACTGCGATCGCGGCCATAGCCGGCGAAGCCGCCACCGCTCGATACGCCCGCATCGTAGCCGCCGCCGTATAGACCCGCCTCGGTGCTCACCTCGACATGCTCGGGCGGCAGCTCGTCGACGAAGCGCGACGGGATGGCCGACGCCCATTGGCCGTGCATCCGCCGGTTGGCGGCAAAGGAGATATGCGCCCGCTTGCGGGCCCGGGTGAGCCCGACATAGGCGAGCCGGCGTTCTTCTTCGAGGCCCGCGGCACCGCTTTCGTCCATGGCGCGCTGATGCGGGAACAGCCCCTCCTCCCAGCCGGGCAGGAAGACGCTCTCGAATTCGAGCCCCTTGGCGCTGTGGAGCGTCATCAGGTTGACCATGTCGCCCTGCGAGCCCTCGACCGCCTCCATCACCAGGCTCACATGTTCCAGGAAGCCCGCGAGGTTCTCGAACTCCTCCATCGCGGTGATGAGCTCTTTCAGGTTCTCCAGCCGACCCGGCGCCTCGGGTGACTTGTCGGCCTGCCACATCGCCGTGTAGCCCGATTCGTCGAGCACCACCTCGGCAAGCTCGGCGTGGTCGGCGCCTTCGGCCAGCGTCCGCCAGCGCGCGAAGTCCTCGAGCAATGCCTTGAGGGAGCGCCGCGCTGCTGGACGGATTTCGTCGGTCTCCACGAGGTCGGCGGCCGCCACCGTGAGCGACACATCGCGCGCGCGCGCATGGCGGTGGATCGCCTGCACCGTGGCATTGCCGATGCCGCGTCGCGGCGTGTTGACGATGCGCTCGAAGGCGAGGCCGTCATCGGGCTGGTGGATCACGCGGAGATACGCAATCGCGTCGCGGATCTCCATGCGCTCGTAGAAGCGCGGGCCGCCGATCACCCGGTAGGGCAGGCCGACGGTGATGAAGCGCTCTTCGAACTCGCGGGTCTGGAAGCTCGCGCGAACCAGGATCGCGACCTCGTTCAAGGCGTGCTTCTTCCTCTGCAGCGCCTCGATCTCCTCGGCGACCATGCGCGCCTCGGCCTCGCCGTCCCACAGGCCGGTGAGCTTGACCTTGTCGCCTTCGCCCACATCGGTCCACAGCGTCTTGCCGAGCCGGCCCTCGTTCTTGGCGATCAGACCGGAAGCGGCGCCCAGGATGTGCCCGGTCGAGCGGTAGTTCTGCTCCAGGCGCACGACCTTGGCGCCCTCGAAGTCCTTCTCGAATTTGAGGATGTTGCCGACCTCGGCGCC
>CAZBRE010000081.1:0-19590 GCA_964494065.1 uncultured Alphaproteobacteria bacterium
CCTTCGTGCTGATGGGCGTGGGCGGGCTGATCGCCACGGTCTGCGCCGCGCTGCTGCCGGCGGTCGAGATCGACAGTGATGTGGTGCCCCCGGAGGGACTTGAACCCCCACGTCCGTAAGGACAGCAGATTTTGAGTCTGCCGCGTCTACCAATTCCGCCACAGGGGCACCGGGCGCTTACCAGAAGCGGCACGCCGATGATGCGGGGCGCTCCCCATATGGTCAACTGTTCCGTATCGGTCAACCGGGCGCGCGCGTCGCGCCTTCGCTGTGGGGCCGTACGCGCTATGATATGCGCCACAAAACAATCACGCAGGGAGGCGGACGATGGGCGTTAGGCGGGTGGTCACGGGCCACGACAGCGAGGGCAAGGCAATTATCGTGTCCGACGTCGACGCGGCCGACATCCAGGTGGGCGACGGGCGAGAGGGGGCGACGCTCTATAATCTCTGGCGCACCGATGCGACGCCGGCGGCGATCAACGGGCCGGACGAGACGGTGGTCGAGAAGTTCACGCTGCACCCGCCGAAAAGCGGGACGATCTTCCGCGTCGTGGAGTTTCCGCCCGAGGACCCCGAGGTGCTGAAAACCATCGACGGCAAGGCGGCCTTTGCCGAGATGGGCGCGGCGGATGCCATCGTGGAGGGCGCGCGCCATCCCTTCATGCACCGCACCGAAACGATCGACTACGCGATCGTGCTTTCCGGCTCGATCACCATGCTGCTCGACGACAGCGAGGTCGAGATGAAGGCCGGCGACGTCATGGTTCAGCGCGGCACCAACCACGCCTGGTCGAACCGGGGGAGCGCGCCCTGCCAGGTCGCCTTCGTTCTGGTGGATGCGGAGCGGTAGCGACGGCTAGGGTCGTATTCCCTCTCCCCCGAGGGGCGAGGGAATTCCGGTGGCGCCCGCTTGCTCAATGATCGGATAGCAGGGCGAAGCGGCTTGCGAGTATCGTGGCGGCATCCGTTGCGCCGCTACCTCGTGAGACATTCGTATGCCGCTGCAAAACCGCGTTACCCCCTTCGGCGAGATCGTCGCGCATCCGGCGCGCGGAACGCTGATGGGCAATCGCGGGGTGCTGCATGACGCGCACAAGCGGCTCGGGGCGGCGCGCTGGCGGATGCCGCATTGGGTGACCTGCGTGCTCGCCTTCAAGGACCGGCACCGGGCCGTCATGACGCCGCGGCGCTATACCGAGCTGTTCTTTCTCGACGAGGCAGTGGCCTTCGCCGCGGGGCACCGGCCTTGCGCCGAGTGCCGGCGTGCCGACTACAACCGCTTTCGCGCAGCCTTTGCGGAAGCGAACAGGATCGCGGGCCGGGTCTATGCGAGGGAGATGGACGCGGTCCTCCATCCGGCGCGGGTCGAGCGGGGGACGCGGGCGCAGATCCGTCACCGCCGGCAGGCCGCCGGCTTGCCCGACGGCGTGTTCGTCGCGCTAGACGAGGTGCCGGATACGGCTTTCCTGGTGCGGGGCGAGCGGTTCTATCCTTACGACTTCGGGTGCTACGGCCCGGCGCGGGCGCGTCCGGACGGTATGGTCACGGTGCTGACGCCTGTGCCGACCGTCGCGGTCTTGGCGGCGGGATACCAGCCGCAGGTGCATCCGAGCGCTGCGGCCTAGCCAAAACCAACGAAGTTGGCGATTGATGCGTCCGCATCGGCCTGCTACATCCGGCCCCGCATGCTGAGGTCGCTCTACGATTGGACGATGGGTCTCGCGGCCCACCGGCACGCGCTGTCGGCGCTCGCGATCGTCGCTTTTGCCGAAGCCTCGTTCTTTCCGGTCCCGGCGGACATCCTGCTCATCCCGATGATCATCGCCACGCGCGAGAAGGCGTGGCGCATTGCGCTCACCTGCACCATCGCCTCGGTGTTGGGGGGCATGTTCGGCTACGGCATCGGGTATTTTCTCTACGAGACCTTGGGCAAGTGGCTGCTCAACCTCTATGGCTATTTCGACGAGTTCGCGCGCTATCAGGCGCTCTACAACAAGCATGGCTTCTGGATCGTGATGGTCGGCGGGCTGACCCCGCTGCCCTACAAGGTGGTCACCATCGCCAGCGGGCTCGCCAAGCAGGAGCTCTTCACCTTCGTGCTCGGCTCGGTGCTCTCGCGGGGGCTGCGCTATTTCGCGGTGGCGCTGTTGCTCTACTGGTTCGGGCCGCCGATCCGCGACTGGATCGAACGCCGCATGGCGCTCGCCGCCACGATCTTCGTGGCGTTCCTGATCGGCGGCTTCGTGCTGATCAAGTATCTGGTGTAGAAGTTTGTCCGTCTGACGATATATGTCCGCTGGCGCGGAAGCGGTTCCAGCCCACTCCCCCGCCCGACCGCCCACGAGAGTATCCTGATGGGCGGTCGGGCGGGGGAGTGGGCTGGTGCCGAGGCAATACATAAGCGTTCCCGCGACCAAACGACGCCCTTTTTCCGCCCGACCTGCTGGCTATGATGGCACCCATGAACCGTGATCTGATCCGCCTCGGCCCGGCCATCCTCTTCGGCACCAGCGCCGCCCTGCTGCTGGGCGCGCTCGCCTTTCAGTATATCGGCGGGCTTCAGCCCTGCGTGCTCTGCATCTACCAGCGCTATCCCCACGGTGCGGTGCTCGTGCTGGGCGCGCTGGCGCTCGGCCACGCCTTGGCCGGCAAGCCCAAGGCGGTGCCGTGGCTGACCATGCTGGCGGCAGTGGCGATGCTCGTGGGGGCGGCGATCGCTGCGTTCCATGTCGGCGTCGAGCAGGGCTGGTGGAAAGGGCTCGAGGCCTGCGCGGCCGGCAACGCGCCGCCGAAGACGCTCGAAGGCGCGTTCGAGGCCTTGAAGAAAGGCCCGGTCGCGAATTGCGGCGACATTGCCTGGCAGCTCTTCGGGATCTCGATGGCCGGCTACAACTTCCTCATCTCGCTGGTCGTGGGTCTTTTCGGTCTGTCGGCGACCCGCCAGATGGTGTTGCGGGCCTCGTCGTGAGCGACGCCAGAAAACCCGCCGACGAGGAACTGCCCCGCGCGCATCCCAAGGTGACGGGTGAAGACGCGCTGCCGGGCGACCCCTCGCGGGAAGAGCAGATCGCGCGCATGATCCGGGTCGACCAGGCCGGTGAGTATGGCGCCGTGCGGATCTATGCAGGCCAGCTTGCCGTGCTCAGACGGTCGGGCTCGGGCGAGGCGATCCGCGCCATGGCCGCGACCGAGCGCGAGCATCTGCAGCGCTTCGACGATCTCGTCGCCGACCGCGGCGTGCGGCCGACCGCACTCCAGCCGCTCTGGCATGTCGCGGGCTATGCGCTCGGTGCGGCGACGGCGCTTTTGGGCGAGCGGGCGGCGATGGCCTGCACGGTCGCGGTCGAGGAGGTGATCGACCGGCACTACGCCGACCAGGCCGAGCGCCTGGGCGACGACGAGGCCGATCTCCGCGGGACCATCGAAAAGTTCCGCGCCGACGAGATCGAGCACAAGGACGAAGCGCTGGCGAACGGCGCGGAAGGCGCGCCTGGCTACGAGCTGCTGACCGGCGCCGTCAAGGCGGGCTCGCGCCTGGCGATCTGGCTTTCGACGCGCTTCTGAGCGGCGTACCGTCTGGACCGACGTCTTGCATTCATTCGTCACCGGGGGAGACGACCCATGAGCTACAGCCGCCTCATCTACGAGACGCGCGACCGCGCGGCCTGGATCACGCTCAACCGGCCGGACGATCTGAACTGTATCGACGACGTCCTGGCCGAGGAGCTGAACGCCGCGATCGCGCAAGCCGAGACCGACGAGGCGGTGCGGGCCGTGGTGCTGACGGGCGCCGGCCGCGCTTTCTGCGCCGGCGCCGATCTGAAGCATGTCTACGGCATTCTTACGAGCGGCGATCCCGAAACGGTCCGCCGCTTCATGCGCTTTTCCCGGAAGGCCTTCGCCCGCGTCGCCGATTGCGAGAAGCCCCTGATCGCCGCCGTCAACGGCATTGCCGCGGCGGGCGGCTGCGAGCTCATCCTGGCCTGCGATCTGGTGATCGCGGCGGAGAGTGCGACCATCGGCGACGCGCATGCGAATTACGGTCTGCTGCCCGGCGGCGGCGGCGCGGCGCGGCTGCCGCGCAAGGTCGGTCCCAACCGCGCCAAGTACCTCCTTTACACGGGCGAGTTCCTGCCGGCGGCGACGTTGCGCGATTGGGGCCTGGTCAACGATGTCGTGCCCGACGGCGAGCTGATGAGCGCGGTCGCGGCATTGGTCGCCAAGCTGACGGCCAAGAGCCCGCTCGTTCTGCGGCGCATGAAGATGATGGTCGATGACGGGCTGGAGAGCTCGCTGGAGGCAGCGCTGCATCTGGAGACCACGGTCTGGGAAGGTCACACGACGTCGGCGGACTTTGCCGAGGGTCTGGCCGCTTTCAACGAGAAGCGCACGCCCAGCTACACCGGACGCTAGAGCCTCGTCCGCTCATGCGGGAATAGGCGCCAGTCCTAATCGTTCTTGTAGCGGTAGGCGCTGCCTTTGCGGCGCTTGCGCCGCCCGAAGATGTGGTAGGCGATCGTGCCGTGAACGCCGTGCAGCAGCAAGTAGATGACCGTCGCCTGGCCCACGATCCGTAGCGCCGGCACATCGCCCGTGTGATGTTGAAACACGACCAGAGCGACCACCCCTGACAGGCTCACAAGCGCGGCGACACGGGAATGGTAGTAGTAGCCGACAACCACAAGGGTGAGCAGCGCGATCGTGCCGATGACGGCAGCGACCGCCGTTGCCGACGAAGAGAACTTGATGAGTTGGTCGATCGTGTCGGCCCGGATCTCCAGGAGCACCCACAGCAGTGAGACGATGAGGCCAACCAGTCCATAGCGGCTGGCCAAGCGCGCGCCTCTGCGCGAGTTGGCGCGGGGCCAAAGCCAGCTCAACGGATTGATACCGGGCTCGACGGGTGCCACCGGGTCCTTCGTCCGCCGCCGATACTTTGACGGTTTAGCGCTCGGCAAGGAATTTGGCTTGGGCTTTTCGGCGGCCGATGGCTGTGCGGACAACATACTTGCGGATATCCTGAGTTCCGGTGCGCCGCTGGCGCGGGCGTTGCTGGTTGACGCGGGTTGTTTGCCGCTGTCGTCTTGAGTCGGTTCGTCCGGGCCGCCCTCGCGCTCGACGCCCTTTGCTTCGGCGCCCTTTGCTTCGGCATCCTTTGCGTCGGCGGGCGTTCGCAGCGGATTGGCTTTGGCGGCCGATGCGCGTTCGTTGTCATTCGGCGGACGCGGCGCGGGCGTGCCTTCGTCGGGACGATCGCGACCATGAGCCGCTGTCTTTTCCGAGGGCGTCTCATTCTTTGCCCCGTTCTTATCCGTGTCCCCGGTCGTTTTCATCGCCCCGGCGACCCCCGCCAAATATGTCGATCCTGGACGCGTATCCTCGGCCGCGCCCGGCGCATCTGGATGGTCCGTTGCAGCCACGGCGTGACGCACTCCTGGGATTTCCCTGTTCGCTTCGAGCTATTCATTGCTGGCTATAGTATTGAGACAACGTAATCTCGCTTGTTTATTTGGTTAATTTCAAGTAAAATCCTGAAATTAACCATAACTATTATTATAGTTAACATAATTCTGTAACAGAGAGATGAGAAATGTTGTGTCAATTTGAAATAGATATACTTAATTTGTAACAGCGGTATTACGGGTGCCTCGCCGGTAGCCTTGGCGGTCCGCCGGGTTTGGGCCGGCACTACTGGACAAAGCCCAATAACGGTCCGTCGTCATGCAGCAGGACGGCCGCCTCGACCTCGGCGTCGATCCGGGGATCGTTATCGCAGATGAGCGCACCCGCCGCGCGCAGGCCCTCGGTGAGATCAACAATGCACACCCGATATGGCGCCAGTTGGGCGAATGCCCTGGGGGCGGCGTGAACAATTGTGTGGCTGTAGAGCATGCCGCGGCCGCTGAGCTCGGTCCATTCGACCTCGCGCTCCCAGCTGAACGGGCAGAAGGGCTTGGGCGGAAAAGTGAGGCGACCCGAGGCTTTGCCGCGGGTGGTGACGAGCCGGCCGTCGGCCAGCGCCCGCCAGAACGTGTCCGTGAACGCCGAGACCCTGGGCGGATAGGGGCGCGGGCCAGCACGCCGGATTGTCGCCAGTGTCATCGAACGGCCTCAAAGATGTGGACAAGTGCTGCGTTGTAGTTCCCCAATTCCGCCACAATCATCCCCAACGCCGCCTCATTTATTTGCCGCGCGCCGGCCCGGCCGCGCAATTGTTCGGCGGCCTCGACGAAGCTGTAGAGCCCGGTGACCCAGGGCGGATGGCCGCGGCTGAGGCAGCCGCCGGAGGGGCTGATCGGGATGCGTCCGCCGGGGCCGGTCTCGCCGCCCGCCGCGGCCGCCGCACCTTGTCCGCGCGGCACCAGGCCGAACGCCTCGCTCGCCAGCACCTCAGTGATGGTGCAGGGGGCGTAGATCTCCGCGAAGTCGAGGTCGTCGGGCCCGATCCCGGCATTGTCGTAGGCCGCCTTGGCTGCGGCTTCCGCGGCGACATAGGCGGTCATGTCGTTGGGGACCTCGTTGATCTGGTGGGCGCCTTCGTGGAAGAAGCCGCGGCCGCGCAGCCGCAGATATGGTGTTCCCAAGTCGCGCGCGACGTCTTCGGAGGCGAGCACGATGCAGACCGCGCCGTCGGCCCGGCCCGGCACCTCGAAGAGCCCGAGCGGCTCCACGATCATGCGCTGGGCGAGCACTTCGTCGAGGCTGAGCGGCGTGCGGTATTGGGCGAGCGGATTGTCGATTGCGAAGGCCCGGCTCTTCACCGCCACCGAAGCGATCTCGGCCCGCGTGGCGCCGGTATCGTGCATGTAGCGCATCGCATCCATCGCGTACCAGGAGATGGGGGTGAGCCCGAAGGGGGTGTGGAAGTCGACATCGCCGGTATGCCGGATCGTGATGTCGAGATGCTCGTCGGCCGGCACCGCGGTTTCGAGATTGACGCCCAGCGCGAGCGAGACCCGGGCGCGGCCGAGTGCAATCTCGTTCGCCGCCTGATCGAAGGCGAGGCCGCCGGTCATGCCGTTGCCGGTAACCTCGGACAGGGATGCCCTGGTCGGCAGGCGGAGGTAGTTGGCCATGAAGGTGGCGAAGTAGGCCTGACGCGCATAGCTCTTCTCGAGGCCGAAGACCATCGCGTCGATCTGGGACTTGTCGATGCCGGCATCGGCGACCGCGTCGATTACCACGCCCGCGAGCAGCTCGCGTTCGAGGGTCTGGATGTCGGCGTCGCGCGGTTTCTGGTAGCGGCCGACGGGCAGGGCCGCGGCGCCGATGATGCAGGGGGTCGCTGTCACGACAACAGCCTAGGCGGGCAGACGGCAAGAGACGATGCGGCGATGTGACGCCGCGAGAAACGCGTTCATTTGCTCGCGCCCGGGTGTCAGCCCTGGTCGAGCTCGCTGTCCCAGTAGAGAAAGTCGCCCCAGCTTTCGTGGAGATAGTTGGGCGGGAAGCCGCGCCCGGCTTCCTGGAGCTGGTAGGTCGTCGGCTGGTCGGGCCGGTGCATCGGGAACATGTCGACCTCGCGCGGCAGCCGGTTGCCCTTGGTGAGGTTGCAGCGGCTGCACGCCGTGACGACGTTCTCCCAGCTCGTGCGGCCGCCGCGCGAGCGCGGCACCACATGATCGAAGGTCAGCTCCTCGGCATAGCCTTCATGGGCGCAGTACTGACAGGTGAAGCGGTCGCGCAGGAAGACGTTGAACCGCGTGAAGGCCGGCCGGCGATGGGTGGAGACGTACTCCTTCAGCGCGATCACGCTGGGCAGCTTGAAGGCCTGGCTCGGCGAATGGACCACGCGCTCGTATTCGGAGACGATGTTGACGCGGTCCATGAAGACCGCCTTCAGCGCATCCTGCCAGTGCCAAAGCGACAGCGGGAAGTAGCTGAGCGGGCGGAAATCCGCGTTCAGCACCAACGCATGACAACGTTCGAGCGGCGGCTGCATATCGCCTGGCCTTACTCCTCGGAGTGCGGCCGGACCTTACACAGCTTCCGTAACGAAGTCATTACGGGCAGATCGCGCCGCCGGCCACGATTACCTTAATGAATCTTGGCCCTATTCCCACAAACTTCAAGCAGACGGCGGTGCGGAAGCGTTAATCGGCAGCGCGGGCGGGAGGCAAAAGAGGGAATCATCCCCTTTTCGCAAACTGTTCGGCGATGAAACGGCCGGCGATGGCGATGCCCTCGGGGTCGATGCCATGGCCGAGGCCGGGGCGGAGATGGGTCTCGACCGAAAAGCCCACCGCTGCGAGGGCCTTGCCCGCGCTGTCCATAGAGCTCGCAGGCACCATCTCGTCGCGCTCGCCGTGGATGAGGCGGATGGGCGGCCGCGATCTTGTCTCGTGCTGAAGCTCGCTCGCGCCGATCAGGCGTCCCGAATAGCCGACGAGCGCCGCGATCTCCTCCGGACGACGCGGCACCACGTAGAGCGCCATCATGGTGCCCTGGCTGAAGCCGACGACGGCGAGCTGACGGGCCGTCAGGTCGTGCTCGGCGAGCTGGTCGTCGATGAAGGCGTCGATCATCGGTGCCACCAGCCGCACCTCGGCCATGATCACCTCCGGCGTGCGGTCGGCGAGGCTGAACCACTGGCGGCCGAAGCCCATGTCGCAGGGAAAGGGCGCGTGCGGCGAGACGAAGGCCGCGTCGGGCAGCAGCTCGCCCCAATAGGGCGCGAGGCCGATCAGATCGTCCCCGTCGGCGCCCCAGCCATGCAGCAGGATCACGAGCTGTCGTGCCGGACCGCCGGAGCGGGGCGGGGCACTGGGGCCTTCGAGAGATAAGCCGGCGCTCACGGCGCGGCCTCCGGGCTTGCCTTGGTCTTCGCTTTCGGCGGCTTGACCTTGACAGTCTTCTGGGCCGCCGGCGTCATGATGACGTGGTGATAGTAGTGCCACAGCATGTGGGCCGCAGCACCGCGCCAGGGCCGCCAGACCTCGGCGATCTCCAGCACGCCGGCGCGGTCGGGACGCTCGTCGTGGCCCTTCATGTGTCCGGCGGCGGTCATCAGCGCCAGGTCGTCGGCGGGAAACATGTCGGCGCGGCCGAGCGCGAAGAGCAGATAGACCTCCGCCGTCCAGCGACCGATGCCCTTCAGCATTGTCAGCGTCTCGATCGCCTCCTCGTCGCTCATGCGCGGCAGGCGCTCCAGGCGGATGCGGCCGTCGACGATGTCGCCCGCGAGGCCGCGTGCATAGGCGATCTTCTGGCGGCTCAGCCCCGCCGCGCGTAAGGCCTCCTCGCTGCGGGCGAGCAGGATCTCCGGTTCCAAAGGAACGACGGCCGCCTGGAGGCGCCCCCAGATCGCCGCGGCCGCTGCGATCGAGACCTGCTGGCCGACGATCGCACGCAGGAGCGCCTCGAAGCCCGGCTCGCGCGAGCGCAGCTCGGGATAGCCGAAGCGCTGGAGCGTCTCGGCCATGTCGGCATCGACCTCGGCGAGGCTTCTGATGTCGCGGCGGAGCGCGGTATTGGTGTAGCGGGGCATAAGGCTGGTCCAATGGGGCGCGCTTCCGTTCGCGCGATCTGGTGGCACGGGCCGGTCCACACTATAGATGGCGCATGACGGTCACCACCCGCTTCGCGCCGAGCCCGACGGGGCTGCTGCATCTCGGCCACGCGCATGCGGCGCTGGTCGCCTGGGGGGCGGCGCGGATCGGCGGCGGGCGGTTCCTGCTTCGCATCGAGGACATCGATCCGGGCCGCTGCAAGCCCGAATTCGAAGACGCGATCTATCGCGATCTGGCCTGGCTGGGGCTCGAATGGGAAACCCCGGTCCGCCGGCAGTCGGATCATTTCGACGATTACCGTGAGGCGCTCGGCCGGCTGGCGGATATGAGCCTGCTCTATCCCTGCTTCTGCACGCGGGCGGAGATCCGCGCCGAGATCGAGCGCTCGGCCGCCGCGCCGCATCAGCCGGGGGACGGACCGGAAGGGCCGATCTATCCGGGCATCTGCCGCCGCCTGGAGCCGGGCGAACGCCAGCGGCGCATCGATCGGGGCGAGCCGCACGCGCTGCGCCTCGACGTCGTGCGCGCGAGCCGGCTGGCGGGCGAGCTCACCTGGACCGATCGGCTGCGCGGCGAGCAGGTGGCGACCCCGGAAATCTTCGGCGACGTCGTGCTGGCGCGAAAGGACGTGCCGACGAGCTATCACCTCGCGGTTACGCTCGACGATGCGTTGCAGGGGGTGACGCTGGTGACGCGCGGCGACGATCTGTTGTTCGCGAGCCACATCCACCGTCTGCTGCAGGCGCTGCTCGGGCTGGCAACGCCGGAGTACCATCACCACGAGCTCATCACCGACCCCGAGGGCAACCGCCTCGCCAAGCGCGACAGGTCGATCACGATCGATGCCCTGCGCGCGGCGGGCAAGAGCGCCGGCGAGGTGATCGGGATGGCGGGGTTCGGGGGGTAAGTCGGCGCTATTTTATTGAGACGCACGTACTGAAGCGCCTTCGGCGTTTCAGCCCCTCACCCTAACTCTCTCCCGCAAGGGGAGAGGGGATTGCAGCAAGGCTGTCTTTGGATTCCCTCTCCCCTACGAGGGAGAGGGAGGGGCCCGCGGCCGGTGGCCGCGGGAGGGTGAGGGGGCCTTACCCTAATTTACGCCGTCGTCATCGGCGGGAGTTCCCAGGGCCGTGCCGCCTCGAAGGCCGCGGCGGCGCGGAGCACGGTTTCCTCGTCGTGCAGCGCACCGATGATCTGCAGGCCCGCGGGCAGCCCGTTGCCGCAGACGCCGCAGGGCACGGTGGCGGCGGGCTGGCGCGAGAGATTGAAGGGATAGGTCCAGGGCGTCCAGTCGACCCATTGCTCGCCGCCCGATTTCTTCGGCGCCAGCATGCCGACCTCGAAGGCGGTAACGGGCAAGGTCGGCATCACCAGCAGGTCGTAGTCGTGCATGAACTCATGCATGGCAAAGCCGAGCGCCTGGCGGCCGTCGAGCGCGGCCACGTATTCGGCGCGGGTGATGCGCTCGCCGATCTCGATGCAGGCGATGAGGCCCGGATCCATCAGCGCTTTCTGCTCGTCGGTGAAGTTACGCGCGAGAAAGGCCGCGCCCGCGAACCAGTGCTTGGTGAAGATGTCGCCGGCGTTGTCCATCGGCGGGTCGGCGCGCTCGACCGTGGCGCCGAGCTCTTCCAGCAGCTTGACGGCGCTTTCGACATGGGCGGCGATGTCGGGCTCGACGGTGACGCCGTCGGGGTTGGGGGCGTAGGCGATCTTCAGGCCCTTTACGCCTTTGTCGAGGCCTTGGGTGAAGTCGCGGTTGAGGGGCGGCAGGGCGTACCAGTCGCGCGGATCGGGCCCGGCGAGCACGGTCAGCATCAGCGCGCCATCGCCCACCGTGCGCGTCATCGGCCCGACATTGGCCAGCGTGCCGAAGGGGCTGGGCGGCCAGGCGGGGACGACGCCATAGGTCGCCTTCATGCCAAAGAGCCCGGTCAATCCCGCCGGAATGCGGACCGAGCCGCCGCCGTCGGTGCCGATATGGAGCGCGCCCATGCCCGTCACGCAGGCCGCCGCCGCCCCGCCCGACGAGCCGCCGGGCGTCATATCGGTGTTCCAGGGATTGCGGGTGATGCCGGTGAGCGGGCTGTCGGTCACGCCTTTCCAGCCGAATTCGGGCGTCGTCGTCTTGCCGAGCAGCACGGCGCCGGCCTCGCGTAAGCGCGCGGTGCAGGGGGCGTCGTCCTCCCAAGGCTGGTCGGGGTCGATGGTCTTGGAGCCGCGCAAGGTCGGCCAACCCTTGGTGTAGACGATGTCCTTGATCGAGGTCGGCACGCCGTCGATCGGGCCGGCCGGCTCGCCCTTGGCCCAGCGCGCCTCGCTCGCCTTCGCCGTTTTGAGCGCGCCCTGTGCGTCGATCAGGTTGAAGGCATTCAGGGCCGGGTTGTGCTTCTCGATTCGGGCGAGCGCGGCTTCGGTCGCCTCGACGGGTGAGGCCTTGCCGGCCTTGTAGAGCGCGACGAGTTCGGTCGCCGGCGCCAGCGCGAGATCGGTCGTGGTCATGTTATCCCCCCGGTGTCACGTCTTGTTGCTTGCCCGAACGGTAGCAAGTGGGGGCCGCGGCGTCTGCCTTTTTTGCCGCGGCCTTACTGCCGCAGGCCGCGCACGATCTCGAGATAATCGGGATCGTCGGGCGGGATGAGGCCGTGGCGGACCAGGAAGTCGATGATGACGAGGTTGCAGTTGAACTTGAACTTGGTGGTCTCGGCGACCGTCTCCATCACCTGCTCGATCGGCCAGAGCTCGAAATGCTCGATCTCGCCGTCGGTGTTGCGCGGCACGAAATCGCCGGGCAGCTCGAGGTCGTAGCAGAACTGCACGTCGGGCTTGAGGCCGTCGGTCGATTCGGTGCGATACGTGATGGCGCCGACCGGGGTCGCGAGGATCGCGAGCTCGCGCGGGATCGCCGCTTCCTCGGCGCATTCCTTGATCAGGTTCTCCTGCAAGCTGATGCCCATCGGCTGGCCGCCGGCGACCATGTTGTCGAGCATGCCGGGGAAGGTCGGCTTGTCCTTGGCACGGAAGCCGATCCACATCTCGATGCCGCCCTTGCGCTGCACGAAGCCGTTCATGTGGACGCCGTAGGCGCGCACCCCGAAGGCCGGTACGGCCGCGCGTTCGAGCGCCATGAGCGGGGCCGCGGTGAAGTGGGTTGCGACCGGATAGAGCTCGCCGCGTGGCGCGGTGAT
Source organism: uncultured Alphaproteobacteria bacterium (assembly GCA_964494065.1). Classification (GTDB taxonomy): domain Bacteria; phylum Pseudomonadota; class Alphaproteobacteria; order JAPULJ01; family JAPULJ01; genus DATKZM01. The sequence goes on from CAZBRE010000081.1 coordinate 12,700, forward strand.
CGCGCCGTCCTCGACCAGGGCTTCGACCACCGGCTTCATCGCCGCGCTGCGTTCGTCGAAATCGCCAAGGTCGGGATTGAGGATCACCGCCTCGCGGGTGACGTCGAAGGTGTCGCGAAAGTATTTCAGGAGCGCCGCAATATCGGTGCGCACGTATCCGACTTGCGCGCCCACGACGATGAAGGGGCGAAAGCGGCGGAGATTGACCTGGTTGCACTCGCGGATGCGGTCGAGGAAGGACATGTGTGCGGATGACGTGCGGGCAGCGTGAGCGGCGAGGTGGCGGCGGATGCGGGTGGACAGACATAACCCATCCGCCCGCGCCTGAGACTCCAAAAAAGCAAACACCGAAAATATCCGCCGAAAACGACGACCCTGTGACGCCGGTCACAGCCAGCCGGCCGGCATGCGCCTATGGTCAGTCCCAGATTCGGCGGGCGCGTCATCCCCAGCGCCCGTCAGACCTTTTCAAACGTTTCAAGGCAAAGGAAAGACCAATGCGCACACTCGCTCTCCCCATCGTTCTGATCGCCGCGATCGGCCTCGGTGCGTGCTCGCAGACCACCCAGCGTGTCGGCGGCGGTGCCGCGATCGGCGCCGGTGTCGGTGCGGTCGGCACCGCGCTCACCGGCGGCTGCATTCCCTGCGGTGCCGCGATCGGTGCCGGTGCCGGCGCCGTCGGCGGCTACATCTACGACCAGCACAAGAAGGGTAAGCTTTAGGCCCCAAGCTTTAGGCCCCGGGGACGCCGTCCTCGGCCTGACCCCGCGCCCCGGCCGACCCTCCCCGGCCGGGGCGTTTTCTTTGTTTATTTCTTCTTGCGTCCCATCAGCGCATCGACGCTCCAGGCGCCGCCGCCGGCCGCCGCGAGAAAGAGGAAGACGAAGCAGTAGAGCGCGGCCAGCTCACCGCCGTTCAGGAGCGGAAAGAAGCCCCTCGGCAAATGCGCGAGGAAGTACGCGGCCGCCATCGTGCCCGATGCCACGAAGGCCGCCGGCCGCGTGAACAATCCGATGACGATCAAAACGCCGGCGACCAACTCGATCATGCCGGCAGCACCGCTTAAGGTGAGGGGCGAGGCGCCGCTTATCTTGGTGGCGGGCAGGCTCAAATACTTCGTGGTTCCGTGCTGCAGGAACAGCAGGCCGGACATGATGCGGAGCACGCTCAAGAGCTGCTCGTTGTAAGGCTTCAGAAACGTCATCGATCTCCCTCCAGGACGCCGTCGTCGCCCGGCCAAGCGGTAACGGCCGGAACCGCGATCGTCCGGTGAGATAATGCCGGCCGCTGCCGTAATTCCAGATGCCGGCCGGTCACAATGCCGTGCGTTATCCGCCGAACGCTTTCACGCGGCTCTCGGTCTCGGGATCGAGGGCGGCGGCGATGGTGGCCTTGGTCTCGAGCGCCATCGCGCCCTCGGCGTCGAGATGGCAGGCGCGGTTGATGACGCGCTTGACGTCGCAGGCCTGCTGGTAAGGCAGCGCCGCGATGCGCTCGGCGGTCGCCTGGGCCTCATCGAACAACTGATCGTCGGGCACGACTTTCCAGGCAATGCCGAGCTTAAGCGCGGTCTCGGCATCGAAGCGCTCGCCGAAGAGGATGAGGTCCTTGGTCTTGTGAAGGCCGGCGAGCTTGGGCAGCAAGGTGGTGACGGCCCCGGTGACGAAGAGGCCGAGATTGATCTCCGGGAAGAAGCCGCGGGCGCCAGCACCCCAGATCGGCAGATCGCAGTTGATCGCCCATTCGAGCCCGCCGCCCACGGCCCAGCCGTGGATCGCGCCGACCACCAATTTATCGCCCAGCACGATCTTGCGGGTCACGTCCTGCAGGCGGTGCACCATCGCATCGACCTGGTCCGTCTGGCCGAGCTGGGCGTCGAATTCCTTCAGATCGTCGCCGGCGCAGAAGGCGCGGCCGGCGCCGCGGAAGATGATCACCTTGGTCGCGTCATCCGCCATCGCCTCGCCGAAGGCTTCGTTGAGGTCGATCACGAGCTGGGTGCTGATCGCGTTCAGCCGGTCCGGCCGGTTGAGCGAGATGGTGCGGATGGCGCCTTCGCGCTCGGAGAGCACGGTTTCCATATCTGATCCTCCCTTGTTGGCGGCAGTATAGGGGCGACGGGGAGGCGGAGGCACCTGGTGATGCGGGTGAAAATGGCGGAATGCCGCAGCAAGCAAAGGCTGCGCGCTATGTTAACCATGTATTTGAGTTCAACTTGCCAATTGGTAACGTTTTATTCATTATTACTGAAAATCTAAGAAGTTCCGGGGGGTGCGAGCTTAACAGCTACACCGGGAGCACAAATTGAGCAGCCAGCAATCGCGGAAGCGATCGCGAACAAAAGACTCAAACGCGGCGGCGAAACGCAAACACAGATTGCCGAGCGGAGCCGTATTGCGGGATGTCTACCGCATCAAGCGCGTGCTCGGCATCGGTGGTTTTGCGATCACCTATCTCGCCCACCATGTCGGTCTGGACCATCCGGTCGCGATCAAGGAATACCTGCCCGACAACCTCGCGCTTCGGAACGAGGACAGCATCACCGTGCGACCGCGCCTGGGCGCGGAGCAGAAGTTCAAATGGGGGCTTTCGCGCTTCACCAAGGAAGCGCGCATGCTGGCGCAGTTCAGCCATCCGGGCATCGTGCCGATCACCGATCTCTTCGAGGAGAACGGCACCTCCTACATGGTGATGGAATATGTCGAGGGCGAAAGCCTGGCCGAAGTGCTCGACCGGCGCGGCCGGCTTGACGAGGACACGGTGCGCGAGATCTTCGATCCGATCCTCGATGCGCTGGAGGAGGTGCATGCGCACGATATCCTTCACCGCGACATCAAGCCCGCCAACATCATCGTCCGGCCCAACCGCGACGCGGTGCTGCTCGATTTCGGCTGCTCGCGCGAGGCGATGGGCGAGCGCGCCAAGAACCTCACCGTGGCGCTCACGCCGGGTTACGCGCCGGGCGAGCAGTATTCGAGCAAGGGCAAGCAGGGGCCGTGGACCGATATCTACGCGGTAGGCGCGACCATCTATCGCGCGATCTCGGGCCGCCACGCGCCGGAAGCGCCGGACCGCCTGTTGAGCGACGAGTTCTCGCCCTTCGCCGAGCTGATCGGTGAGGGCTATAGCGCCGCATTGCTGAACGCGCTCGATCACGCGCTGGCGGTCAAGCCCAAGGACCGGCCGCAGGAGATCTCGATCTTCCGGCGGATGCTGGGCGGCGAGGCGGCCGGGCCGGGAACGGTCGTGCCTTATCTGGAGGAGGAGGCTTTGGAGCCGGAGGTCGCGCCGCCCAAGCCGCCGGTCACCTATGCGAGCTGGGTGCAGAGCGGGATCGCGGCGCTGGTCTTCGTGGCGCTGGTCGGCGCCGGCTATCTCACCTATGCCGACTACATGGACGTGGAGGCGAGCAACCGGGTTCTGGCGGAGCATGGGGAGAAGATGCGGGCCGAGGCCGCGCGTCTGGCTAAGAAGCGCACCGAGCGGGAAGCGGCGATCGCCCAGCGCGAGAAGATCGTCGCGGAGATCCGGGCGGAGAAGGAAGAAAAGCAAAAAGAGCGAGAGAAGGAACGGGCGCGCGCGGCCGCGGCCGCCGCGGCCAAGGCGCGCAGCAGCCTCGAGCAGAGCGCGCAGCGCCCGGAGCAAACGATGCCGGCGGAGAAGAAGCAGCCCTATTGCCGCGACGTCGGCGGCTACGAGGCCTATATGAAGCGGACCAACCAGGTCTGCCGGCTGGACTAGCCCCGGGATTCGACGGGGAGGGCCGGGGCGGGTTTTAGGGTTAGCCCGCCTCGGGGCCCTCGCCCGGCCCCTTGAGTTCGACCGAGTTGCCCTCGGGATCCTTGAGATAAATCGACTGGCCGTAGCCGTCGGCGCCGTAGCGCCGGCCGATCTCGCCTGCGGCCACGCCGTACGTCTGCAGATGCGCGAGCAGCGCCGTCTCGTCCCAGGGCCGGATCGACAGGCAGAAGTGATCCATGTTGTGGGCGGTGTCGCCCGGCGGCGGGCCGCCCATTTTGCCGAGCTTGCCGTCGACATCGACGATGTCGATGAGCGAGGCGCCGGCGCGAAGCTGGGTCAAGCCGAACTCCGGCTGCACCTTCTCAACCGGACAGCCGAGCGCGTCGCGGTAGAAGGCGACCATGGCGGGCACGTCCCGCGCTCGGATGACGATGTGATCGAGGCCCGATATAGCGAATGCGGGGGTCGTGGACATGGGGATTATTTGGGTCGGCTCGCGCGCATAGGCAATCGGGCAGGACCAAAACGACTGCCCTACTCGTCACCCCCGCGAAAGCGGGGGTCCACGGAAGCCGGCAATGACAGCGCCCTTCTTTACTGGATTCGCGCTTTCGCGGGAATGACGAAAGGGAAAGTCCTAGCGTCCCTCACGCCGCGTATTTCGCGACCGCCGCCTCGTCCCACGCGATGCCGGCGCCGGGGCGCTCGGGCGCGGTCGCGTTGCCGTCCACGATGTCCAGCGGCTCTTTCAGGACCGGGTTCGCCCAGTCGACATATTCGAGCCAATGCGCGGTCGGCGTCGCGGCGAGGAGATGCGTAGAAACCTCGGGATAGAGATGCGAGGAGAGCGGGATCTCGCGGGCGGCGGCGAGCCCGGTCGTGCGCAGCCATCCGGTGACGCCGCCAATGCGCGCCGCGTCGGGCATCATGAGGTCGGCGGATCCGGCGGCCACCGCCTTTTCCATGTCGTTCACGCCCCAGAAGTTCTCGCCGATCTGGATCGGCGTGCGGGCCTTGGCGCGGAGCATGGCGCAGCCGGCGTAGTCGTCGGCGCGGATCGGCTCTTCGATCCAGGTCAGGTCCTCCCCGTCGAGGCGCGCGATGCGCCGCGTCGCCTCGGCGACGGTGAGGCACTGGTTGTAGTCGCTCATGAGGGCGGTGCCGGCGGGGACGGCGTCGCGGACCGCACGGATGACGGCGCGGTCGGCCTCGATATCGGGATAGCCGAGCCGCACCTTCACGGCCTTGAAGCCGGGTGCGGCGAGCTCGGCCGCTTCCTTGGCGGCTTTCTCCGGTCCCATGATGCCGAGGCCGTTCGAGTTGTAGGCGGGCACCGGCCGGGGCGTTGCGCCGAGGGCGCTGACGAGGGGCAAGTCGAGCGATTGGGCGTATGCGTCCCAGGCCGCCATGTCGATGCCTGAGAGCGCCATCATCGCGAGGCCCTGCACGCCCGGCAGGCGAAGCGCCTTTTGCAGCTTCGCCTCGAGGGCAAGTGGGGCGAGCGGCTCGCCTTCGAGGCTTGCGCCGAGGCTCCGCGTCAGTTCACAGACGGCCGATAGCAGTGAGGCGTAGAAGGCGAAGACATAGGCGCGGCCGGTCACGCCCTCCTTGGTTTCGAGGTCGACCAGCATGAGCGGCACGGTCGTGACCGCGCCGGCGCCCGTCGCGAGCGGCCGCGCCATCGGCACGACGACGCCCCGTGTCTTGATCGCGGTGACGGTGAGGGGCTGGTCGGGCATAGGGTAGGTCCTTTGCGTGACACAGTCTGTGCGCGGCATCCATCCTTCGAGGCTCCGCCCGCGGCGTCGCACCTCAGGATGAGCAACTGGTTTGGCGGCTCAAATACCGATGCTCATCCTGAGGTGCGAGCGTTGGCGAGCCTCGAAGGATGGACAATCGACGCGGCCGGGCCGCTCTCTTAAGGCGTCACCACGACGCGGCCGACGATCTTGCCGTCGCGCAAATCCTCGACCATCTGGCCGACCTCGGCCAGCGGGTGTTCGGCGACCGGCATGGGCTTCACCTTGCCCTCGCGGACGAGCGCCATGAGCTCGGCCATCTCCCCGGGACTGCCGGTGTAGGAGCCCTGGATGCCCATGTTCTTCAAGGGGATCATCGGCAGCGCCATGCGCAGCTCGCCGCCCATGAGGCCGACGATGACGACGAGCCCGCCCTTGCCGACGCAGCCGGTGGCGAACTTGGCCGAGGCCTCGTTGCCGACGAAGTCGATCACGGCGAGCGGGCCGCCGCGCGTCATCTTCACGACCTGCTTGCCGGCATCGGGCTCGCGGCTGTCGATGACCTGATCGGCGCCGGCGGCCTTGGCAGCCTCGAGCTTCGCCGGGTCGATATCGGCGACGATGATGTCGGTCTCCATGATCGCCTGCGCGATCATGACGCCCGCAAGACCGACGCCGCCGGCGCCGACGATGAGCAGATAACCGTGCTCGGCGCGCGACATCACCTTCTTGAGCGCGCCGTATGCGGTGAGCCCCGAACAGGCATAGGTGCACGCAAGTGCCGCCGGCGCGTCGCCGTAGTCGTGAAGATAGTTGGGGTGCGGCACCAACACGTGGTCGGCATAGCCGCCATCGACATTGATGCCGAGCGCTGCGGGGCGGTTGCAGAGCTGCTCGTCGCCGCGCTTGCAGACCGCGCATTCGCCGCAGCCGATCCAGGGATAGACGACGCGCTTGTCGCCGACGGATACGCCCTTGGCCAGCTCGCCGACCGCGACCACCTCGCCGACGATCTCGTGGCCGAGGGTGAAGGGGAGTGCCTTCTGGCTCGCGCGGGTGTCGAGCTTGCGGTCGCCGCCGAGGCCGAAATAGCCCTCCCACAGGTGGACGTCGGAGTGGCAGACCCCGCAGGCGCCGACCTTGAGCAAGACCTGGCTGCCTTGCGGCTCCGGTGTTTCGTGGTCATGGGCGGTGATCGGGCCGCCGTGCTCGTCGAACTGATAGGCTTTCATGGTGCGCTTCCCCTGGGACGATGGACCCGCGTTTTGTATCGCGCGGGGCGCCGGAAGCGTCAATGGGGCCTGAGGACGCGCCTCCTCACATGATCGGAACGTAGATGTCGAGCTCGCCGCCCATGGTGCCGCGTTGGAAGCGCTCGTCGTAGAGCTCGAGCTCGTACCAGGTGCGCAGG
>CAZBRE010000082.1:0-19141 GCA_964494065.1 uncultured Alphaproteobacteria bacterium
TGCCGTGCCTGCCCGGTTTCGCGCGGATCAGGCGTGCCCGCACCCGCTCGCCGGGTAGGGCGCCGGGCACAATGACCCGCGTGCCACCGATCTCGGCGATACCGTCGCCGCGCCCGCCGAGCGCGGTGATCTCGAGGTCGAGGGTTTCGGCCATTAGGTCAGCTGTCCGCGCCGTCGCGCCGCGCGGCGATGAGGAACTCCTTGTTGCCCTCGGGGCCGGTGATGGGGCTTTCGGTGATGCCGAGGACGTGCCAGCCGGGGAGGCCCTCGATCCAGGCTTCGATGCGGTCGCAGACCTGCTTGTGGAGTTCAGGGTCGCGGACGACGCCCTTCTTGCCGACTTGGGCCTTGCCGACCTCGAACTGAGGCTTGATGAGGGCAACCAGCTTCGCTGAGCTTGCCGCAAGCGCCAGCGATGCCGGCAGCACCACTTCGAGTCCGATGAAGCTGGCATCGCAGACAATGAGGTCGACGGGCTCGGGCACCTGCTCGGCAGTGAGATTGCGCGCGTTGGTCTTCTCCAGCACGACGACGCGGTCGTCGTTGCGGAGGCGCCAGGCGAGCTGGCCGTGGCCGACGTCGACGGCATAGACCTTGGCAGCACCCCGCGCGAGCAGCACGTCGGTGAAGCCGCCGGTCGAGGCGCCGATATCGAGGGCGATCGCGTCCGTCGGGTCGATGCCGAAATGATCGAGGCCGTGCACGAGCTTCAAGCCGCCGCGCGAGACCCAGGGATGGTCGGGCAAACGAACGGCAAGTTCGGCGTCCTCTGCAATCGTATCGCCCGGCTTTTCGATGCGGCGCTCGCCGGCGAAGACCTTGCCGCCGAGGATGAGCGCCTGGGCGCGGGCGCGGGTTTCGACGAGGCCGCGCTCGACGAGTGCGAGATCGGCGCGCTGCTTGGCGGGCTTTTTCATCGCTCCGTCATGTCTTCGCGAGGCCGTGCTCGGTCAGACGCTCGCGGAGCAGATCGACGCGGTCGCCGCCCCAGAAGAGCTCGCCCTCGAAGACGAACATCGGCACGCCGAAGATGCCGGCGGCTTCCGCTTGGTCGCGGATGCGGTCGTGCTCCGCGCCGCCCGCACCGGCGAGATAGGCGGGGAAGTCGGCGCCCGGCGCGCCGGCGGCATCGAGCGCGGCGATTATTTCCTCGAGTTCTTCGACTTCGATATCGTGCGACCAGAAGCGCGCGAAGACGTCGTCGTTGAAGGCACGGAAGACGCCGTGCGCCTTGGCGAACAGCATCGCCGTTTGAACCGGGCGGGTGTCGTAGACCTTGCGCGTGCCCTTGAGGATGAGACCCTGCTTATTCGCGTAGCGGCGCGCGTCCATGTAGGCGTAGCGCACGCGCCGCCACTGATGCGGGTCGCGCCCGTCGACCGTGCCCAGATAGGAGGGGATGTCGAGCGTGTAGGGCAGCCAGTCGACCGCGACGTCGAAATCGTCCTCGAGCGCGTAGGCCCATGCCTTGGCGACATAGGCATAGGGGCTCTTGTAATCGCTGTAGAGCGTGACGGTGGCGCGGGGCATTGGCCGACTTTATCTCATGCGCGACTCATACGCGAAGCCGCTGCGCGTCTTCGCTATTACCCTCAGGCGCCGGGCGCTCGCGTCCGCTCGCTTGGCTTCCGCCGCATAAGGCGGCGGCCCGCGGTCGCGGGCATCTCACGACAAGCTGCTCACGCACCTTGTCGTGAGTCGACTTCCCCCTCCGGCGGCAGGTCGGGGATGTAGCGGCGCGCGGCGAGGGTGCGGAAGCGCCAGGTCATCACGATGGCGCCCGCGATGAGCGCGATCACGAATCCCATCCAAATGCCGACGCCGTCGAGCCCGGCCCCGAAGGCGAGCCAGCTGGCGCTGCCGAAGCCGATCACCCAGTAGCAGAGCACGGCGAGCAGCATCGGCACGGTCGTGTCGTTGAGGCCGCGAAGCGCGCCCGCGGCGACCGCCTGCACCCCGTCGGCCGCCTGGAATATCGCGGCATAGAGCAGGAACGAGGTGGCGAGCGCCAACACCGCAGCGCTGTCGGGACGGCTCTCGTCGAGGAAGATGCCGGCGAGCGAGGACGGGATCGCCAGGATCACCAGCGATGTCACCGTCATGAAGGCGAGCGACATGACGAGCGCGGTCCAGCCGGCGCGGTAGGCGCCTTCGGGATCGCGCCGCCCGACGGCGTGGCCGACGCGCACGGTCGCAGCCTGGCTCAAGCCCATCGGCACCATGAAGGTGACGTGCGGAATCTGGATCGCGATCATGTGCGCGGCCACGGTCGCGGTCGAAATCCAGCCCATCAGGAAGACCGCGGCGATGAAGAAACCCGCTTCGAGCAGCATGATGCCGGCGATCGGCAGGCCGAGCTTGAAGATGCGCCGGAAGGCGTCCCAGTCCGGCCGCCAGAAACGGCCGAGGATGTTGTAGCGTCGGAACGGGCGGACGAAGAGCGATACCGCCAGCAGGATTGCGAACAGGAAGGCACTGACGCTCGTCGTCGCCAGGCCCGCCCCGAAGAGCTCCAGTCGCGGCAGGCCGAACTTGCCGAAGATGAGGGCGTAGTCGAGCGCCGCGTTCAGCGGCACGCCCGCCAGCATCACCCACATGGCGAAGGCCGGGCGGTTGAGCGCGGAGACGAAGTTGCGCAGCACCACGAAGGCGATCCCCGGCGCCAGCGACCATTTGAGCGTGTCGATGTACTGGCCCGAGAGCGCGACGGCTTCCGGCGGCTGGCGCAGCGCGCCCAAGATCTCCGGCGTATAGGCCATGAGCGCGATGCTGGGCGCGACGATCAGGATCGTCGCCCACAAGCCCTGGCGGATGATGCGGCGCACGAGACGCGGCCGGCGCGCGCCATAGGCCTGCGAGGCGAGCGATGCGGTCGCCATGACCACACCGAAGGCAAAAACGTACAGCGCGAAATAGACCATGAGGACCAGCGTCGCGCCGGCGAGCGGCACCTTGCCGAGCTGGCCGATCATGGCGGCGTCGGTGGTCAGCATCGCCACCCAGCCGAGCTGGGTCAGCACGATCGGCCCGGCGAGCTTCACCATCGCGGCCGCCTCGCCGCGCCAATTCAGCGGCAGTGCTGCGCCGGCGGGCGCTATCGTTGTGGTTGCGTCGGTCATCGGTCTTCGGACTTGGCTGAATTGGCTTTCGGGACGTCGGGCTAGACGGTCGGCCTTGTGATATGTCGCGCGTACAAAAGCAAAGGGGCGGACCGTGGCCCGCCCCTTCGTGGGATAGGGTCCTGGTCGTTTTCGTATCAGGCGCGGACCGGTTGCTCCATCGCTTCTTCCTGGCCCAGCGCCAGGAGCGCGGTGGTGACGATGTCGGGCGAGCAGAGCCCGGCGGCGACATATTGCTGTTCGGGCTTGTCCTGATCGAAGAAGACGTCGGGCATCGTCATCGGGCGGAACTTCAACCCCTTGTCGAAAGCGCCGTCATGGGCGAGGAACTGCGCCACGAACGAGCCGAAGCCGCCGACCGAGCCTTCCTCGATGGTGATCAGCACCTCGTGCTCGCGCGCGAGGCGGCGGATGAGATCCTGGTCGAGGGGCTTGGCGAAGCGCGCATCGGCGACCGTCGTGGTGAAGCCGCGCACCGCAAGCTCGTCTGCGGCCTTCAGGGCCTCCTGGAGACGCGTGCCGTAGCTGAGGACGGCCACGGTGTTGCCTTCGCGCAGGACGCGGCCCTTGCCGATCGGCAGCACCATGCCCTCTTCCGGCATGTCCACGCCGACGCCCTCTCCGCGCGGATAGCGCAGGCCCGTGGGCCCATGGTCGATCGAGGCGGCCGTGGCGACCATGTGGACGAGCTCCGCCTCATCGGCCGCGGCCATCAGCGTGAAGCCGGGCAGGCAGCCGAGATAGGCGACGTCGAAGGCGCCGCAATGGGTCGAGCCGTCGGCGCCGACATAGCCGGCGCGGTCCATGGCGAAGCGGACCGGCAGGCTCTGGATCGCTACGTCGTGGACGACCTGGTCGTAGGCGCGCTGGAGGAAGGTCGAGTAGATCGTGGCGAAGGGCTTCATGCCGTCGGCGGCGAGGCCGGCGGCGAAGGTGACGCCGTGCTGCTCGGCGATGCCGACGTCGAAGGTGCGCTCCGGGAACTCGTCGCCGAAGAGATCGATGCCGGTGCCCGAGGGCATCGCTGCGGTGATGGCGCAGATCTTGTCGTCCTTGCGGGCTTCCTTGATCAGCGACTGGGCATAGACCTTGGTGTAGCTGGGCGCGTTGGGCGTTGCCTTCACTTGCGTGCCGGTGACGACATCGAACTTGGAAACGCCGTGATATTTGTCGGCCGAGCTCTCGGCGGGCTGGTAGCCCTTGCCCTTCTGCGTCACCGCGTGGATCAGGATCGGTCCCGAGCCGGCGTCGTCGCGGACGTTCTTCAGCACCGGGATCAGATGGTCGAGATTGTGGCCGTCGATCGGGCCGACATAATAGAAGCCGAGCTCCTCGAACATGGTGCCGCCGGTGACGAAGCCGCGCGCATATTCCTCGGCGCGCTTCATCGCCTTCTCGATCGAGCGCGGGAAGTTGCGCGCGACGAGATGGCTCAGATGCCGGATCGAGCGATAGGGCTTGGAGGAGACGAGGCGCGAGAGATAGGCCGAAAGCGCGCCGACGGGCGGGGCGATCGACATATCGTTGTCGTTCAGGATGACGATCAGCTTCGAATCCATCGCGCCGGCGTTGTTCATCGCCTCATAGGCCATGCCCGCGCTCATCGCGCCGTCGCCGATCACCGCAACCACGTAGTTGTCGCGGCCCTGCAGATCGCGAGAGACGGCGAAGCCGAGGCCGGCGGAAATCGAGGTCGAGCTGTGCGCGGCGCCGAAGGGATCGTAGGGGCTTTCCGAGCGCTTGGTGAAGCCGGAGAGCCCGCCGCCCTGACGCAGCGTGCGGATGCGGTCGCGACGCTCGGTCAGGATCTTGTGCGGGTAGCACTGGTGGCCGACATCCCAGATCAGAATGTCGTCGGGTGTGTTGAACAGGTGGTGGATCGCCACCGTCAGCTCGACCACGCCGAGCCCCGCGCCCAAATGTCCGCCGGTCTTGGAGACGGCGTCGATGGTCTCCAGGCGCAGCTCGTCGGCAAGCTGGCGCAGCTGCGAAACATCGAGCTCGCGCACGTCGGCCGGGCTGTTCACCGCATCGAGGAGCGGTGTCTTCGTCGGTTCTGCCACGTCAAAATCTCCCCATCAGGTTCGCCGTTCAACGACGAACCTCGCCACATCGCGTAGAAGGTCTGCCTTTTCACAGTAAAATTCAAGATGTGACGATGCTTGTTCCACTAATTGTGTTGCTTTATTGCGCGCCGCGTCGACACCGAGAATTGAAACAAATGTCGCCTTGCCGGCATTCGCATCCTTACCGACCTTCTTTCCTACTTCGTCTTCATTGCCTTCAATATCCAACAAATCGTCGGCAATCTGGAACGCCAGACCGAGGTCTCGCGAGTACGAGGTCAGCGCATCCAGTTCCTTTTTCGATGCGCCACCCAGAATCGCGCCCGCCGCGCACGAATAGTTGAAGAGCTGGCCGGTCTTCAGGTTCTGCAGGCGGCTGATCTCGTCGAGGTCGAGGGTGCGGTCCTCGGCGGCGAGATCGAACATCTGCCCGCCGACCATGCCGCGCGCGCCGGCGGCGGCGGCAAGCGAGGTCACCAGCGCGCAGCGCACGGCTGGATCATCGTGCGTGGCCGGATCGGCCAGCACCTCGAAAGCCAGCGTCAGCAGCCCGTCGCCGGCGAGCACGGCGGTGGCTTCGTCGTATTTGATATGCGTGGTCGGCCGACCGCGGCGAAGCTCGTCGTCGTCCATCGCGGGCAGATCGTCGTGGACCAGCGAATAGCAATGTACCAGCTCGACCGCGGCGCCTGCGCGGAGCGCGCGCTCGCGCGGCACATCGAACATGTCGGCGCCGGCAACGACGAGGAAGGGGCGCAGCCGCTTGCCGCCACCCAGGCAGGAATAGCGCATCGCCTCATAGACCCGTGCTTCGGGCACGCGCGCCTCTGGGCCGTCGCCCGCGGGCAACACTTGCTCCAGCGTCCGCTCGACCGCCTGGGCGGTCTCGCTCATTGCGGCCTGCAATCGGTTCAAGGCCGGATCGCTCCTACATCCCGTGTCCGTGATTTCGCGCGCTGCGCCTAGTCCTGGTCGGCCGCCGCCGCGCTGACCGTGCCGTCGGGCGCCAGGACGATCTTGTCGACCTTCGCCTGCGCCTCGCTCAACTTGGTCTCGCAATGGCGTTTCAAGAACGCCCCGCGCTCATATGCCGCAATGGCGTCGTCCAATGCGCCGCGCCCGTCCTCGAGCTGGCGCACGATGGTCTCAAGCTCTTCCAATGCAGCTTCAAAGCTCATTGCGGCGATGTCCGCCGGCAGTGCCGCCTCGGCCATGGTCCGTGTCCTTTATGTCGAGAAGGCGTTCTTAAAGCACATGCGCCCGGATATGGGCAACAATAGGGCCGCACGGGGGCGAACTTCCGGCCCAAATTTTCGGCCCAAATTTTCAGCCCAATGCGCGGCGGCTCTGATTCATATCAATGCGCCGCGCGGCGGTCGAGGCGCCAATGCGGCATCGCCACCGCACCGTGGATCATATTGGGTTGCAGCGAATGGATTCGCGCCGAATTTTCGTCAGTGTTCTCGCGGCACTCGTCGCCACCGTTATGTCGGTGGGGACGGCCGGCGCGCAGTCCAATGCCGGCAAGCCGGGCGCGAAGAGTGACTATTGGCGCGATGCTCCCGCGCCGCCGCGGCGTTGGGGCCGCGAGCCGATGGGGCCGATGTTCCGCTCGCGCATCCTGCGGCAGCGCACCTTCATGCAGGGGCGTTACCCCACCTTCTATAAGGGCCTCAAGAATCCGCTGCCGAAGACGCGCCGAAACATCGCGCTCGGGCGGGCGCTCTTTCAGCTCCACTGCGAGACCTGCCATGGCGCCAAAGGGTTGGGCGCGGGCGAGAGCGCGAAGGGCCTGGCGCCGTCGCCGGCGCTGCTCGCCTTCATGATCAAGCTGCCGGAGTCGGTCGATCCCTATCTCATGTGGACGATCGCCGAGGGCGGCCGGCCGTTCGGCACCGAGATGCCCGCCTTCAAGAGCCGGCTGGCGGCGAATCAGATCTGGCAGATCCTGATCTATATGCGGGCGGGATTTCCAAACTAGGAAGCCATCCGGGAAACTGTCCGGTCTTCAAGCCCGTCAGCGCGGGCTGCGCCGCAAGCTCAGGATGTAGGTGACGACGTCGTCGATCTGGCGCGCGGTCAGCGCATCGGTCGGCATGCGCCCATGCGGGCGGTTGAGAACGCCGCGGATGCGGGCATCGCTGATCGCCTTGTTGTTGGCGATGTCCGCGAATGTCGGCGCGATATCGGCGGCCGAGCGCTGCGAGCTTGCCCCAGTGACGTGACAGCCCGAGCACCAGGTTTTCGCCAGCGCGCCGCCGCGCTTGACCTGTTCTGCGTCGGCGGCGCGGGCGGGGTGGTTGTTGATAATGACGAATACCGCAATGGCGATCGCGAAGAGCGCCATGAGCATTTGCCAAGATATTTCGATACACGGTTTCACGGATGTCTCCGAGTTTCTTGGTCCCATGCCTATTCGATAGAACGCGTTGTGCGTGGGCGCAACGGGGAACCGGCGATGCACGGGTACAAAGCCGCGGTGGCTCACAGCCCCATCAATGCGCGGACATGCGCCGCGGCGCTGTTGGCGAGCGCCTGGAGGTTGTAGCCGCCCTCGAGCGTGGATACGACCCGGCCGCCGGCATACTCCTCAGCGACGGCCATTATTTGCGTTGTGGCCCAGGCGTAGTCGTCCTCGACGAAGTTGAGCATCGCCAGCGGGTCGTCCCGGTGGGCATCGAAGCCGGCGGAAATGAAGATCATCTCCGGCGCGAAGCGCTTCAGCTCGGGCAGCACCCGCGCTTCCATCGCGGCGCGGAACTCGGGACCGCCCGCATTCGGCAGCAATGGGCAGTTGACGATGTTGCCGACGCCGGTCTCGCTGGCCGCGCCGGTGCCGGGATAGAGCGGGTACTGATGCGTCGAGGCGAAGAAGAGGTCCTTGTCGGCCTCGAACGCCGCCTGGGTGCCGTTGCCGTGATGGACGTCGAAATCGACCACCGCCACCCGGTCCATGCCATGCGCGGCTCGGGCATGCAGCGCGCCGACGGCGACGTTGTTGAAGAGGCAGAAGCCCATCGCGCGGCTCGGCTCGGCGTGGTGGCCCGGCGGGCGGACGGCGCAGAAGGCGTTCCTGGCCTCGCCCTTGGCCACGGCATCGACGGCCGCGGTCAGCGCTCCGATGGCCCGCAGGGCCGCTTCGCGCGAGCCTTCGCTTACCACCGTGTCGGCGTCGATCGCGGCATGGCCGTGGGGCGGAATGGCACCGAGGAGGCGGTCGACGAAGTCCGCGGGATGCACGCGCTCCACCGCGGAAAGATCGCCCAGGGGCGGCTCGCGGCGCTCGAGCCCGGCGAATTCCGGGCGCACCAGCGCGGACTCGACCGCCCGCAGCCGGGCCGGGCTCTCGGGGTGATGGGGCCCGGGATCGTGCTCCTGACAGGCCGGGTGGCTATAGAAGAGCGTGGTCATGGATGTGGTTTTTCGATCACGGCCCGGTGCTTGGCAAGCCTTGCCTTGAACCGCCGCGGTCCGGCGCCCGCCAGTGCGACGCGCCGATCGCGCGGGATTGCATATCCGGGTGGTGGTTTTCGATTGACTTTCCCCCGAATCGAAACACTTTTCTCGGTGCCGGCGTCGCGTGACGTCCGGGCGGACGTGACTGGTTATTTCACCGGGATTTGCGCCTGATGAATGCCCGGTGCGTCAACGGAAACAGGGCAATCGTTCGTTTCGTATACTATAAGGTTTGCGGGAGTGGCCCATCGGCGCCCGCCGGATCGGTGCGGGGGTGCTGTATGGGCTGGCGACAGGAACTTGATATGACGCCGTTGGCTCGACTGGAACATAGGTCCAGGAGGGGGCGCCTTGCGCGCTCGGTCTTCGTGACCGCGCTCGCCGTGACCGCCGTCGTGACCGGCCTGGTTGGGCCCCTGGGCGCGGCCGCGGCCCAGCAAGGCCGGCCTTCGTTCGTCCAGGTCGACAAGGTGAGCCGCGCCCCGCTGGTGCAGACCATCCCCGTGGTCGGCCGGCTGGTGGCGCGCCAATCGGGCACGATCGCCGCGCGCTCGGCCGGGCCGGTGGCCAAGCTGTTGTTCGAGGTCGGCGACCGGGTGAAGAAAGGCCAGGAGCTGGTGCGCCTGGTGACCGCGACCCTCGAGGCCCAGCGTGACCTTCGCCTCGCCGAGCTGACCGCCGCCCAGCAGGAGCTGGCGCGGCTCGAACGGCTGCGCACCTCGCGCTCCGCCGCGTTTCCGCGTGCGCGCTACGAGACCGCGCTGCAGAACGTCGCCAAGGCCGAGGCCTCGCTCAAGCTTGCCCAGATCGAGCTCAACTACGCGGTGATCCGCGCGCCCTTTCCGGGCGTCGTCACGGTCAAGCATACCGAGATCGGCGCCTACGTTCGGGCCGGCGACGCGGTGGTGACGCTGGTCAACGACCAGGCGCTGGAGATCGAGGCCGACGTGCCGGCGAACCGCGTATCGGGTCTGACGCCGGGCCGCTCGGTTCGTTTCGAGTTGGCGGGAAAGGATTACACGGCGGTGGTGCGGGCGGTCGTCCCCGTCGACAGCTCGCTCACGCGCACGCGGGCGGTGCGGTTCGTGCCGAGCTTCAAGGGCGGGATGGACGGCATTGCCGTCAATGAAAGCGTGACCGTCGCCGTGCCGATCGGGGCGAGCCGCACGGTGGTCTCGGTGCACAAGGACGCGATCATCCATCGCGGCGAGGCGACGATCGTCTTCATCGTCGCCGACGCCAAGGGCGTCAGGCCGCCCATGGTGCTGGGCAAGGCTGTGCCGCGGCCGGTCCGGATCGGCGAGGCCGTCGGCGGGCGTTTCATCGTTCTCGGCGGACTGAAACCCGGCGATATCGTGGTCGTGCGCGGCAACGAGCGGCTGCGGCCCGGCCAGAAGGTCGTGTTCCGCAACGGCAGCTGAAGGGTGCGGCTTGAAATGACCAATCCTGGCGGGGATACCGACACGTGAACCTGATCCGGGCATCGCTCGAGCGGCCCGTCGCCGTGATGTCGGTGGTCATCATGGTGGTGCTGTTCGGTTTCGTGGCGCTGCGGACCATCCCGATCCAGCTCATCCCCGACGTCCGCACGCCGACGTTGACGATCCGCACCGTTTGGTTCGGCGCCTCGCCGGAGGATATCGAGCGCGAGATCATCAATCGCCAGGAAGACGCGCTGCGCGGCCTGGAAGGCGTGGAGCAGATCACCAGCTCGGCGGAGTCCGGCCGCTCCACGGTCACGCTCGAATTCGGCATCAATCAGAACATCGACCGGGCGCTGATCCTGGTCTCCAACCGCCTGCAGCGGGTGACCGGCTATCCGGCAGAGGTCCAGCAGCCGCAGGTCCTGACGCAAGGCTCCGACGACAATCCGATCGCCTGGTTCTACATAAAGCGGCTGCCCGGCAATACCCGGCCGATCCATTCGTTCGGCGACTTCATCGAAGACAACGTCATCGACCGCATGGAGCGGGTGAACGGCGTCTCGGGCACGAACTTCTACGGCGGCAGCGAGCGCGAGCTGCGGGTGATCGTCGAGCCGCAGAAGATGGCGCGCTACGGGCTCACCGTGTCCGCCGTCCTCGATTCCCTTAGGCGCGCGAACTCCTTCGGCTCGGCGGGCAACGTCGAGGAGGGCAAGCGCAGCTACATCGTGCGCACCGAGGGCGAGCTGCGGACGACCAATGCCGTGCGCGCGATCCTACTGCGCAGCATCGAGGACAAGGCGACCGGGCGCGTCTCGCGCGTCACCGTGGGCGATATCGCCACTGTCGCCTTCGGCTACAAGCAACCCACCGCGACACTGCGGGCGAACGGCGAGCCGGCCGTCATCTTCAACGTGCTGCGCACGACCGGCGCCAACGTCATCGAGGTCATGCGCGGCGTCAAGGAGACCCTGGACAAGATCAACGAGGAGGTGCTGAAGCCGCAGAAGCTGGTCGCGGTCCAGGTGTTCGACGAGACCACCTACATCAATTCCGCGATCGCGCTGGTGCAGCAGAACATCTTCGTCGGCGGCACGCTGGCGGCGCTGGTCCTGCTGTTGTTCCTGCGCTCGGGCCGCGCCACGCTGGTGGTGACGCTGGCGATCCCGGTCTCGGTGATCGGCTCCTTCGTCGCAATGGCGGCGCTGGGGCGCTCGGTCAACGTGATCTCGCTGGCCGGCATCGCCTTCGCGGTCGGCATGGTGGTCGACGCCGCGATCGTGGTGCTGGAGAACATCTTCCGCCTGCGCGAGCGCGGAATGTCCAACTTCGAGGCGGCCTACGAGGGCGCGCGCCAGGTCTGGGGCGCGGTGCTGGTCTCGGCGCTGACGACGGTGATGGTGTTCATTCCGATCCTCATCCTCGACCTCGAGGTCGGCCAGCTGTTCCGCGACATCGCGGTGGCGATCTCGGTGTCGGTGCTGCTCTCGCTGGTCGTCGCGGTGACGCTGATCCCGGCGCTCGCCAACCGTCTGCTCGGCCAGAGCTCCGGCAAGACGACGATCGATCCCAAATCCGCCATCGACAGCGGCGCGCGCAAGGCCGGCGCGGCGGTGAAGGGCGGCGTCAAACGCCTGCGCCTGCCGATCATCGACGACTTCGCTGAGCTATTTATGCGCGTGGTGCTTGGCTTCACGCGGATGGTGATCCGCAACCGCGCGATCGCGTTTCTCGTCGTGGCGGTCGTCTGCGGCACGGCGGGCACGGCGACCTGGCTGCTGCTGCCCAAGCTCGAATACCTTCCGACCGGCAACCGCAACCTGGTGATCGCCATCGCGCTGCCGCCGCCGGGCTACAACCTGCCCACCACGACCCAGACTGCGCGGCGCGTCGAGGCCTCGATGCGCAAGCACTGGGCGAGTGTGACCGGGCCCAAGTCGAAGCCGGGCGAGCCGCCGAAGATGGCGCGCTTCTTCTTCGTCGCGCGCGACGCGCTCACCTTCGTCGGCGCCTCGTCGGTCGACGAGAGCCGGGCGCGCGAACTGATCCCGATCATCCGCGACGAGATGCGGCGCGATCCGGGGACCTTCGCGCGGGTCTTCCAGCCGTCGCTGTTCGGCCGTTCGATCGGCGGCGGGCGCGTCATCAACCTCGACATCGCCGGCCCCAATCTGGAGCGTAACCTGCAGGTCGCGCTGCGCGCCTTCATCCTGGCGAGCCAGCACATGCCGCGCAGCCAGGGCAACCAGTTCCGGCCGCGGCCGGGGCTCGAGCTCGGCTCGCCGGAGCTGCGCGTGCTGCCCAACCGGGTGCGCCTGGCCGATGCCGGCGTTACGGCGCGCGAGCTGACCGATACGGTCGACGCCTTCAATCAGGGCCTGCGCGTGGTCGAGGTCACGGTGGCCGGGCGGCGCATGGACCTGACGTTGATGGGCCCGGAAGGCAAGATCAAGCGGATCCAGGGCATCGGCGATATTCCCGTGGTCACCAGCTCGGGCACGATCGTGCCGGTGCGCTCATTGGCCGAGGTGAAGCTGACCGCGGGGGCGGTGGAGATCCGCCATCTGGAGCGGACCCGCACGGTGACGCTCGAGATCAGCCCGTCGGCGAACCTCCCGCTCGAAACGGCGATGGACATCCTGCGCAACAAGGTGATCGCCACCTTGAAGAAGCAGGGGCTGCCGCGCGGCGTGACGCTCGGCCTGTCGGGCGAGGCCGACCAGCTCACCAAGACCTGGCACGCGATGGTCTGGCAGCTCATCCTCGCGGTCGTCATCGTCTATCTGGTGATGGCGGTGCTGTTCGAGAGCTTCGTCTTTCCCTTCATCATCATCTTCTCGGTGCCGCTGGCGACGGCGGGCGGCGTGCTGGGGCTCGCGGTGCTCAACCTGTTCACGCGCCAGTCGCTCGACATGCTGACGCTGCTCGGTTTCGTCATCCTGATCGGCACGGTGGTGAACAACGCGATCCTGCTCGTCCACCAGACGCTGTTGCACGTCCGCGAGGAGGCGATGGAGGTGGGCGATGCGATCCTGGAGGCAACGCGCAACCGCATCCGGCCGATCTTCATGTCGACGCTGACGAGCGTCTTCGGGATGACGCCGCTCGTCGTCTTCCCCGGCGCCGGCTCCGAGCTCTATCGCGGCCTCGGCTCGGTGGTGCTGGGCGGGCTGCTGCTCTCGGCGGTGCTGACGCTGTTGATCATCCCGCCGCTGCTCTCGATCATAGGCACCGTGGTCGCGCGCCCGGCGCGCAAGGCGGCCGCCAAGGACAAGTCCGAGGGCGGGGACACGGCCCCGGCACCGGCGGAGTAACCCTCTAAAGTCTTTCGATCAGGCCGGCACCTGCTCGGCGAACCAGTCGATCGCGGCCTGCGCGCCGCCGGCGCCGTGCGGAATACCGAGCGCCTTCAACCCCGTCTCGACGACGCCCAGTGTGCCGAGCAGCATCGGCGCGTTCACATGGCCCATATGGGCGATGCGGAAGGCGCGGCCGTCGAGCGAGCCGATGCCGATGCCCAGGACCACGCCGCATTGCTCGTTGCAGTATTTCAAGAGCTCGGCCGGGTCGCGGTTGTCGGTCAGGAGGACCGTCGTGACCGAGACCGCCCGGTGCGCGGGATCGGCGACGTTGAAGGCGAGCGTGCCGCCGGCCGCCCAGCGCTGCACCGCGCGGTGGGTTGCGCCCGCCAGGATGCGGTGGCGCTCGAAGGCGGCATCGAGCCCCTCCTCGAGCAGCAGGTCGAGCGCCTTCCTGAGCGCGAACAGCATGTGCTCGGGCGGGGTGCCGCAATATTTCTGGTAGTGAAGCGCGCCTTCGCGGAAGGTCCAGTCCCAGTAGCGCGTGCGCAGATCGGCCGTTTCGTGGACCGCGCGCGCCTTCGCGTTGGCGGCGACGAAGGTCAGACCCGGCGGGGTCATCAGGCCCTTCTGCGAGCCGGTGACGACGACGTCGACGCCCCATTCGTCCATCTCCAGCGGCATGCAGCCGAGCGAGGCGATGGCGTCGACCAGCAGCAGCGCGTCGTGGCCGGCATTGTCGATCGCCTGCCGGATCGCGGGGATGTCGTTGACGATGCCCGAGGAAGTGTCGATCTGCACCGCGAGCACCGCCTTGATGGCGCCGCCCGTATCCTCGCGCAGGCGCGCCTCGAGGGCGTCGGGATCGACCGCGCGGGTATCGCTGCCCGGCAGCACCTCGACCTCGATGCCGAGCATGCTTGCCGTCTCGCCCCACATCAGCGCGAAGCGGCCGCTTTCGAGCGCCAGCACCTTCTCACCGCGTGACAAGGTGTTGGTGAGCGCCGCCTCCCAGCCGCCATGGCCGTTGGCCGCGTAGATGTAGACGTTGCCATCGGTGCGGAAGATCTTCGGCAGATCGGCCAGGCACGAATCGGTCACGCCGATCATCTCGCCCGAATAGATGTCGATCGCCGGGCGGTGCATCGCGGCGAGCACTTCGTCGGGGACGGTGGTGGGGCCGGGCAGGGCCAGGAACTCGCGGCCGTTTCTAAGCGTCATGATTTCGTTTCCTCGTCTGGTCGGCGTCTGGCTCTCGTGGGCGGGCGGCCCACGTCGTGGCCAATCCCTCGATCTCCTCGCCCGTTCGGGCGAGCCGGTAAAGCTCGCGAAGGAAGGGTCTGGCTCAGGCGCCCGGTCGGGCTAAGATGACGGCGATGATATACGACCCTCAACGGGCAAGACCAAGAACGGCGCGTATTCGAACAACGACTTTCTAAATCGGGGAGAGACCAGATGATCTATGCGAAGGCGATCGTGATCGGCATTGGCCTGCTGGCCGGCAGCGCGATGATGAGCGGCCCGGCGGCGACGAGCGAAAGCGGCAAGCGGTTCGAGATCGCGTCCGACGGTTCGGGCGCCGGGGCCTGGCGGCTCGACACTTACACGGGGCGCATGGTCTGGTGCAGCACCGAGACGCCGAAGACGACCAAGACGGTCGGGGCCGAAGAGCTGACGGTGTTGCGCGGCAGCGGCGGCCGGCGCGTCGTCTGCTACGACGCCGACGGCAAGGTGGATGTGAAGCTGTTCTGAAATATTGTTGTCGACGCGCTGTCCGATTTGACACTGCGCTTGGCTCCCTCCCCCCTTGAGGGGGAGGGGAGTTTCTTTGCTGGATCGCGATTGGCCATCCGCAAGCGGGAGAGGGAGTTACACCTTCACCGTCTCCATGGCGCTCGGCAGGAAGATCTCGTCGAGATTCGCGGGGGTGGGGCTGAGGCCCTGCTCGTGGTGGTATTGCAGGAATGCATCGAGCGTCGGCCGGTTCGCCTCGATGCCGTAGGGCCAGTAGTCGGCGCCCATCAGCGCCACCGTCTCCTCATACTCCTGGGTGACCCAGGGCAGCGTCGTCTTGAGCGCGGCGACCTCGCGGAGATCGGTGTAGACGATGCGCTTGGCCGCCTCAAAGGCCTTCATCAGGCTGGCGCCGAGCCAGGGCTCGGCCGCGGCGAGCTCCTTCCTGATGCCGATCACATGCATGATCGGGAAAATGCGCGTCTTCTCGAACCAGGCGCGCTCGTCCGACCGGAAGTCGGGGAAGAGACGGCCGACATGCGTAGTGCCGCGGTCGAAGCAGGAGGGCGCGCGCGGCGTCACCAATGCGTCGATCTCGCCGTCGTCGAGCATGGCTGACAGCGTCTTGCCTTCGGCGATCGGCTCGATCTTGATGTCGTCCGGCAGCTCGATCGGCAGCTTCTCGTGACGGCCCGGCTCCTCGATGCCGCCCGAGCGCCACACGACGTCGGACGGTTGCAGCCCGTATTCGTGCTGCAGGACGCCGCGGATCCAGACGGCCGCAGTCACCTGGTATTCGGGCACCCCGACGAGGCGGCCGCGCAAGTCGGCCGGCCCGCCGATGCCGCGGTCGGTCCGGATGTAGATGCCCGAATGGCGGAAGGCGCGCGAGATGAAGACCGGAATGGCGACGTAGGGGCAGGTGCCGCGCGCCGTCGCCATCAGGTAGCTGGAGAATGAGAGCTCGGAGACGTCGAACTCGCCGTGGCGGAAGGCGCGGAAGAACACCTCTTCGGGCCCGAGCGCGAGGAACCGGGGATCGCAGCCCTCGATGGGCACGCGGCCGTCCATCAGCGCGCGTGTCCTGTCGTAGTTCCAGCAGCCGATGGTAAGGGGAAGGTTGCTCATGTCGCACTCATGGTTATGCGCCCTGCAGGCTTGGCCGCGGGCTGAAGCTCGAGCGCGCCACGCGCGAGCGGAAGAGGAAGAAAAGGATCACGATATAGGCGGCGTATTCGAGCGCCATCGCGGGATAGCGGAGGTCGTGCTTCAGGTAACCGATGGTCTCGACCGCGCACAGCGCCGCCATCAGCGCATAGCCGGCGGCCACGGCGACCGGCGTGTGGCGCCAGCGCGCGGCGAGGCCGAGGATGAAGATCGATGCGACGGCCAGCACCAGCAGCCATTGCGCGAGCTGGATCGATGCCGGGAAGAGCGGGTTGCCGACTTTGGGGAAGGGGAGCTCGGGCAGCAGCATCTCGGCCAGGCCGAGGACGCACCAGACGACCAGTACTATGTGCACAAACACCAGCGCGATCATGAAGAGATGCGGAAGCCTGTCTTTCGCCATGGGAAGCTCTGCCCGGTTCGTCCTGCGGGTCAGCATAGCGGGGCCCGGGGTGGAACGGTAGCGGCGGACGGGCGGTTTTGGGCGGCGTCAGGCGGCGAGCCTAACTTGCTCACGCCGCGAGGCGGGCGCGGTCCCAGTCGAAGGCCAGCGGCTCGATGTCGCCGCGCTCGATGGCGGCGATGCGGTCCTCCGTCAACGGCCCGCCGAACTGCTCGTTGCGCATGCGGATGCGGAGCTTGAGCTGCGCCGTCGTCAGCTCGCCGAGCAGCGTCCAGTCGGCTTCGCTCATGTTTTCGTCGTCGAGGCCGATCACGCCCTTCAGCATGTGGTCGAATTCGTCCTCGTAGACCTTGGCGCAGGCGGCGGCGATGAGATCGTCGCGCCCGCCCTTGCCGGCGAGCTTCATGCCTTCGGCGAAGAGCGTGCAGTAGCCGCCCTCGGTGAACTGGCCGGCGCGCCAGCCGAGCTTGCCATGTTCCTGCCGGTGCTGGTGGCGGAGCTCGCCGAGCCGGTCGTCGCCGGGCCAGCCGGTGAGCTCGGAGGGCTTCAGCTTGGGTTCCCCGGGTTCGCGCATGGCGTCATAGGCATCGGCGAAGGCGACGTAATGGGCGAACTCCGAATGGAGCGACTCGGCGAGGTCGAGGATCTCGTGGCGGTCGACCTCGGTGTCGAGCTTGGGATACATGGCCTCGAGCTTCTTCAGGGGCTCCATGAAGAGGCCGGCTCCGTAGCCGACGCTCGAGCCCCACAGCTCCTTGAAGCACTGATAGGCGAGCCATTGGCGATCGGTCTCGCGGCTGCGCATTTCCCACGTCCAGTAGCTGCGCACGACCTCCGCCTCGCCCGCCCAGAGCGGCGCGTTGAGGGCGACCAGGTCCTGCAGTCTTCGGCTGGCTTGCATGGGATTTCGCCGTGCTGATTTCCGCCGTTGGTTGAAGGATAGGGGACATACCGGGAATGCGGTAGTCCGGCGATGTCAGATCATCAGCCCGACGATGGCGCCGGTGAGCGCGGTCGTCATGACGCCGGCGAGGAGCGATTTCAGGCCAAGCGCGACGATCTCGCCGCGCCGCTCGGGCGCCAGCGCGCCGAGCCCGCCCAGCATGATGCCGAGGCTGCCCAGATTGGCGAAGCCGCAGAGCGCGTAGACCATGATGAGCCGCGCGCGTTCCGACAGGACGTCGGTCCCGAGCTTGGCGAGATCGACGTAAGCCAGGAGCTCGTTGAGGACGACCTTCTTGCCCAGCAGGGCGCCCGCCGTGCCCGCCTCGTCCCAGGGCACGCCGATGGCCCAGGCGAGCGGCGCGAAGACCCAACCGAAAATGCGCTCCAATGTCAGGGGCGCGCCGGCCAGATCGGGGACGAGCCCGAGGATCATGTTGGCGAGCGCCACCAGGGCGACGAGCACGATCAGCATCGCCGTCACGTTGAGGACGAGGGTGATGCCCTGGGTGGTGCCGTTGACGATCGCCTCCATCGAGGACTTGGCGTCGCGCTCGGGAGCGATGCCGCCTACAGTCGCTGCGTCGCCGGGCGGAACCATAAGCCCGGCGATCAGGAGCGCCCCCGGCACGTTGATGAGCGAGGCCGACAGGATGTGGCCGAGCGCGCCGGGGATCGCTGGCCCAAGGATGACCGAATAGAGGATCATGACCGTGCCGGCGAGGGTCGACATGCCGGTGACCATGAGCGCGAAGAGCTCGCCCCGGCTCATCCGCGCGACGTAAGGGCGCACGAGCACCGGCGCCTCGACCATGCCGACGAAAACGTTGGCTGCGGCGCCTACGCCCAATGCGCCGCCGATGCCGAGCGTGCGGCCGAGCGCCCAGGAGAAGGCATTCACGACCACCGGCAGGATGCGCCAGTGAAAGAGCAGCGCCGAGAGCGCGCTCATCACCAGGATGAGCGGCAGGGCCTGGAAGGCGAGGACGAAGGTGGCGCTCGCCTGGGTGACTTTGAAGGGCGCGGCGCCGCCACCGACGAAGCCGAAAACGAACGACGTGCCGGCGCGCGTCGCCTTGTCGAGCGCCGTGACGACGGCATTCAGCTCCAGCACCACGTCCTTGATGCCGGGCAGCTTGAGCAGGATGAGCGCGAGGATGACCTGAAGGGCAAGCCCGGCGCCGACGAGGCGCAGCGGCGGCTTGCGGCGGTTCTCGCTGAGCGCCCAGGCGAGCAAGAGGAGGGCGGCAATGCCGAGGAGGCCCTGCGGGTTCATATCGCGGTCATCGGGGCGAGGCCCGGGCCGGCGCTCACCCGGTCTTCTCGATGGTGAAGTGGAAGACGCCGTCGGCCTCGGACGAGCTTACGAGCTTGTTGCCCGTAGTCTCGCAGAAATGCGCAAAGTCCTTCACCGAGCCGGGATCGGTCGCTTCGATCTCAAGAACATCGCCGGCCGCGAGCGGCTTCATCGCACGCCGCGCCTTCAGGACCGGCAGCGGGCAGATCAGCCCCTTGGCATCGAGTTGGTCGG
>CAZBRE010000083.1:0-18700 GCA_964494065.1 uncultured Alphaproteobacteria bacterium
CGGCCATGCGGCGGGCGGCGTCGGCCCATTCCATGATGGTGGCGAAGTCGCCGGAAAGCTGCGGCTGGATGGTCGGCACCTCGCCCAGCATCACCGTGCCGGCGCCGCCGTCGAGCGTGATCACGTCGCCCGCCTTCACGGTCTTGTCGCGAACGCTCAGGGTCTCCTCCGGATAGTCGATGCGAAGCTCGCCCGCACCGGCGACGCAGGCCCGGCCCATGCCGCGCGCGACCACGGCGGCATGGCTGGTCATGCCGCCGCGCGCCGTCAGGATGCCGCGGGCGGCGTGCATGCCGTGAATGTCCTCGGGGCTCGTCTCGATGCGGACCAGGATCACGTCCTTGCCCTGGTTCGCCAGCGCCTCGGCCTCGTCGGCGTTGAAGGCGATGATGCCGGAGGCGGCGCCCGGCGAAGCCGGCAGGCCGCGCGTCAGGATGGTGACGTCGGCGTCGGGGTCGAGCGTCGGATGCAGGAGCTGGTCGAGCGCGAGCGGGTCAATACGCGACACCGCTTGCCTGCGGTTGATCAGCTTTTCCTCCGCCATCTCGACGGCGACCCGCAGCGCCGCGTGCACCGTGCGCTTGCCGGTCCGCGTCTGCAGCATCCACAGCGTGCCCTTCTGCACGGTGAACTCGATGTCCTGCATGTCGCGGTAGTGCTTTTCCAGCGTGCGGCGGATCTGGACGAGCTGGCGGAAGATCTTGGGCATCACCTCTTCCATCGCCGGCAGCTTCGACTTGGACGCCTCCTTGCCGGCGAGGGTGAGGTTTTGCGGCGTGCGGATGCCGGCGACGACGTCCTCGCCCTGGGCGTTCACCAGATACTCGCCGTAGAAGCGGTTCTCGCCGGTGGACGGATCGCGGGTGAAGGCAACGCCGGTCGCGCAATCCTCGCCCATATTGCCGAAGACCATGGCCTGGACGTTGACCGCGGTGCCCCAATCGTCGGGAATGGAATGCAGGCGCCGATAGGTGACCGCGCGTTGGTTGCCCCAGGAGCCGAAAACCGCGCCGATGGCGCCCCAGAGCTGGTCCATCGGGTCCATCGGAAAGGGCGCGCCGGTGCGTTCGGCGACCACCTTCTTGTATTGCGCGACCAGATCCTGCCAGTCCTCGGCGGTCAGGTCGGTGTCCATGTAAGCGCCGCGCGCGTCCTTCTTGTCCTCGAGCAGCGCCTCGAAGGCGTGGTGATCGACGTCGAGCACGACGTTGCCGTACATCTGGATGAAGCGGCGATAGCTGTCATAGGCGAAGCGCGGATCGCCCGATTGCGCGGCAAGGCCTTCGACGGTTTCGTCGTTGAGGCCGAGATTGAGGACCGTGTCCATCATCCCGGGCATCGAGGCGCGGGCGCCCGAGCGGACCGAGACGAGGAGCGGGTTGTCGCGGTCGCCGAATTTGGCGCCGACGATCTTCTCGACCTTCTTGAGCGCAGCGGCAACCTGATCGTCCACGCCGACCGGATAGGTGCCGCCGGTCTCGTCGAAGACCGTGCAGACCTCCGTCGTCACCGTGAAGCCGGGCGGCACCGGCAGGCCGATCGAGGCCATCTCGGCCAGGTTCGCACCCTTGCCGCCGAGCAGCTCGCGCATATCGGCGCGGCCTTCCGCCTTCCCGGCGCCGAAGCCGTAGACCCACTTCGTGGGTCGCTTTTTCGCGGCGGGTTTCTTGGCAGGTTTTCTCGTCGTCTTCCGCGCGGGCGCCTTGGTGCGCCTGGATGCGGACTTCGCTTTCGATCTCGACTTCGCGGCAGTTGCCTTCGGCATCAGCCCCCTTCCACTTTCGAAAAGTCGGCCACGCGGGCCATGGTCGCTTGGATCGCCGAGAGCAGTCGCAGCCGATTGGCGCGCAGTGTAGCATCGTCGGCGTTGACGGTGACTTGATCGAAGAAGGCATCGACCGCCACACGCAAGCCGGCAAGCGTGCCCATTGCGTATGCGAATTCCTCTCGCCCAATAGCGCGGTCCATCTCCGCAGAAGCCCGTTCCAACGCCGCGCCCAACAATTGCTCCTCGCGCTGCACGAAAGCGGCTGGATCCGGAGCCATATCGTAGCTGGTGCCGTCCTTCTTCTCCTCGATGCGCACGATATTGGCCGCGCGCCGGTAAGCGACGAGAAGATTGGCGCCGTCCTCGCTTTCGAGGAACGTCGCCAGCGCATCGACGCGGGCGAGAAGACGCACGATGTCGTCCTCGCCGCCGAGCGCGAAGACAGCATCGATATGGTCGTGGCGCACGCCCTGGCCGCGCAGATGCACCTTGAGGCGGTCGGCGAAGAAGCCGAGCAGCTCGGGCACGACGGCGTAGATCTCGCCGTAGCGATCGTGGTCCTCGACCTCGACCTCGAGGGTTTCGACGGCGACATGCTCGTCGAGGCCCAGATCGTCGAGCGCAGCGCGGGTCTCCAGCACGTTCTCGCGGAGCTGCTGGTCGAGCACCATCTGTGTCGCGGCATTGATTACCGGAACGAGCGGCAGGCGGAGAGTGTTCTCAAGAATGAGCCGGATGACGCCGAGCGCGGCACGGCGAAGCCCGTAGGGATCGCGCGAGCCGGTCGGCGTCTCGCCGATGGTCCAGAAGCCGGTGAGCGTGTCGAGCTTGTCGGCGAGCGCCACCGTGACCGAGACCGGCGCGGTCGGGCAGTTGTCGTTCGGCCCTTGCGGGGCATAGTGCTCGGCGACGGCGTCGGCGACCGCCTGATGCTCGCCGTCGTGGAGCGCGTAGTAGCGGCCCATCACGCCCTGCAGCTCTGGAAATTCACCGACCATCTCGGTCGTCAGGTCGGCCTTGGCGAGGCGGGCAGCGGAGCGCACCTGGTCGCGGTCGGCACCCGTGATGGTTGAAAGGTCCGCGGCGAGCGCGCCGAGGCGGTCGACCTTGTCGCCGAGCGCGCCGAGGCGTTCGTGATAGATGATGTTGTTCAAGGCGGGCACGCGGCTCGAGAGCGAATGCTTGCGGTCCTGGTCCCAGAAGAACTTGGCATCCGACAGCCGCGCGCGCAGCACACGCTCGTTGCCGGCGACGATCGCCTTGCCCTTATCGGCCGTCACCATGTTGGCGACGAGGATGAAGCGCGGCGCGAGATTGCCCTTCGCATCGGTGAGGGCGAAGTACTTCTGGTGCGAGCGCATCGAGGTGATGAGGACCTCGGGCGGCACGTCCATGAAGGCCTCGTCGACCTTGCCCATCAGCACCACCGGCCACTCGATGAGACCGGTTACCTCGTCGAGCAGCGCGGGGTCGTCGCGCAGGACGAGACCGGCCTTCTTGGCCCGCGCGGTCGCGTCCTTTTCGATCTTGGCGCGCCGGTCAGCGGGATCGAGGAGGACATGCGCCTCCTTGAGCTTCGCCTTGTAGTCGGCGAAGGACTTCACGGCGAAGGACTTGGGCGCGAGGAAGCGGTGCCCGGCGGTGCGATTCTGAAACGCAAGCATTTCAATGTCTTGACCGCCCAGGCTGAGTTCGCCGGCCAGAGTTTTTCCGAAAAACACTGCCGTGACATTATGCAGAGGACGCACCCAGCGGAACGAAGTATTCGCCCAGCGCATGGATTTGGGCCAGGCGAGCTTATTGATTGCGGAATCGAGCGTTTGCGTGATCGCCTCGGTCGACGGCCCGCCTTTCTTTGTCGAGACAGCGAACCAGAACTCGTTGCCCTTCACCTCGCGCTTCTCGCAGTCGTCGAGCGAGGCCAGACCGGCGGATTTCAGGAACCCCTCGATCGCCTTGTCGGGCGAGCCGACGCGGGGGCCCTTGCGCTCCTCGGTGACGTCGGGCTGCTTGGCGGGAATGCCATCGACGACGAGGGCGAGACGGCGCGGCGTGACATAGGCGTGCGCGTTGTCAAACGCGAGCCCGGCCTTGGTCAGCCCCTCGGTCACGAGGCGCTTCAGGTCCTCCGCCGCGCGCGCCTGCATCCGCGCGGGGATCTCTTCGGATAGCAATTCGAGGAGGAGCTCAGGCATCTTTACTGCGCCGCCTCCGCGGTTTCGGCCGACGCGTGGCCGCGGCTTTCGAGCCAGCCGGCGCAGCAGCCCTTGGCGAGCGTGCGCACGCGCAGGATGTAGGACTGGCGCTCGGTCACGCTGATGACGCCGCGCGCGTCGAGCAGATTAAAGAGGTGGCTTGCCTTGATGCACTGGTCGTAAGCGGGCAGCGGCAGCTTGACCGCAAGGAGCAACTGGCATTCGTGCTCTGCGTCGGCGAAGTGATGCAGCAGCATGTCGGTATTGGCGGCCTCGAAGTTATGCGCGGAGTATTCGCGCTCGGCCTGCAGGAAGACGTCGCCGTATGACGTACCCGCCCCGTCGAAGTCGAGATCGTAGACGTTCTCCACGCCCTGCACATACATCGCCAGGCGCTCCAGGCCGTAGGTCAGCTCGACCGAGACCGGATCGCAGTCGAAGCCGCCGACCTGCTGGAAATAGGTGAACTGGGTCACCTCCATGCCGTCGCACCAGACCTCCCAGCCGAGCCCCCAGGCGCCCAGCGTCGGGCTCTCCCAATCGTCCTCGACGAAGCGGATGTCGTGCTTGCGGGGGTCGATGCCGAGATGCTTCAGCGATTTGAGATAGAGGCCCTGACTGTCCGGCGGCGAGGGCTTCAAGATCACCTGGTACTGGTAATAATGCTGGAGCCGGTTGGGGTTCTCGCCATAGCGGCCATCGGTCGGCCGCCGCGAGGGCTGAACGTAGGCCGCCCGCCAGGGCTCGGGCCCGAGCGAACGCAGCGTGGTCGCCGGATGAAAGGTCCCCGCCCCCACTTCCATGTCGTAGGGCTGCAGGATCACGCAGCCCTCGCGCGCCCAGAAATCCTGGAGCTTGAGGATCAGGCGCTGGAAGCAGGTTTCGGGGTCGGGTTTGCGCGCCATATCTTGGGCGAGGTGCTGGCGGCAAGGGAAGGCCGCGATTTGTGCGGCGCAACTTAGACGCCGCTGGCCGGGAGGGCAAGGAAGGTGGGGACGGGCGGCGCTAGTAGGGACAGTCGGCGCGATCGCAAGGGGCGGTGTCGCCGGCCGGCTGGTAGACCTTGCAGACCGGGCACTGGACCATCGTCTCAGCGTCTTCGACGCTCTCGCGCTTTGCGGTGCGTCTGCCGCCCTGTCGCTCGGCCTTCAACCGCTCGGCGGCGCGCTTGGCCTCGATCCGGGTGTAGTACTTGAAGCCGTACCAGACCGCCCCGACGATGGCGGCGAGAACGAGAAGCTTGGCAAGGGAAAATCCGAACATGGTGGGTTGGGGTTACAGCCCCAGCCGGTTCCAGAGGAAACGCTCCTCGACCGCGGCGAGCAACTCGGCAGCCCAGCCCGATGGGCCGGGCAGCCCCTCCCCGCCGGCGCGGAAGCCCAGACGGCGGGAGAGGAACCCACGCTTTGCCTGGACGAGACGCAGGCGGACCTTGTCGCCGAAGCGGTCGCGCAGCACCGTGCGCAGATCGCCGATGCCGTCGACGAGGCCGAGCTCGAGCGCCCGCTTGCCGGTCCAGAAGGCGCCGGAGAAGACATCCTTCTCGTCGCCCTTCAGGCGCTTGCCGCGCCGGCTGCGCACGAGGTCCATGAAGCTCGCATGAATGTCGGATTGCAGCGCCTCGAGGCGCTTCACATCCTCGGGCTTTTCCGGCTGGAAGGGATCGAGCAGGCTCTTGTTCTCGCCGGCGGTATGCAGGCGCCGCTCCACGCCGATGCGCTTCATGAGCTCGGGGAAGCCGAAGCCGCCGCTGATCACGCCGATCGAGCCGACGATCGAGTTCTCGTCGGCGAAGATCTCGTCGCCCGCGCAGGCCAGCCAGTAGCCGCCCGAGGCGGCCGCGTCCTCGGCAAAGGCGAGGATCGGCACGTCCTTCTCCTCCGCCAGCGCGCGCAAGCGCTTGAAGATCAGGGAGGACTGAACCGGCGAGCCGCCCGGCGAGTTGACCGAGATCGCCACCGCCTTCAGATGCTTCATCTTGAAGGCGCGCTCAATCACCGTGGCAAGGCCGGCCAACGTCAGCCCGCTGCGCAGCGGCCCTAAGCGGCCGATCACCCCGTGCAGCCGGATCACCGCGACCACCGGGCCTCTGGAACCGAAGAAAAACACGTTCGAAATCCTTTTCCGGGACGGCCTGGTCCGCCCCGTATTCAAAGGATAGGCACGGCCGGGCCCGATGCCAAGCGGAACGGGGGATCAGCCCAGCGGCATGGCGTCGCGCAGAATGGCCTGGGCGGCAGCCGTGTAGCCGTCGTTTTCGTGGAGAATCAGGCCCGGGAGCAGGACCGAAGGGCTGCGCACACCCTTGCGGGCGCGGATGATCACGCGTTTTGCCGGGGCGCCCGCCTTGGGCCAGAGCGGCAGGATGGTGATGCCGCCGGCCCGGCCGGCGAAGGCGGCGATCAGCGCATCGAGCCGGTCGGCGCGATGGATGAGGGTGATCCAGCCCTTGCGTTTGACGGCGGCCAGCGCCGCCGCGATCCAGTCGGACAGGCCTGCCCCGCCCTCGGCATTCGCCGCGCGGCGGCCCGGATCGGGCGAGAGATCGGCGCGGGCGGGTTCGAGATAGGGCGGGTTTGCCATCACCTGATCGAAGCCGCCCGCCGCGACCCGCGGCGGCGGGTCGAGCAGATCGCCCGCGAAGACGGTGACCCGGTCGTCCATGGCGTTGGCGGCGATATTCGCCTGACAGAGCCGCGCCATGTCCGGATCGCGTTCGAGCCCCGTGACGCACATCTCGGGCAATCGTGCGGCCAGGGCGAGCGCCGCCGCCCCTGCCCCGCAGCCGAGCTCGAGGACATGCGCACCCGCTTTCGCCGGCACGGCGGCGGCGAGCAGGATCGGATCGATCGCGGCGCGGTAGCCGGTGGCGGGCTGGCGCAGGACGACGCGGCCGCCGAGAAGCGTGCCCTCGGTGATCTCGAAGGTGACGTCCTTTGCCTCCGGACCGCTCATATGATCGTTCACGTGATCATTCATCTGATCATTCATATGCCGCATACGACGCATAGGACTGCGGCGCATTGGGCTGGACCTTGTCTTGTTGTACTCTGAACCGGACAAGGCCCAACCGCAAACCGGCCCTGCCCTGCCGAGGCTTTCCATGACGCCCTTGCGTGCCCCATCGCCGATCGCGGCGGCGCTCACCATCGCGCTTGCGGCCGGCCTCATGCTGCCGGCGGGCCCGGCGCGCGCGAAGACGCTCATCCAGGGCGGGTTCGTCTCGGGCAAGGCCTATCTCGACATGCCGAACCTGCGCAAGATCGCCTATGTGACGGGGCTGCTGGAAGGCATGTTCCTCGCGCCCAAGCTTGGCGGCGACCCGACACGCACCCGCTGGCTCGCGATCTGCGCCGACAGCCTCGGGCGGCGCGGCATGCGCGACGTGATCGAGACCTATCTCGTGGAGCGGAACCGCTCCTGGAACAACCGCAACCCGGCCAAGATGTATCGCGCGATTGCCACCGGCTGCCGCGCCGGAATGAAGCCGAGCTCGGCCAAGCCCGAAACGCGGCGCGACGGCGGCTACATCACCGGCCGCGAGTATCTCGACATGAACGGCTTGCAGAAGAAGGCTTATGTCGGCGGGCTGGTCGAGGGCGTGCTGTTGGCGCCGGCCTTCGGGGTCGATGCGGCCACGATCCAGCCGTTCGTCGCGTGCATCGACCGGCTGAACTGGCAGGGCGTGCGCAAGGCGATCAACGCGCACCTCCTGGCCAACGCATCGCTCTGGACCCAGCACGACCCGGCGGCGCGCTACCGCGCCATCATCATCGGCTGCGGGCTTGGGCGGTGAAGACGCAGAAGGCGTCGCGCTACCCCTTCTCCGGCCGCAGCTCCTTGCCTTCGCCCTCGGCCTCGATGATGGCGCGGGCGCGGGCGGCATCCTCGTCGATCACCATGAGACGGCGCGGAATCGCGCCGGCCGTGCCTTCCAGCACGCTCGTATGGGCGTCGAGGACGAAGCTCTCGATGCCCTGCTCCTTGAGCACGGCGCTCGCCCAGGAGAGCAAAACCGGGTTGTTGGTACGGATCAGCTCTATCACGATCGTGATCTCACCTGCGGCGATATGGCGGCGATATCGCGGATTTGACCCCTTGACCGGCGGGGCGCGGGCCATATTCTCCAGTGCGATATAATGATAACGGCGGAACTGGGGAAGGACGGCATCGTGGCGGTCGTCGTCAAGCTGAACGAAGGACGCGGTGCGCGGAAGCGCGCCAGCCTCGACAAGATGTCGGCGCTGACCGCGCGGGACCTTGCGCGCGTCAACAAGGTCATCGTCGCGCGCATGGACAGCCCGGTGGCGCTGATCCCCCAGCTGGCCGGCCATATCGTCGCCGCCGGCGGCAAACGATTGCGGCCGACGCTGACCCTGGCCTCGGCGCAGCTCTGCGGCTATTCGGGCGACCGGCACATCGCGCTCGCCGCCTGCGTGGAGTTCATCCACACCGCGACACTGCTGCACGACGACGTGGTCGACGAGAGCGATCTCCGCCGCGGGCTCGCCACGGCGAACTCGGTCTGGGGCAACCAGGCCTCGGTGCTGGTCGGCGATTTCCTCTTCGCGCGCGCGTTCAAGCTGATGGTCGAGGACGGGAGCTTGCGCGTGCTCGATATCCTCTCCAGCGCCTCGGCGGTGATCGCCGAGGGCGAGGTGGCGCAGCTCACCACCGCCAACGACACCGAGACCTCGGAGACCGCCTATCTGGAGGTCATCACCGGCAAGACGGCGACGCTCTTCGCCGCCGCCTGCCGCATCGGCGCGGTGATCGCCGAGCGCCCGCGCATCCAGGAGGAAGCGCTCGACAATTACGGGCTCAATCTCGGCATCGCCTTCCAGCTCGTCGACGACGCGCTCGATTACTCCGCCAGCCAGGCCGAGCTCGGCAAGCAGATCGGCGACGATTTCCGCGAGGGCAAGATCACCCTGCCCATCGTGCTCGCCTATCGCCGCGGCTCGGAGAAGGAGCGCAAGTTCTGGCGCCGCACGCTGGAGGATATGGAGCAGCACGACGGCGATCTGGAAGAGGCCATTGGCCTGCTAGAAAAACACGGGACCTTGAAGGACACGGTGGAGCGCGCTCGCCATTACGGCGCCATCGCCCGCGACGCGCTCGGCATCTTCCCCGAAACCGAGGCCAAGGATGCGCTGATCGAGGCCATCGATTTCTCGATCGAGCGGGCGTATTAGGCACGGGCCCTAGCCCTCCCCTTCCATCCCCGATAAACAGGCGCGTCGCTCACTGACGGGCGTTTTGCGCGCGCGATGCTGTTCAACTCGGTCCAGTTCCTGGTCTTCCTGGTCGTAGTGCTGGGGCTCTATTGGGTCCTGAAGCACCGGGCGCAGAACCTGCTGCTGCTCGCGGCCTCGTATTTTTTCTATGGCGCCTGGAACTGGAAGTTCCTCGGGCTCATCCTGCTGACGACGCTGGCGGACTTCACCGCGTCGCTCGTCATCGCCAACACGGACAAGCAGGGCCGGCGGAAACTGGCGCTGGTCGCGGCGATCGCGGTCAATCTCGGCGTTCTGGGATTCTTCAAATATTACAACTTCTTCATCGAGGACGTGTTCGTCTTCCTGAAGCTGCTCGGCATCCCCTATACGCCGCTCGTCCTGCAGATCGTGCTGCCGGTCGGCATCTCCTTCTACACCTTCCAGTCGATGAGCTACACGATCGACGCGTATCGGGGCGACGTGACGCCGACGGAGAATTTTTTCGACTACGCGCTCTACGTCGCCTTCTTCCCGCAGCTCGTCGCCGGACCAATCGAGCGCGCCGGGCATCTGCTGAAGCAGATCCAGAGCCCACGCTCGGTCTCGCTCGAGCGCGTCAACGAGGGCGTGCTGCTGATCGCCCTCGGGCTCTTCAAGAAGGTCGCGGTCGCCGATCATCTGGCGCAATACGTCGACGTCTCGTTCAACCGGCAGACCGGCTGGAAGCTCCTGATCGGGCTCTACTTCTTCGCCTTCCAGATCTATTGCGACTTCTCCGGCTATTCGGATATCGCGCGCGGCTGCGCCAAGCTCTTCGGCATCGACCTCAGGCTCAACTTCAACCGGCCCTATTTCGCGCGCAACCTGACGGAGTTCTGGCGACGCTGGCATATCTCGCTGTCGACCTGGTTCCGCGACTACGTCTACCGGCCGCTCGGCGGCAAGCATGCCAAGGGCTGGCGGCCCTACCGCAATCTGATGCTGGTCTTCCTGCTTTCCGGGCTGTGGCACGGCGCGGCCTGGACCTTCGTCATCTGGGGGGCGATCCACGGGGTCGTGCTGGCGTGCGAGAAGGCGCTCTCGGGCTGGCGCAGCGACGCGCCGCCACACGGTCTCAATATCCGCAACGTCATCGCGGTGTTCGTGACGTTCCACATCGTCTGCGCGGCCTGGGTCTTCTTCCGCGCGCCGACGCTCGACAGCGCGCTCGGCTTCTTCGAGCGGCTGGTCCAGCCGGCGACGATTCCCTTCTCCGGCCTCATGGTCTTCGTGCACGCGGTGGGCGGGCTCGCACTTCTCTTTCTCTGGGAGGCCTTCGAGGAGCGCTGGCGGAAACTCATCGCGCGGCCGGCGGTGGCGGTGCCGGCCTACGCGTCCTTCCTCATCTTCACCCTCGCCTGGGGGCAGCTGAATGGCGGCCAGTTCATCTATTTTCAGTTCTGAGCAGACCCGCCGCCTGCCCTGGCGCGCGGTGGCGGCTTTCGCCGTGCTGCTGGTGCTGCTCGACCAGGGCGTCGGCCGGGTCGTCGAGCGCTTGATCTATACGACCGACAGCAATTGGGGGCCGAACCAGGTGGCGCGGCTGATCAATCGGACCGAGCCGGGGATCGTGCTCGGCGATTCGCGCGCCGGCGCCATCGCGCCCAAGGTCCTGAAGGCCCGCACCGGTATCGCCTTCTACAACGGCACTGCGCCGGGGCAGTCGATCCACTACCAGATCATCGCCTTCGAAGCGTTGGTGAAACGCAATCCCAATCTGCGCGTCGTCGTCTACGAGCTCGATCACATCGACCTGACCGCCGACAACGCAGCATCGGCGCGCGCGGTCGAGGTCGCCTCGTTCCTTTACGGGACGTCGCAGACGGCGCGGGAGGTCTTCGACCGGCTCGATCCCTGGAACCGGCTGCGCTTCCTGTCGCGCACCTACCGGGTGAACGGCGCCATCGCACCAATCCTGGTCGACCGCCTGTTTCCCTCGCAGCGCGGGCGCCTCACCAGCGAGGACGGCTTCATCGCGCATGACGGCAGCATGGCGGGCAAGCCGTGCCGACCGGGCAAGGCCGTGAGCCCGCCCTTCGATGCCTTCAAGCTCGCCTTGCTGAAACGGCTGGTCGACCATGCCAAGGCGGCAAGGATCAGGATCGTCTTCGTCACCGCGCCCCTGCTGGTCGCCTGCGGCGGCGACCGGCGGCCGCTCTTCGCACGGTTCGCCAAGCTGGCGGCCGAATGGGGCGTGCCGTACCGATCCTTCGTGACGGCGACACGCGACCCCGCCGATTTCTTCGACGGCAATCACATCAACCGGCGCGCGGCGCTCCGGTATTCGAAGCTGGTGGCAGGGTTTCTGGCGGAGCGCCTAAAGGCGCCATGACGGGCGGGTGGGGCCCGGCCTGGCGAGGCTCATGAGTTTGAGTTCCACGGCCGGTGGCTCTTGTTGCCTTCGAGTTTTCGGATCAGCCGCCACACGGCGAACATCACCCCCAAGCCGATGAGTATGGCAAAGGCGACGCCGGCCCAATGCATCCGTCACTCCTTTGCCGCGACGCCGATGCGGCTGTTGCGCCGCGTGCCTTCTGCGGCGTGTGCGCCATGGGCGCGGGAACGGGTGCGGCGCGCGATCAGCCCATCGCGGTGATCACGCCGATCATTGCGACGACAAAAATGCTGACGACGATGATCGTCGCAACCATGCCTGCTTTTCTCAGCTGAAAATCGTCGTCGTGCCCATGATCCATGGCGTCAAAGCTCCGTTCCCTGTTCGCCTGCAGTTGATGGTCGAGGCGGCTGTCGTCGTCCGCTTCGGCACTATAGTCAAAAACGCCGTGATCCAAACAGAATGATTTTTGCTCGTGAATTCTGCTCGGCCGCTTCGGCGTCGCTGCAACTTAGGCAGATGCGGCAATGTGCCATCCGCGACATCACGTCGCACCTACCGCACCGCCGTCGAATCATTCATTTTCGGGATCGTCAATGATGCCGAAAATCGCAGCAGGTGCGGACTTTTTCGGCGAATGCTGCAGCGCACACTCTACGTCATTGATCTGCATCAATAGAGTGGCGACAAACCTGAAGGGGCGTCGTATATTTCTGCAGCATTCTTAGCTGTGGTGCGCGCTCCGCGGACACTCGCAAAGATGCAGGGGCGGATCGCGTAGCCGCGACGGTTCGAACCCAAGGTTGTGGGGGGCGGCAATGGCAGAAGAAAATTCAATCGCCCATATGGGCGCGGAAAGTAGGATCGATCCGGCGCAACCGGTCATTCGCGACATTCGATTTCGTGATTTGATGGATGCCCTGGCCAAAGGGTTCGACGATTTCAAAGCGATCCCGACCCATCTCATTTTTCTCTTTCTCATCTATCCGGTCGTCATGCTGATCCTCTCGCGGGTCGCCGCGGGGCAGGAAATGCTGCCGCTGGTCTTCCCGCTCTTCGCCGGCTACACGCTGGTCGGCCCATTGATCGCGATCGGCATGTACGAGCTGAGCCGACGTCGCGAGCAGGGGCTCGACACGTCGCGCAAGCATCTCTTCGACGTGCTGAAGTCGCCCTCGCTGAGCGCCATCGTCACACTCGGCCTGGTTCTGGCAGTGGTCTATTTCGCTTGGCTCATCGCGGCCCTGGCGATCTACAAGATGACCTTCGGCAATGGGCTGGTGGGCTCGCTCGGCACCATCTTCTTGCAGCTCATCAGCTTTGATCTCAGCGCCACCGGCCCGCAGGCGATCGGCGAGTTCGCGGTGGACATCATCACCACCCGGCCCGGCTGGAAGCTCGTTCTGTGGGGCAGCGGCGTCGGCTTCATCTTCGCGGTCGTGGTGCTGTCCTTAAGCGCGGTGTCGTTCCCGATGCTGATCGATCGCCGGGTCAGCGCCTGGACCGCCGCGCGCACCTCGATCCGCGTGGTGATGGCCAATCCGATGTCCATGGGCGTGTGGGGCATCATCGTCGCGGTCGCGCTCGCGGTCGGCTCGCTGCCGCTTTTCGTCGGCCTGGCGATCGTCTTGCCGGTGCTGGGCCACGCAACGTGGCATCTCTATCGATCCGTTGTAGAGCACCCAACCGCCTGAAGCGCATCGCCGCCAAAATCGAAGAAGAAACTCAAACCGAACGAGAACCCCAGATCAAACAAGACTCAAGTATGCGGTGCAAATCCCGGAGGACTGTATGGACGCGAGGCAAGCATGAGTAATCGGTGGATTGTAACGTTCGTCCTGTTCGTGGTTGCCATCGGCTCCGTCATCTTTCACCTGGTGACGCCGTGGTGGTCGACCGAGATCGCGTCCAACTGGAGCCAGATCGATTTCACCATCAACCTGACGTTCTGGATCACCGGCTTCGTCTATATCGCGGTGATCCTGTTCATGGCCTGGTGCATCTACAAGTATCGCCACCGCCCCGATCGGCGCGCCGAGTACGAGCCGGAAAACAAGAAGCTGGAGATCATCCTGACGGTGATCACCACCATCGGCGTCGCCGGGCTTCTGGCGCCGGGCCTCATCACCTGGAACAAATACGTCGCCGTGCCCAAGGATGCCTCGCAGCTCGAAGTCGTCGGCAAGCAGTGGGAGTGGAGCTACCGCTTCCCCGGCAAGGACGGCAAGCTGGGCAAGACCGCGGTGCGTTTCGTCAGCGGGGACAATCCCTTCGGCATCGACCCGAAAGACCCCAACGGCAAGGACGACATCCTGGTCGAGGATGTGAACGTCACCCTGCCGGTCGGCAAATCGTACAAGATGCTGCTGCGCTCGATCGACGTGCTGCACGATTTCTACGTGCCGCAGTTCCGCGCCAAGATGGATTTGGTGCCGGGCCAGGTATCCTACTTCTGGTTCACCACGAAGCGGACGGGCACCTTCGACATTCTCTGCGCCGAGCTCTGCGGCGTCGGCCACCATACGATGCGCGGCAAGGTCTCGGTGGTCTCGCCGGCCGACTTCGAGAAGTTCCTGGGCGAGCAGACGACCTTCGCCAAGCAGCAGAAAGAGGCGCGTCTGCGCCGCCAGCGCGACGCGAAGAAGCGGCAGGCCGCAAAGCAGGCGGCTAAGGCAATCAAGCAGGCAGCGCGCGAAACGCCAAGCGCGAAGAGCCTGGACTAACGGTGTCTGAGGACAAGAGGAAGAGGGTGTTCTAATGGCCGAAGTTGGAACTGTCGGGTACGAACAAGTCCCGCCGGCAGAAGTCGAGGATATGGAGCTCTATCATCCGAAGAGCTTCGCGACGAAATACATCTGGAGCCAGGACGCGAAGATCATCGCGGTCCAATATGCCGGCACCGCGGTCGCCATCGGCATGGTCGGGCTGGTGCTGTCGTGGCTGATGCGCCTGCAGCTCGGCTTCCCCGACGTCTTCTCGTTCATCACCGCCAAGGACTACTACCAGTTCGTCACCATGCACGGCATGATCATGGTGATCTACCTGCTGACCGCGCTCTTCCTCGGCGGCTTCGGCAACTACCTCATTCCGCTCATGGTCGGCGCGCGGGACATGGTGTTCCCCTACGTCAACATGCTGAGCTATTGGATCTTCCTGCTCGCCGTGATCGTGCTGATCTCGAGCTGGTTCGTACCCGGCGGGCCGACCGGCGCGGGCTGGACGCTTTATCCACCGCAAGCGATCCTCTCGGGCACGCCCGGCTCCAGCAACGGCATCGTGCTGATGCTGATCTCGCTGGCGCTCTTCATCGTCGGCTTCACGATGGGCGGCCTCAACTACGTCGTCACGGTCCTGCAGGCGCGCACGCGCGGCATGACCATGATGCGCCTGCCGCTGACGGTCTGGGGCATCTTCGTCGCCACCATCCTGGCGCTTCTGGCCTTCCCGGCGCTGTTCGTCGGCGCGGTGATGATGACCCTCGACAAGATGCTGGGCACCAGCTTCTTCATGCCCTCGATCGTCGAGATGGGCCAGCAACTCACCTACAAGGGCGGCAGCCCGCTGCTGTTCCAGCATCTCTTCTGGTTCTTCGGGCATCCCGAGGTCTACATCGTCGCCCTGCCCGCCTTCGGCATCGTCTCCGATCTCATCAGCACCCATGCGCGCCGCAACATCTTCGGCTACCGCCTGATGGTCTGGGCGATCGTGGTGATCGGCGGCCTGAGCTTCATCGTCTGGGCGCATCACATGTATGTGAGCGGCATGAACCCCTATTTCGGGTTCTTCTTCGCCACCACGACGCTGATCATCGCGGTGCCAACGGCGATCAAGGTCTACAACTGGGTGCTGACCCTGTGGAAGGGCAACATCCAGCTCACCATCCCAATGCTGTTCGCCATCGCCTTCATCATCACCTTCGTGAACGGCGGCATCACGGGCCTCTTCCTCGGCAACGTGATCGTCGACGTGCCGCTCTCGGACACGATGTTCGTGGTGGCGCATTTCCACATGGTGATGGGCGTGGCGCCGATCCTGGTCGTGCTCGGCGCGGTCTACCACTGGTTCCCGCTGATGACCGGGCGGCACCTGCATCAGGGCCTGGGCAAGTTCCACTTCTGGGTGACGTTCCTGGGTGCCTATCTCATCTACTTCCCGATGCACTATCTGGGCTTCCTGGGCGTGCCGCGGCGTTACTACGAGCTCAACGACGCCTCGTTCGTGCCGGCCTCCGCCCACGACCTCAACGCCTTCATCACCGTGGCGGCGCTCGTGGTCGGCTTCGCGCAGATCGTGTTCATCTTCAACATCTTCCGGAGCGCCTATAGGGGCGAGAAGGCCGAGCGCAATCCGTGGAAGGCGGCCTCGCTCGAATGGCAGACGCCGACCATGCCGCCGGGCCACGGCAACTGGGCCAAGGAGCTTCCGGTCGTCTACCGCTGGGCCTACGACTACAGCGTGCCCGGCGCCAAGCAGGACTTCATTCCCCAGAACGTGGCCCCCGATCAGGTCGAGATGGACGCCGGCCAGAAGGAGAGCGCCACGACATGAGACTCGTCCATGCGCTAACCCGAAAGCCCTGGACGACGGCGCAGGGGATTATCGACAATCACTACCCGGGCGATGCTTTCCAGAAGCCCAAGGGAAAGCTCGGCCTGCGGTTCCTGATTGCCGTGATGTCCGTTGTGTTCTTCCTTCTGGTGATCTCCTACGGGTCGCGCATGGCGCTGGTCGATTGGCGCCCGGCACCCCCGCAATCGGTCCTGTGGCTGAACACGACCTGGCTGGTCCTGAGCAGCATCGGCCTGCAATGGGCGCGCATGGGCGTGCGGGCCGAGCGCATCGACCGGGTCAGCGTGGGGCTGGTCGCGGGCGGCATCTTCGCGATCGCCTTCCTGACCGGGCAGTTCCTCGCCTGGCGGCAGCTCGACAATCTGCCGAGCTTCGGCATTTCCAACCCGGCGATCGCCTTCTTCTATCTGATCACCATCGCACACGCGCTGCACATGGTGGGCGGGCTGGTTGCCTGGATCCGGACCATGGAAAAGGTCTGGCGGGGCTACAGTGTCGAGCGGGTGCGCCAGAGCGTGGAGCTCTGCACCACCTATTGGCATTTCCTGCTGGTGGTTTGGCTGGTCCTCTTCGGGCTGCTCTTCTCGGGCAACACCCAGCTTGAATTTCTGTTGAAAGTCTGTGGGCTTAAATAGGTAAGTGGGAACGACGCATATGGCGCAAACGGCAACAGCCGCAGGAACTCCGACGACGCCCAACAATATGGAAGGCTTCGTCGCTGATTGGTCGTCTGACCAACGGGCGTTCAAGAACGTCCCGTGGGGCAAGGCGATGATGTGGATCTTCCTGCTGAGTGACACATTCATCTTCAGCTGCTTCCTGATCTCGTACATGACCGTGCGCAAGGCGACGACGGTGCAGTGGCCGAATGTCAGCGAGGTCTTCGCGCTGAGCTTCGGGGGCAAGCCGATCCCGCTGATCCTGATCGCGATCATGACATTCATCCTCATCTCAAGCAGCGGGACGATGGCGATGGCGGTCAATTTCGGCTACCGCCGTGACCGCAAGAAGACCGCGATCCTGATGCTGGTCACCGCCGCCTTCGGCGCCACCTTCGTCGGCATGCAGGCCTTCGAGTGGTCGAAGCTGATCCTGCACGAAGGCGTGCGGCCCTGGGGCAACCCGATGGGCGCCGCCCAGTTCGGCTCGGCCTTCTTCATGATCACCGGCTTCCACGGCTTCCACGTCTCGGTCGGCGTGCTGTTCTTAATCCTGATCGCGCGCAAGGTCTGGCGCGGCGACTTCGACACCCAGAAGCCGGGCTTCTTCACGAGCCGGAAAGGCACGTACGAGAACGTCGAAATCATGGGCCTGTACTGGCACTTCGTCGACCTCGTCTGGGTGTTTATCTTCGCATTCTTCTATCTGTGGTGAGGACCTGAATGTCAGAACAAACAAGCCAAACGGCGGAGCAAGCCGGCCAAAGGAAGGTCGAGGGCAAGATCCATCCGATCGGGGTCTACCTCAAGATCTGGGCCTGGCTGTTCGTCCTCAGCACCGGTTCCTATCTGGTCGACTATTTCCATCTGGAGAGCTACCTCCGCTGGACGCTGATCCTGGTCTTCATGATCCTGAAGGCGGGC
Source organism: uncultured Alphaproteobacteria bacterium (assembly GCA_964494065.1). Taxonomy (GTDB): domain Bacteria; phylum Pseudomonadota; class Alphaproteobacteria; order JAPULJ01; family JAPULJ01; genus DATKZM01. The sequence continues at coordinate 17,709 of CAZBRE010000083.1, forward strand.
CTGATCATCGCGGTCTTCATGCATATGGTCTGGGAGCGGCTGGCGCTGATCTACGCCATCATCGTGCCGCCGCTGCTGGTGGTGGTGTTCATGTTCATCATGGTCTTCGAGTCGTCCTATGTGTTCGGCAACCGGGGGATCTTCTTCCTCGGGCCGTGACGGATCGGCATCGATGCCGAAAGCCACGAACGGGCCGCCATCGCGCGGCCCGTTTTTTTACAGGCGACGGTGCGCGGCGACTGACCAGGGCCGATTGTCCGGGATCGATTGATTAGGACCGATTGATTAGGACTGTATGCCGGCCCACACTGCCGGCGGCCGTAAGACCCTTTTTCCATGACGCGAGAGACACGCCATGGCCGACCGCCCGATGATCACCGCGATGCTTCGCCGCTATCTGAGCCTGGCACCGCTCCAGGGCCTCGCCATGCTGGTGGGGCTTGGCTGGCTGGTGCTCTTCAACCTGCAGGCCTATCGCTATGTCGTCCAAACGAGCGAGTACACGCGCGAGCGCATCGACGCCATGTGGACGCTCGTCGTCTCGCCCGAGACGCCGGGCCGGACGGTCAGCCGCAAGGAGGCGGTCGAGTATCTCCACGAGCAGGGCCAGCCGTTGCAACGCGTGGACCTGAACGGGGCCGCGTTGAGCGGGGCGGCGCTCGCCGGCGCCAATCTGCGCATGGCCGAGCTCGCGCGGGCGCGCCTCGACAACGCCAATCTGCGTGGGGCCGATCTCTGGCGGGCGCGGCTCGGCGGGGCACGGCTGAGCGGCGCCATGCTGCGCCACGCGCGGCTGCGGGGGGCGGTCCTCGCGGGTGCGCGTCTCGACCGCGCCGATTTGCGCGGCGGCGATCTCTTCAATGCCGATCTGAGCGGCAGCGATCTGTCCGGCAGCGATCTGCGCGGCGCCAGGGTCACGGCGGCGCAGTTGACGGAGGCCTGCGGCGATCCCGCCGCGCCGCCCAAGCTCGACCCGCAGGCGCGTCCGCCCG
>CAZBRE010000084.1:0-18541 GCA_964494065.1 uncultured Alphaproteobacteria bacterium
CGCGGGCGCCCGCTACCTGACTGCGGATGACCGTGGATGACTGGCAGATGAACGGCTCCATCAGGATCGGTTCAGCGGCGCCCCTCTAAAAGCGACGGCGAGGATCAACGCTGATCAGAGAGGAGAAAACAATGATCACCATCACCCGCACCGGCCGGACGCTCGGCCTCGCTACCCTCATCGCGGCCGCCGCCGTCATCGGCACCGCCCCCCTCACCGCAACCCCGGCTTTCGCCAAGGGCATCCAGATCAAGTCGCTCAAGGTCGACCACCGCACGCGCGGCCGGCCGATCGTCACAGTCCGTTTGATCAACGGAAAGTGGCAAGTGAAGGCTTCCGACAAGGTCCGCTTCGATCTCAAGGTCGAGATCAAGTCGAAGAAGAACCGCATGCTCAGCGCCTGGCTGATCTTCGGCGGCCACAGCTATCACCTGTGGCGCGGCAGCAAGACCTGGACGCTGCGCTGGAAGAAGTTCACCCCCACCTTCGCCGGCGGACAGCTCGGCGATCACGCACAGGGCGCGGCCAAGGCCTGCGGCAACCTGATGAAGGGCCGCAGCGGATCCGCCCGCTTCAACCACAAGATCAAGGTCACTTTCCAGGTCTCCGACAAGAAAGGCCGGAAGGCCGCCGCCTCGAAGTTCGTCTCGGCGTTCCTCGACTGCAAACGCTAAGCCCCGACCATCACGCCCAAGCCACTCAACCAACCCCCGGATCCTCATGGGGCGGGTATCCCACCCGCCCCATTTTTTTGCGCGCGGGCGAAAGCCGGGCCAACTTGACAGCCCGGATTTCCGCAGGATAGTGCGGAAGCAAGAAGCGCCGCCAGGTCGGGCGCCAATCGGGACATGGCCAATCGGGACATGGCCAATCGGGACATGGCCAATCGGGAAATGGGAGGAGACGGGCGATGAGCGACGTGGTCATCATCGACGGGGTACGCAGCCCGATCGGCAGGTTCGGCGGCGGTCTTTCGAGCGTGCGGCCGGACGATCTTTTGGCGCATAGCTATGCGGCGCTGGCCGAGCGGACGGGGATCGACCCGGCCGAGCTCGACGACGTCTATGCCGGCTGCGGCAACCAGGCCGGCGAGGACAACCGCGACGTGGCGCGCATGGCGACCCTGCTCGCCGGTTTCCCGGTCGAGGTGGCCGGGGTGACTGTCAACCGCAACTGCGCCTCCGCGCTCGAGGCGGTCAACCAGGCGGCCAAGGCGATCCTGGCAAACGAAGGCGATCTCTATATCGGCTCGGGCGTGGAAAGCATGAGCCGCGCGCCCTGGTCGATGCCCAAGCCCGCCTCCACGCCCACGACCGCCGCGCCGAAGATGTGGGATACGACCGTGGGCTGGCGCTACAACAACCCCAAGATGGATGCGCTCTATCCGATCATCAGCCTCGGCGAGACGGCCGAGCGGGTGGCCGAGGAGATGCAGATCAGCCGCGCCGAGCAGGACGAGTTCGCGCTCGAAAGCCAGCGCCGCGCCATCGCCGCCATCAACGATGGTCGTTTTAAGGACGAGATCGCGCCTGTGTCCGTGCCCCAGCGTCGTGGTGATCCGGTGATCGTCGATACCGACGAGCATCCGCGCTACCGCAAGGAGGACGGGACGTACGAGCTGGCGACGACGCTGGACGACCTCGCCAAGCTCAAGCCAGCCTTCAAGGCCGACGGCACGGTGACGGCGGGAAATTCGAGCGGCATCAACGACGGTGCGGCGGCGCTGCTGCTGGCCAGCGAGACGAAGGCGATGGAGCTCGGCCTGAAGCCGAAGCTGCGCTGGCTCGGCTCGGCGGTCGCCGGGGTCGATCCGGGGGTGATGGGGCTGGGGCCGGTGCCGGCGACCCAGAAGCTCCTGGGACGGCTCGGCCTCAAGCTCGAGCAGATCCAGCTCATCGAACTGAACGAGGCCTTCGCCGCGCAGGCGCTCGGCTGCATGCGCCAGCTCGGCATGGACCACGAGATCACCAACGTGAATGGCGGCGCCATCGCGCTCGGCCACCCGACGGGCTGCTCGGGCGCGCGCATCCTGGTGACGCTGATGCACGAGATGGAGCGGCGCGCGGCCGACGCGCCGCGTCCCTTCTACGGCCTCGCGACGCTGTGCGTCGGCGTCGGCATGGGCGTGTCGACGCTCGTCGAGTGGATCGGAGACTAGTCATGACCATGCGTCCCCTCGACGGCATCCGCGTCGTCGGCCTCGAGCAGTACATGGCCGGGCCCTACTGCACCATGCTGCTGGGCGATGCGGGGGCCGAGGTGATCAAGATCGAGCGGCCCGGCGTTGGCGATCCCCGGCGCGCCATGCCGCCCTTCGCGGAGAAGGCGGACCGGAAAAAGGCCGCCGGCTTCATGGGCTATAACCGCAACAAGAAGAGCCTGGCGCTCGACATGAGCAAGCCCGAGGGCCGCGAGGTGCTGCGCGGGCTCGTCGATAAGGCGGACGTGCTGGTCGACAATCTGCGGCCCGGCGCGATGGGCCGGATGGGGCTCGGCTACGAGATTTTGCACGAGCTCAACCCGCGCCTCGTCTATGCCTCGATCTCGGGCTTCGGACGGCTGCCCGGCAAGGAAGGGCCGTACGGTGACCGGCCCGCCTTCGACATCGTCTCCGAAGCCATGAGCGGGGTGATGAACCTCGTCGGCTTCGCAGACAAACCGCCGTCCTGGACGATCTACGGTTTGGCCGACGTCTATTCGGGCATGGTAACGGCCTACGGCATCATGCAGGCGCTCTTCATGCGCGAGCGCACCGGCCAGGGACAGTGGGTCGACAGCGCCATGTACGACAACATGCTGGGCTTGAACGAGGCGATGATCGCGCTCTATTCGGTCGCCCAGCAGTCGAACAGCCGCGGCGTGCCCAAGAACGTCTATCCGCGCGGCGCCTATCAGGCGCAGGACGGCTATATCGCGCTCAACGTGCCCGACAACCGGATCTGGACGCGGCTGGCCGAGATCATCGGCCGGCCCGACCTCGCCGACGACGCGCGCACCAAGGACGGCACCGTGCGGTCGCAGAACACCGAGATGATCGACGCCGCGATTGAGGCGTGGCTGGCGGACAAGACGCGCGCGCAGGCCGTCGATGCGCTCAACGACGCCGGCGTACCGGCGGGGCCGGTCAACCGCGCCGAGGACGTCTTCGCCTGCCCGCAGGTCGAGGCGCGCGGCTTCCTCATGCCCGTCGACGATCCGGAGGTGGGCGAGTACCGCTTCGCCCGCACCCCGCCGATGCTGTCGGAGAACGTCGATCTGCCGGCCGCCCCGCCGCCGCGCCTCGGCCAGCACACGCGCGAGGTGCTCGAAGGGCTGCTCGGCTATGACGCCGCGAAGGTGGACGCGCTCGCCGAAGCGGGCATCGTGGAGACGGCGGAAGCGACGGCGGCCTGAGCCCCCACGCAACCTTCGCGCGTTCTACGGGCGGCGGTGCGCAATTCCGCCATACTTGCGCCACGAAGATGATCATTGTGTGCGTTCGGGTGCGCAAAACGCTGCCGACGCAATGTCATACGGGAGACCGCGCAATGATCACTGCAATCGTCCGCGCATTTGTAGCCGTTCTGGCCCTGGGCGCGCTTGCCGCCTGTGGCTCGACCATTCAGACCACATCCGGCGCCGCCTATATCGGCAATTACACGCCCCCGACCCAGAACACTGCGGCCAAGTTCAGCGCGAAGATCCGCGAAGCGGCACTGGTGGAACCGACCCTGGAGTTTCCCGCCCGCATCGGGTTGGCCCGCGTCGAAGGCGGACGGCTGACCGCGATCCCGCCGAAAGAGGCCGATGCCTGGCTCAAGACCAGGCAGAAGCTGGGCACCAAATTCGGCGAATTCGTGCCGATCTCCCCATTGATCGCCGCGCTTGCCGCCGGCGATGTCGGCCATCCGAAACCCAAGCGCCGGTATTACCGGCAGCCGGCCGATCTCGACAACCTGATCCAGCGCATTCGTCTCGGCGCCGCGCGCCAGCATGTCGACGCGGTGCTCATCTACGAGGTCATCGGCAAGAAGCGGCAATCGGGAACGTCGCTCAACCTTGCCGATCTCACCATCATCGGCGCCTACCTGTTTCCAAGCCGGGTGATCAGGGCGCAGGGCTTCGCGTCGGCCCTCCTGGTTGATGTGCGCAACGGCTATCCCTACGGCACGGCCCAGGCGGTGACGAAGAATGACGGCCTCGCACCCACCGTATGGAGCAACGAAGGCGCCACTCTCCTCGAACAGCGCTCGAAGGAGGAGGTCGTGAAACTGCTGACCGCCGACGTTGAGACGATGATGACGAGGCTCTACGTCGAACTGCCGATCCAGCGGTCACGCCCCTAGCCTGACAGCGCCGCCTCGACCGCGTCGCCGAGGCGGTCGACGATGGTGTCGACGTCGCCTTTCGTGACGATGAAGGGCGGCGCCAGGAGGACGTGGTCGCCGCGCGCGCCGTCGATGGTGCCGCCCATCGGGTAGCACATGAGGCCGCGCGCCATCGCCTCGCGCTTGACCCGCGCGTGGAGCTTCCTGGCCGGATCGAACGGGTCCTTCGTCGTGCGGTCGGCGACCAGCTCGATGGCGCGGAAGAGGCCGCGGCCGCGGATGTCGCCGACGTGGTGGTGGTTGCCGAAGCGCTCTTCGAGCGCTTGAGATAGGTGCTCTCCCATCGTGTTGACGTTCGTCAACAGGTCGTCGTCGCGGATGGTTTGCTGGACCGCGAGCGCGGCGGCGCAGGCGGTCGGATGGCCCATGTAAGTGTGGCCGTGCTGGAAGAAGCCCGAGCCTTCGCAGATCGCGCGGTAGATCTCGGCGCTCACCAGCACCGCGCCCACCGGCTGGTAGCCGGCGCCGAGGCCCTTGGCGATCGCGAGAAGATCGGGCGCGACGCCGTCGACATCGCAGGCATAGAGCGTGCCCGTGCGGCCCATGCCGCACATCACCTCGTCGAAAATCAGCAGCACGCCGTGGCGGTCGCAGATCTCGCGGATGCGCGCGAGATAGCCTGGCACCGGCGGCACCGCGCCGAGGGTGGCGCCGACCACGGGCTCGGCGATGAAGGCGGCGACGGTCCGCGGCCCCAGCTCCTGGATCATCGCCTCGAGCTCGTCGGCGACGCGCAGCCCGTAGGCCTCTTCGCTCTCATCGGGGGTCTGGTCGCGATAGGCGTAGCAGGGCGCAATGTGATGCATCGAGGGCACGAGGAGCGGCGCGAACTGGGCGCGGCGCCATTCGTTGCCGCCGGCCGAGAGCGCGCCGATCGTGTTGCCGTGATAGCTCTGGCGGCGGGCGATGACGTGGCGGCGCTCGGGCTCGCCGATCTCGACGAAATATTGCCGCGCCATCTTGAGCGCCGCCTCGACCGCCTCCGAGCCGCCCGAGACGAAATAGACCTGATCGAGCGTTCCCGGCGCCTCCGCGACCAGCGTGTCTGCCAAGGCCTCCATCGGCTCGTTGGTGAAGAATGAGGTGTGCGCGAAGGCGATCTTGTCCACCTGGTCCTTGATCGCCTGGATCACGGCCGGATGGGAGTGACCGAGGCACGACACCGCGGCCCCGCCCGAAGCGTCGATATAGCGCTTACCGTCGCCATCGACGATCTCGATGCCGTCGCCCTTCGCCGCGGTCGGCAGGGTGTTCAGCGGATAGCGGTGGAAGACGTGGGTCATGATCTGTTTGGACGTATGTCTCTGCCGGTGCCTCTGCCGGGCGGTTCTAGCCTATTTCCAGCCCTTCGGGAATTGGTCGCCAGCCTTGAGATAAACGGGCCTTTCGCCTAGCTTCGCCGCGCCTCTTAAACAGGCCGCGCCAGGCAGGGACCCACGCATGAACATCAAAGAGCACATCCGCCAGATCCCCGATTTTCCCAAGCCCGGGATCCTCTTCTACGACATCGCGACCTTGCTGGCGCATCCGGACGCCTGGCAGGCGACGGTGGACCAGCTCGCCGATATCGTGCGGCCGCTGAAGCCCGACGTCCTGGCCGGCATCGAATCGCGGGGCTTTCTGGTGGCCGCGCCCCTGGCGCTGTCGCTCGGCTGCGGCTTCCTGATGATCCGCAAGCAGGGCAAGCTGCCGGGCGAGACCGTGCCCTATACCTACGATCTCGAATACGGCAGCGACACCATCGAGATCCAGGCCGACGCCGTCGAGGCGGGCCAGCGGGTGGTTATCCTGGACGACCTCCTGGCGACGGGCGGCACGCTCGCGGCCTCGATCGAGCTGCTGACATCGCGGGGCGCGGAGGTGGCGGGGGCGGCCTGCATCATCGAGTTGACGTTCCTGGGCGGCCGCTCGCGCCTATCGATCCCTTTCGAGGCGCTCGTCTCGTACGATTCCTGAACGAATTCAAAGACTTTCGCCCGCACGGGCGGCATCATCGTTAGCCGTCAATTAACTCAAATGTAAGTCAACACAGCCGATCATGCAGATCGGCCGGACGGAGGCGCCAAATCGCTGGCAGCCGATGGACCCCGGCTGCGCGCTAGGACCGCGGCGCCCGCCGCCGCACTCTTGTTGGAGAGCCTTTCCGTGACGGCCGAACTCTCCTTGTCGACGGCAACGCTCGGCGTCGTGCTTGGCAATCTCGCGATTGCCCTGGCGATGATCGGGCTGTTGGCGTTCCAGCGCGACATCAACGCGCTTCGCTGGTGGGCGACCGCGTTTCTGCTGGATGCCGGGCATTTCGCCCTGCCGTTCTTCGGCTCGGCCCTCGATCGGAGAGTGGGCGACACCCTCTCGAACGCATTCATCGTCGGCTCCGCGGTGGCGATGCTGGCCGGCGTGCTCGCCGCCATGGAGCAGCCGCTGCGTCGTCGAGGTCGGGTCACGGCGGCGCTTGCCGTCTTCGCCATCGTGGCCGCCCTGCCCGCCTTGGGTCTCGGCGGTCTCGGCGGTCTCGCCGCCCGCCTGGCGCTTGCCGGGATTGTCGGCAGCCTGCTGGTCGTTGCCGGCAGCCTGCTGGTTCCCGGCTCCGGTCCGGCCGCACGCGGACCGATGCGGCTCGCCGCCGTGGCGCTGTTCGTCTTGGGATTGTCGCGCGCCATCCTTGTGGCAACCGACCACATGCCCATTTTCGGACCGCTGGACCTGCTGGGCGCATTCGCGCTCAACTTGTTCGCGGCCTTTGCGCTCGTCATGCTTCTGCAGCGCCGCGAGCATATGGATTTGCGCATCGCCCGCGACCGCCTCGCCGAATCGGAGCGACGGCTGCGGGAAAGCGAAGAGCGGTTTCGCGACATCGCCGAAGCGTCGTCGGACTGGATCTGGGAGATGGACGCGGATCTCCGCTTCACCTACCTCTCCGACCGCATCATCGAGACGAGCGGGCTGCATCCGTCGGAGGTTGTCGGCAAGACGCGGCGGGAGCTCTCGCGGGACGACGACGAGCATTGGGCGTCCCACTACGCCGACCTGAAGGCGCGGCGGCCGTTCAAGGATTTCGAATACAGCTCCCGCGACCTTGGCAAGGGCATCCGCCATTTTCGGGTCAGCGGCAAACCGATCTACGACAAGCGCGGGAGATTTGCCGGCTACCGCGGCACCGGCCGCGACGTCACCGCTCAGGTTGCCGCGGAAGCCTCGGCCCAGGACGCACGCACCACGCTGATCGAGGCCATCGAGTCGATGGACGAAGGCATAGCGCTTTATGACCATGAAGGCCGCCTCGTCCGGTGCAACAGCCGTTACAAGGACCTGTTTTTTCCGGGCCACGACGATCTGGTCCAGCCGGGAATGGCTTTCGCCGAAATCGTCAAGACCTGCGTCGCGCTCGGCGTGAACCTGACAGGCGCCAAAGACCCTGATGCCTGGCTCACCCAGCGCCTGGCACGTCTGAAGACACCGGGCGACCCCTTCGAGCAGCACCTGGCGGATGGGCGCATCGTGCTGACCCGCGAATACAAGACCGGCGATGGCGGCGCCATCAGCGTGCACACCGACGTCACCGAGGAGCGCCAGGCGCAGATGCGCCTGGAGTCGGCCATCGAGAGCATCCCGGCAGGCTTCATCTACTGCGATGCCGATGATCGGATCGTGATCTGCAACAGCAAGTTTTCCGCACTGATGCCGGCAGGCTACGAGGAATTTGCGGATCCCGGGACGCCTTTCGAGCGCATGCTCGAAGTGGTGATCGACCACAACATCGCGGGGATCGAACCCGAGAACCGAGCGGCCTGGCTCGAGGCGCGGATGAAGGCGCATCGCGACCCGGCGGCGCCGTTCGAATCCACGTTTAACCACGGCGCCGAGATCCAGATCATCGAGAGCCGGACCCAGGACGGCGGCACGGTCAGCGTCTATGTCGACATCACCAGCCTGAAGGAGCGTGAGGCGGCGCTCGAGGCGACACAGGCCACGTTGCAGCTGGTGCTCGACAATGTCGACGAGGGCATCGCCATGGTCGATGCCGATATGCGCATTGCCATGATCAACGATCAGAGCCGGGAGCTTCTGGGCCTGCCGAAGGACGAGTTCGGACCGGGCGCCTCCTTCAAGGCGATGTTGCGGAACCTGGCCGAACGCGGCGAGTTCGGACCAGGCGATATCGACGACTTGGTCCGGCCGAGATACGAGAACGCCCTTACCAACGTGCCGAGCTTCTTCGAGCGCGACACGGTCGACGGCCGCGTGCTGGAGATCCGGCGGAAGCCGCTGCCCGACAAAGGCGGCTTCGTCTCCACCTATGCCGACATCACGGAGCGCAAGCGCGCCGAGACGGCCCTGCGCGCTTCGGAGGAGCGCTACGCGCTGGCCATGGAAGGCACCAGCGAAGGCCTCTGGGACTGGGACATCGCAACGGGCAAGGTATTCTTCTCACGCCGCCTCAAAGAGAAGTTCGGCATACCGGACGGTGAATTCAGCACCTCTGCCAAGGCCTGGCTGGAGCGGGTGCATCCCGACGACCGCAAGCAGTATCGCGAAAAGGTGGTCGCTCATCTGAAACAGGAGACTGACCACTACGAGTGCGAGCTCCGCATGCGTTGCGCCGATGGTGAGTATCGTTGGGTGCTCGACCGCGCGCTCGCCCTGCACGACGAGAGCGGCAATGCCTATCGGATGGCCGGCTCGGTGGGGGACATCACCGAACGCAAGGAGGCCGAGCGCGCATTGACCGAGGCGAAGGAGGTGGCCGAAGCGGCCAACCGGACCAAGAGCCAATTCCTTGCCAATATGAGCCATGAGCTGCGGACGCCGCTCAACGCCATCATCGGCTTCTCTGAGATGATGCACAACGAGCTCTTCGGCCCGCTCGGCAACAAGCACTACGCCGAATACGCACGCGACATCTTCGAAAGCGGCAGCCACCTGCTCAATCTGATCAACGACATCCTCGACGTATCCAAGCTCGAAGCCGGCAAGATCGAGCTGCAGGAAACGCGGTGCGATATCGCCAGCATCGCGCGCTCGGCGACGCGGATCGTGACCGAGCGGGCAGACAGCGCCGACATCGCCATCGACCTCGATGTGCCCGACACGCTGCCGGCGATGCGGGCCGACGAGCGGCGGCTGAAGCAGATCTTCCTCAATCTGTTGTCGAACTCGGTGAAGTTCACGCCGGAGGGCGGCAAGATCGTGTTCGCCGCCTATACGCCGGCCGAGGGCGGCGTCACGGTCGAGGTTCGCGATACCGGCATCGGCATGAGCGCCGAGGAGATCCCGCGCGCCATGGCGCCGTTCGTCCAGATCGACAGCAAGCTCGCGCGTCAATATGACGGAACGGGTTTGGGACTGCCGCTGACCAAGTCGCTGGTCGAACTCCATGGCGGCACGCTTTCGGTCGAAAGCACGCCCGGCGAGGGCACGGTCGTGCGCCTGCACTTCCCGCAAGAGCGGGTCGTCGAGCTCCGCGCCGCGGGCTAGCTCTTTAACCCTCTAGCTTTTTAGCTCTTGTCCTTGAGCGTATCGAGGGGCAGCCGGGCGATTTCCCCGAGCAGCTCGGCCAAGGCGGCGCCGGCCTGGTCGACCAGGGTGCGGCCGGCTTCGGCGCTCGCCAGCGTCGCGTCGCCGCAGGCGCCGCTCTCGTTCAGGTCCTGGGCCTGCCAGCCGAAGCCGACGCGGCCGAAGGGCGTGAGCCGCGCGTAGTCCTTTTCCATCTCGGCCGAGAGCGAGACATGGGTGGCGAGCCGGTCGCGGCGCACCAGCTCGGGCTTGAGATGCAGCATGATCGAGGTCTCCACCGCGCCGGCATGGATGCCGTGGCGGACCTCGGCCTCGGGGAAGATCTCTTCCGCCCGCCACAGCCGGTAGCCGTTGATCGCCACGGCAAGGATGTCGACGTCGCGCCGGAGCCGCTGGGCGGCGAGGTCGAGCATCCGCGATTGGCCGCCATGGCTGTTGAAAAGCGCGAGCTTGCCGAGACCGGCGGCCTCGACCCCGGCGCCGATCTCGCAGATCGTGGCCAGCAGCGTCTCCGGCTCCAGGGTCAGCGTGCCCGCGAAGTCGCCGTGCTCGGGGCTCAGCCCGACCGCCAGCATCGGCATCACCAGCACCTCGACCCCGTCACCCAGACGCTCGAGCGCCGCCTCGATCAATCCCTCGGCGATATCGGCATCCGTGGAAAGCGGCAGATGCGGCCCGTGCTGCTCGGTCGCCGCGATCGGCAGCAACGCCACCGTGCGCTCGGGGTCGAGCCCGTCGAAATCCCCGGTCGTGAGGTCGCCCCAACGGCGGTGGCGTGGGTTCGGCATGGCTGATCTCTTGCGGTTTTCTTGCGTTGGGGATGGAGCGATCCCGCTTGCCGGAAGGGCGCGCGATCGGGCACTCTGCCGCCATGCTTATCGCACAAATAAGCGACATGCACATTAACGCGCCCGATGCGCCCAGCATGTCGGGGATCGATGCCATCGGCAATCTCGAGCGCTGCGTCGCTGCGGTCAACGCGCTCGATCCGGCGCCCGAGCTCATCCTCGCGACCGGCGATCTGACCAAGGACGGCACGGCCGACGAATATGCCACGCTGCGCGCGCTTCTGGCGCCGCTTAAGGCGCCGCTCTACGCCATTCCCGGCAATCACGATATCCGCGAGGCGATGCGCGCGGCGTTCGCCGATGCGCCTTATCTGCCGCGCGACGGAACCTACCTGCACTATGTGATCGAGGACCATGCGCTGCGGCTCATCGCGCTCGATACGGTGGTGGCGGAAGCCCCGCACGGCCAGCTCGACGACGGCCGGCTCGACTGGCTCGCGGCGCGCCTAAAGGAAGCCCCCGATCGGCCGACCGCGATCCTGATGCACCACCCGCCCTTCCGGACCGGCTATGCGGCGATGGACGCGATGCGCTGCTTCGACGGCGACGCTTTGGGCGCCCTCGTCGCCAAGCATCCGCAGATCGTGGGCATCCTCTGCGGGCACCTGCACCGGGCTTCGCACACGCCCTTCTTCGGCACTACCGCGGCGAGCGCGCCCAGCACCATCGCCCAGCTCAAGCTCGATCTGAGCGGCGCCAAGGCGCTCGGCGAGCGGGCCATCTGGTCGGACGAGCCGCCGGCCTACATGCTGCATCTCTGGCAGCCGGGCGAAGGGCTGGTCAGCCACGTCATGCAGGTCTGACCGCCCGCACATGCTGGTCCTCTTCACCGATTTCGGCCTCGAGGGGCCCTATACGGGGCAGATGAAAGCGGCGCTGCTGGGCGAGGCGCCGGGCGTGCCGATCGTCGATCTGTGCGCCGATCTGCCGCCCTTCGATGCCCAGGGTGCGGCCTATCTGCTGGCCGCCTATCAGGCGTATTTTCCAACCGGCGCCGTGTTCGTCTGCGTGGTCGATCCGGGCGTGGGCTCGGCGCGCGATGCGGTCATCGTTGAAGCCGATGGACGGCATTTCGTCGGGCCCGACAACGGCTTGCTGGCCATGGTCGTTCGCCGCGCCCAGAGCGCCTCGGCCTGGCGCATCACCTGGGAGCCCGAACATCTCTCCAGCAGCTTTCACGGGCGCGATCTCTTCGCGCCGGTCGCGGCAATGCTGGCGCGCGGCGAAGCGCCGCCGGGCGAGCCACTGTCGCCGGATACGATCGATCGGAAGGACTGGCCGGACGAGCTCGCGCGCATCGTCTATGTCGACCGCTACGGCAATCTGGTGAGCGGGCACCGCGCCGCTGGTATCGATCAGGCGCAGACGATCGCCGCGGGCGGCCGGACGATCGCACATGGCGACACATTCTCGGCCGTGCCGGCGGGCGCCGCCTTCTGGTATGCCAATTCAAACGGGCTGATCGAGATCGCGGTCAACCAGGGGCGCGCCGACACCGAGCTTGGGCTCGGCGTCGGCGCCGCCTTTGGGATCGGAAGCTAAGACCGCAAACATCTAGTTCTTCTTGCCGCCGCCGAGGATGCCGCCGAGGCCCTTCTTGATCTTCTCCGCAGGGCTCTCCTTGCCGCCCTCACCGGACTTGCCGCCCGCCGCGGGATTGATGCCCTTCAGGCCTTTGACGCCCTTGACCAGTCCCTTGACGGTCTTTTCCGCACCCTTCACGCCGCCCTTGAGCATCTCGGGGCCCATCTTCATGAGCGCGGCCATATCGATGCCCCAGCTCGGATTGTCCCAGGTACCCTTGAGGAAGAGCGGCACCGCCACGCCTTCCTTGGAGAAGGCGCCGCCCTGACCCTTGCAGGTGCCGACGATCTTCGGCTCGATGCGGAAATTGAGGGTGCGCGGGGGCAGGTTCGAATTGCCCTTGGCGGAGAGACGCAGCAGCGGTGATTTGAGCTGCATGTCCTCGTACTTCGCCACGGTCAGGACGCCGTTCCGGATCGTGTAGGTGCCGTCGAAGGCGGAGAACTTGGTCTCCTTGTCCTTGCCGACGCCCTTCATGAGCTGTGCCGGATTGATTGCGCAAATCATGTTGATGAGCGCCGCGCCCTTGATCGCGCCGTCGCGGAAGCCGAAGGAGCCGTTGCCGTTGAGGCTCTGCACCATGGCGTACTGGCTGGCACCGCGCCCGGTCACCTTGAACTTGCCGCTGCCGAGGCCGGAGAGGCCGGAGTAGTTGGCAGCGTCGCTCAGGAACTCGCGCGCCTTCACCTTGGAGATCGTGAAGTCCTGCGAGAGCGCGACGCCCTTGCCGCTGCCGTCGAGCACGATCACGCCGCTGCCGCTGCCGCCGTAGAGCTGAAGCTGCTGGAGCTGCGCCTGCAGGCGTCCGCCGGCGAGCTTCACGTGGAGTTGGCCGCGGTCGACCTTGATCTTCTGGTAGCGGATGCCGCCGGCGCTCAGCGTCAGATCGGCGTTGACCGAGTGGAGCGCCGCCGTGTTGATCGGCGCCCGGCTCCAACCCTTGCCGCCGCCGGCGGGTGCCGCGGCGGGTTTGGCGGCCGTCTTGTCGCCGCCCTGCCCGGCCGGTGCCGCCTTGCCGCCGGTGGTGCCGCCACTCCCGCCCGCGAGATAGGGGTTGAGGTCGAGCTGCGGGACGTCGAGCTTGCCGGTGATGGTCGGCACCTTGCCGCCGGTCTGCACGGCGAGATCACCCTTGGCGGTGATCTTGTCGAGGCTGAGTGCGACCCCGGTGAGCGCGATCCGGTTCTCCGAGAGCGCGAGCGTGCCAGAGAGCTTCATCGGGCCGAGGCCGGAGCCCTGCATGGCGATCGGATTGCCGGCCCAGGCGGCAAGGTTGCGCACCGACGGCACGTCGATGGCGAGCTTGCCCGCGGCCGCCACCGCCTTGCCGCCCTTGGCGGTGCCGGCGAGCGTCAGGTTGACCGGCTTCGACTTCAGCGCCAGACGCATGGGCGAGCCGGTACCGCTGGAGAAGGCCTGCGGGTTGTCGAGGCGGAACTCGACGTTGAGCTGCTCCTTGTTCCAGACGAGATCGCCCTTGACCTGAAGCGGGCTGGAGACGCCCGGCAATGAGACGCTCAGATTGGCGTTGTCGATCTGCTGGCGCGCGCCGGTGCGGCGGTCGACATACGTGACCTTGCCCTTGATGAGGCGGAGATCGGCGATCTTGAGCTTGCTGATATCAGCCCCGCCACCAGACGCGGTCTTGGGCGGCGCGGCTTTCTTCTCAGTCGTTTTCTTCTCGGGCGTTTTGCCGGCCGGCTGACCGGCGGACGCCGGCTTGGCGAAGACCCAGTTGGGCTTGCCGGCCTTGTCGACCTCGAGATTGATGACCGGCTCGACGAGCTGGAACTCGTCGATCTCGACATTGCCGCTGATCAGCGGGATCGCCTTCAGCTTGACGATCAGCTGCTTGAAGGTCGCCATGCTCTTGGTCGAGGCGCCGGGCGCGTTGGCGAAGGTGACGTCGTTCACCTTCAAGCCCAGCGTCGGCAGGATGGAGAATTTGAGATCGCCCTTGATGTCGATCTCGCGGCCGGTCTGCGCGAGCACGCGCTCCTTGATCTCGGCCTTGTAGGTATCGGTGGGGATGAACATCGGGACGATGAAGGCCGCGGCGACGACCAACACGATCACCACGCCCAAACCGATCAGCACTTTGCGCATGAGGCTCCGCCTTTTCGTACAGAGTTGACCCGACCGGACCGATGCCCCGATGGCAGCCGGCAGCCGACGTTCGCCTTGGAGATTAAATGCGGCGGCGCCAATGCGACGCCAGGTCCCGGGCGATCTGTCGGCCGGCGGCCCCCCACCCGTCCGGTGAACGACGCTACCGGCGCTTGCATAAATACTTATGCATATCGCCGCAGCGGCGTCCTAATTGCCGGGGAGTGTACTGAAAGACCGCCTTGAATCCTAGCCCGCTCCGGCCGGCCGTATTGGCAGGAAAACCGGGCATCCGCGCGGACGCCGCATCGAGACAAAAATCGGGGGCGTCCTTGCGGACGCCGCATCGAGACAAAAATCGGGGGCATCCTTGCGGACGCCGCATCGAGACAAAAATCGGGGGCGTCCTTGCGGACGCCCCCGTGGGTTCTCGCGAACCTGTCGGGTCGGATTACCTGACGGTGATCTCGGCGCGACGGTTCTGAGCGTTCGGCGTACCGTCAGGCGTCGGTACCCGCAGGCGGGTTTCGCCGAAGCCTGAAGCTCGGATCCGCGACCTCGCAACCCCGCGTGCAGCGAGCGCTCCGGCCACCGCATTCGCACGACGCTTGGAAAGCGCCAGGTTGTAGGTCGGCGAACCGGCCGTGTCGGTGAAGCCGAAGATCGAAACCAGAGCCGACGGTGCGGAACGGGCAGCAGCCACGATATCCGCAACCACCCTCATCGCCGCCGCATCGAGGTTCGAGCGGTCGAAGGCGAAGAAGATGATGAAGGCCTGGCGCGGGGCACCGAGGAGCTCCTGCATGGCGGCCAGGAAGCCTTCCTTGCAGCGACGCACATCGGCCGGCTGGTAGTAGCCGCCTCCCGGAGGCATTTCCATGCCCGGGGCGCGCCACCAGAAATCCTCGTGCTCTTCCTCGACCCAGCAATCGAACATGGCCTGGGCGCGGGCTGCCGCACTCGGGTTGCGCGTCCGGCCGTTGCCGTTGAGCGCGGCCAACAGCTTGCCGTGGTTGTCGCGAAGCTCGGCGGACCCGCGTGGCGGAAAGATCCAGTTGCGCGGATTCTCCGGCAGCACGTTGGCTCCGCGCGCGGCGCCCCAGCCCTTGCGGCAGTACATTTTGGCGTGTGGGTGATCGGACTCCTTCAGAGCCTCGTCACACAGCTGCTGATATTCCTGCTTGAGAGCGCGGTTGAAAGCGGACCCGGTTCCGGAAGCCGCCGTCAAGGCGCGCAAGCTGTCAGAGAGATACCAGCCGACCGTGGCAGACGCGCCCGAGGTAGCCAACATCCCCGCCGCGAAGACAGCGAGTGCAAGTTTCCTCATCTTCTTCCCCTTGTTTGGAATTGTTTCTCCAGATCTCAACTTTTTAATGCTCCCAAGCAGCTGCTCGTTTGCATCGATTTCGTGTGCCATTAGCCTGCTTTCGCTTCGCGTAACAGCCGCTGCCGGCACCAGCAAACGGACTTCATATCGCAGCGAACTCTATGACCCCCAAAAGCAACGGCACACAACCTATTCAGGTTCCATCGGCAACGCCGATCCGCCACCTGCTTATTTCCGACGGTCGTTAACTATCCACGTTTACCGCAAACCGGTCCAAGCTGCAATTCCCGAGGACCATGGCGCCCCCGCATCCGGACCATAGCGCGACATCTTCGCTACACTGGCCGGCGCGGGCGAGACCGGCAGGCCATGCCCTCCCCCGTCGGACTCTGCCCGCCTGGCCGGCACCGCCGCAACACCTCGAAAACCGAGGAATTCCGCCGGAAAATCGGCCGAGGGCGAATGACGCTCCCCTCACGGCGCCACCCGCCCCGCGATTTGGGATAGACAAAGGCTGCGTTCCTTTCAACATTGTTCGCGCCGCCGTGCGGGGGCTCGACAGGTCGGTACAAAATTGCTGGATTCTCGTGACATTTTTATCACGTAAACGGACGCGGATTTGGCCGGTGCAACAGATTAGGGCGACGCCGAACCTCTGCGAGACCCTTGAATACACGGGTGTGCGTCCGAGCGCGCGTTTGCGGTTCGGGCGGTTGGGCGTGGCGGCGTTGGCGTCTTGGTTCGTTCTGGCGTTCGTTTTGGCGCCGAACCCGGCGCGCAGCGAGCCGCCGATCATGCTCAACTATCCCTATCTCGACGCGCGCACGGTGACGCAACCCGTGCTGCGTGCGCTGCGTGCGCTCGCCGAGCGGGCTTCGCAGTCCTACGTGCATGTGGTGATTCTCTACCCGGGCGATCCGCTGGCCCAGGATGATCCGCCCGGCATCCTGCAGCAGGCGAGCGGCATCATCATCGACGATCGCGGCCACGTGATCACGGCGGCGCATATCGCGCGCACGACGAAGAACCATGCGCGCATCGTCACGCGCCAAGGCGAACGGCATAAGGCCCGGATCCTCTATATCGACCGCCGCGAAGATCTTGCGCTGCTGCAGGTTGCTCCCTTCCCCGGCATGACGCCGGCGCGGTATGCCGAGCCGAGTGCGGTCAAGAAAGGCGCCTTCGCCCTGGCCGTCGGCTCGCCCTCGCGTGGACGCGGCGCGGTCTCGGTCGGGACCGTAATTACGCCGCGCCTCGCCGAGAGCCTGGAATACAACCGCTGGCGCATCGAGCACGCGATCGAGATCGGCATGGAGGTCGAATCGGGCCATTCGGGCGGACCCGTCTTCGACCGGGACGGCCGGCTGATCGGCATGGTCGCGGGCTACGAGCTCGGCGACACCACCAAGCGGCCGTACGTGTCGCCGCAGATCACCTACGTCATCCCGGCGAGCGGGCTCCGCGCCTTCCTGACACGGGCCGGGGTGCGCTGATCCCGCGAGGCTTACCATGACTCCAATTAGTCAGCCGCGCGCCGCATCCCGGGCGGCCAGCGCCGTCCAGTTCGAGGTAGAGAAGATCTGGGCGTAGATGAGCGGCAGGGCGCCGGCCCGCCGAAGCTCCAGGAACGCCGCATCGTCGAGCGTATCGAGCGCCTTGGCGTCGATCATCCGAAAGCCGCCGAGCGCCAGGCTCTCGCCGGTTTTCAGCGACACGTTGGCGCGGTTCGCGGTCAAGAGGCCGTGCTTGGCCAGCAGGCCGCCGAGCTGGCGCGTGTAGTCGGACTGCTGCTGGTAGGCCTTGCAGAATTCGAGCGCGCGCGTCGTCACGTCGCTCGGCTGGCCGTCGACGAAGAGCGGCTGACCGTTCTTGGCATCGGTCAAGACCTCGGCCTGCTCGTCGAGGCACAGGATGTAGCGCCCGTCCTCGCCCGCCGCCATGAAGATGAAGGGGTAGCGGCGGATATAGGCGGGCACATAAGCACCGTCCTCCCAGGCGCCATCGGCGCCGACGAAGAGGTTTTGGTGGTCGCGCAGGCCCAAGAGCGCGATCCCGACGGCGGGCTCGCCGCCGCTGAAGAGGATGGGGTAGTGGCGCGCGGCGAGCGGGAACTCGGCTGCATTGAGGGGCACCGAATTGGCCCGCGCGGCAAAGCCGTAATGCGCGTCACGCCTGACTGCGAAATTCACGTGGCGTTCGTTGCTGAGCGGCTGCGGCGCCCGGTAGAAGACCGGAAAGGCGCCCTCGCGCGGGGCGGTGGCGGCGTCGGGCGCGCCGACGGGTGCCGCAGGCGGCTTCGAGACGGTGGGCGCGCCGGTCCGCTCCGCCGCAACGGCCCGTTTCTTCGGCGCCGGCGTCTTCTTCGCCGTCTTCGCGCCCGGCTTGTTAGTCGCCTTGGCGGCCGTCTTGGTCGTTGCGCGCTTGCGCGCAGCAGGCTTCGCCGCGGCCTTGCCGCGGGGCTTCCTGCTGTCGGTCGTGGTCTTGCGCGCCATCCGGTCGCTCCTCGAGGCCTTGCCCGCCTGTGGGTCGTCTGTGGGCCGCCTCGTCATACCTGGTCAGTCTCGCATCCGCCGCCTTTACACGTCCTTAACCACGTTGGGACGGTCCCAAGTGTAAAAATCGGCTCATGCGCTTTTCTCATTCGCCCGCGCGACCGCCGCCTGCAACAGCACCTGGGCGCCGGCGGCGAGGTCGTCGGGCGTGGCATTCTCGATCTCGTTGTGCGAGATGCCGTTCTCGCAGGGCACGAAGACCATCGCGGTCGGCGCCACGCGCGCAACATAGCAGGCATCGTG
>CAZBRE010000085.1:0-18458 GCA_964494065.1 uncultured Alphaproteobacteria bacterium
GACAGAATCACGCCCCGATCAAAGACTCAATCAGAGTTTTGCAACACGCTCGGACGGAAAGCGGACACGGAAAATCACGTCGTCGACGTCCGCTCTTGGCCGGAAGCGGACATATTCGACTTTCCTCGTCGAGGAACGCCGGCGGCGTTTGCAACGACGAAGTCTTCTTAACCCAGATTAGCACGGATCGGCGGTGTGCCCGATACGCTGCTTCGCGTGTAGGCCCCAGATGTCGTGGCAGGGGCCGATGGCCCCGTTGCGCCGGATCCACCCGAGATTCGGCGTGAGGAGGCTCAGATACGGTTTGGGCCCGACCAGCCGAGAAGGTGTACCGAGTGAGGCTTCAGATTGCAATTTCCAGCACCGCCATTGGCGCCATGTTGCTTTTGGCTTCGAGCCCCGTGACTGTGTTGTCAGCGGAACTCACGCTTCCGATATTCGACACGCATTTGCACTACAACGCGGACGCTGCCAAGCGATACAGCCCAGCTGACGTTGACCGGTTGCTTGCGGCGGCGAATGTGCCGAGGGCATTGGTCTCAAGTACGCCAGATGATGGCACTTTGAGGCTGTACCGCCAAAACAGCGCCCGGTTCGTACCAATCCTTCGGCCATACCGCAAAGGCGTGACCAAATACAATTGGCACCGTGACCAGCAAACCCCTGCCTATCTGGCGGCTCGGTTAAGGCACGGCATCTACAAAGGTATCGGCGAATTCCACTTTGTCTTCGGTTCGGGCGCAGCGGCGCCGATGGTGCAGCGGGTGGCCGAACTTTCGCTTAGATACCGAATTGTCCTGCACGTGCATTCCCCTGCGCTCGATGTGCACACGTTTTTTCAAAGCCGCCCGAAACTGACGATATTGT
This sequence comes from uncultured Alphaproteobacteria bacterium, assembly GCA_964494065.1. Taxonomy (GTDB): domain Bacteria; phylum Pseudomonadota; class Alphaproteobacteria; order JAPULJ01; family JAPULJ01; genus DATKZM01. The sequence continues at coordinate 868 of CAZBRE010000085.1, forward strand.
GGGCGCATGCTGGGTGGGACGAATCGGCAGCCGTGGTCCGGAAAATGCTCGACCGTTACCCCAATCTATGGGTTGAGCTGTCCCAGCGCGCAAAGGATGTGGCCCCTCGGGGCAAACTCGATCCCGCATGGCGCGCACTTTTTGAGAAGTATCCTCACCGTTTCATGATCGGGTCAGACACGAACTCTCTCCCACGCTGGAAGCAGTATCGCGAACTGATCGACGAGCACCGACGCTGGCTGAAGCAGCTTGCGCCGGACATTGCCGTTGCCATTGCCCATGGCAACGCATTTCGCATGTTTGGCGCTGGCAGAGTTGTGATGCAATGACGTGAACGAACGACGTAATCAAGAGTTTCGAACCGGTATGGGCGATGCCCGACAAAGACTATGGAGGTCAGAATGTTCCCAAAGCTAATAGCGGGCGTATGCTTGGCCGTGCTGTGTAGCGCGTCCGCATTCGCCGACGCCACCGCGCATTCGTGGTCGCGCGACGGTGCGATGATGCAGATGGCGCAAGACTCCGGAGAACACATGCGTGGCCGCTCGTGGCACCGCGGCCGCCACAGCTGGCGCGGCCACGCACGCGCCCGTTCCTGGCATCGGGCCAGACACAGCTGGGGCGGCCATCGCAACCGCTCGTCCTGGCACTACCGCCAGCGCTCGTGGCACAGCACCGCGCGCAGCTGGGACGCCCGTGGCGGGCATATGCGGGGCCGCTCGCAGCACCGCACCGGTCAAAGTTGGGACGGCCGTTCCGACGGCCGCATGCGGCACCGCGGTCGAGTACAGCCGTACTGTAGAGATGTGGGCGGCTATGAAGCTTACATGAGACGGACCGGCGAAGTTTGCCGGTTGTATTAAGGTCCGGAGTGCTGCGCCTTTGCATTAGATCGGGCGCGTCCGTACTGACCGGTCTCCGGGAGCGCATACAGCGCCTCGGTTCACAACCGCCGGCCTAGGGTCATGTGCTCTGAGGGGCCGATGTTCGGCGCTGAATTCCGCGGCGCCGAACGGCAACGTTTTCGAACTCATGGTGAAACGAGGATCCGATGATCGAAGCGCTAAGGGACTTTCCCGACAATATTATTGCCGTTGCCTGCAAGGGACATGTCACGCGAGATGACTATGAAACGGTCCTGGTGCCCATTGTCGAGAAGGCGATCGAGCGGCATGACAAGATCCGCCTCTACTATCAGATCGGATCCGACTTCGATGGCATCGATCCGGGGGCCGTGTGGGAGGACTTCAAGGTTGGTGTCGAGCACCTTCTGCGATGGGAACGGATCGCCGTCGTCACCGATGTCGATTGGATCAGACATACGATGAGGGCCTTCGGCTTCCTTATCCCGTGCGAGATGAAAATCTTTCCCACGTCGGAGGCGGCGAAGGCGCGCGATTGGATCATTGCCGCGTGATGTTGGTGTGGGCCAAATCTTGGCCATTTCGGGAGTTGATCTGCCGAATGCCCGCTTTGGGTCATCAGCAGACATTGATCATGACGCCAGCGATGTCCGCTTCCGGGCGGGAAGCAGGCATGGTTGTCGGCACAGTCTCGATTGCCGGAGCGGGCGTTAGTGGCGATTTCTAAATCGTAGTCCTTCACCGCCACCGGTCTCATCAATGAACTCGATCCAGGCGGCTTCGAAGGCGGTCTCGATGGCTAAGCGGGTGCCGGCAGATGCGGATGCCCCGGCCCCGAAATAAAGTCCTTCATTCAACATACGACCCCGGTGGTTGCGGGGGCGATTGGCGGTCCTGACCGCAGTTGGGCGGTCAGGTCGATGTTAGTCAGGATCGGCGGTACGCGAAGGAAGTGTCATAGCGGCCTAGGATGTAATCGCCGCAGTCAACGGGCTCGTATTTCGCCATTTCGCCGTCGCGGACAATCGGCGCGATCAGCGTGTCGTGGTTGGGGTCGACGAAAACCGCCATCGAATAGCGCTCGCGTCCCGAGCTGTTCACGACGCGGTGGGGTGTCGACTTGAAGCGGTCGTTGGTCCAGCGCGCCAGAAGGTCGCCGACATTGACAACGAAGGTGCCCGGGATCGGGTGCGCCATCAGCCACTGGCCTTCTGCGCCCATGACCTGCAATCCGCCGACCTCGTCCTGATAAACGAAGGTGAGGCAGCCATAGTCGGTGTGCGGGGCGACACCGAATTGCCGGCTGCCCAGCGCAGGGTCCTGGGGTGGATAGTAGACCAGCGAGCCACGACTGATCGGCCGGTCGAAGGAGCGGATAAAAGTGTCGTGCGGAACACCGATGCTGACCGCGAAGGCCTCCAGGAGGCGCGCGCCGAGCGCGTTGCAAGCCTGCATATAGCCAACGAGCGCCGCGCGCATCTCAGGCATGTAATCGGGCCAGCGGTTGGGGCCGATGAGGCGGTTGCCTGCCAGCGTGTCGGGATCGTCGGCACCGACGTCGAGGCCCCAGACGAAGCTCTCCTTCAAATCGGTGTTGGCGCCGGCGTACATCTGCGCCTCACCCATTTCAATGAAGCCATGGTGGTAGGCGTTGACGGCGAGCTTGCGCTTGTCTTCGGGCGGGCGGGCGAAGAACCGGTGCGAAATGTCGAAGATCGCGTCGATCTGGCTCTGCGGAATGCCATGATTGCGCACATAAAAGAACCCGACCCGTTCGGCGGCCTGGGTGAGCTGGACTGCGACCTGCGCGACTGCGTTCGGCTCCCCGGCGCTGAGCGCCGCGAGGTCGATGACGGGAATCTCCGAAAGCGCGATCTCGCGCGCGGTCGCGTAAGTCATCTTGGTCGGTCCTTGCCTCGGTCTTTCGCGTAGTAGCCGATCACGTCGCCCTCGGTTGTCACGCCGAGGCCGTTCAGCAACCGGTTCGAATAGTTGAAATAGGCGCACACCTGGTTCACCTCGAGGATCTCGCCGTCGTCGCAGCCGGCGGCGCGCAATGATTCGATGTCCGCCTCGACTATTTCCCCGACCGCGGTGGTGAGCTTGGCGGTGTAGCGCAAGAGCGCGAGTTCCTTGCCGGTGAAGACCTGCTCCGCCTCGCCGGCCTTGAGTGCTGCAAGGATCGCATCGGCCCGCTCCTCGTCGTCGAGAAGGCGGCGCACATTGGTGAAGTGGTGCGCAAGGCTGTAGGCGCAGCGGTTGCAGATGCTCGTGTAGCTGGCGACGACCTCGAGGAACCAGAAGGGCAGGGTGTTGTCGGGGTTGTGCAGCACGCTCTTGTAGAGCGCCAGATGGCCGCCCATGGTGTGGGGCCGGAGCGAATGCGCCCGCATGACGTTGTCGACCGTACCATGGGGCGTGCGCACGGCATCGTAGTAGTCCTTGAGCGCGCCGGTGGCGTCGCTATCGGCGATCATCTCGATCCAGGCGGTCATCCGTCCTCCGCGGTAAATCGGGCTAGATCAGCAGCAATGGCGCCGGCGGCGGCCTCGATCAGCTCTTCGCCGGCCTCGCGCGTTGCAAGCCACGGATCGGAGCCGATCCGTCCGTCGGGAAATGTCTCACGGTGTGCGGCCTGGCCATAGTGGCGGTCGCGCTCATGGTCGCGCAACAGCTCCGGGGACTGCGGTGTTAGCGCCGGACGCTCGCCCAACTCGGGCGCCGCGGCGGCGAGCACCGCCTGGGATATCGAGATCTCGCTGGGGGTTGCATGGATGCCTTCCCAGTCTCCGTAAAGCCTGTCGCGGATCACGTTCACCTCCGGGAAGTCCCACCAGTTTCGCAAGCGGCAGCGGATCGGCGGGCCGCCGCGCTGCTCGTGATAGGCGTCCTGGATCGCGGATTCGGCGGGGGCGATGTTGCCGCCATGGCCGTTCACGAAGTAGACGTGCCGGAAACCCTGCTCAGCGACCGAGACGATGATGTCATGCAGCAGGCTCATGAGCGTGCGAGCCGTCGCCGAGATCGTGCCGGGAAAGGCGAGATTGAACTGTGCCTGACCGTAGGCGACTGTCGGTGCCACGATCGCGCCGGCTTGCTCGCCCACGCGCCGGGCCACGGCTTCGGCGCAGATCGCGTCGGTACCGATCGGCCCGTTGGGACCGTGTTGCTCGGTCGAGCCGAGCGGCACGAGGAGGTCGCGGCGTTCCTTTAAGTAGGCCTCCACGGCGCCCCAGGTCATGTGCTGAAGCAACATCGGGGAGGCCGCGCTACGCGTTTCTGGGGGCCGGACGGAGCGCGCTATGGCCGACCATCGCGCGCTCCAACCGGGTTACTCCTGAAGCTTCCACTTGGCCGCGGTCTTGGCAAAGAAGCCGCGCGCCTTTTTGAGCTTGATCCAGTGGTTCACGTAGTTGATCCAGACCTGATCGTCCTGCGGCATCAGCATGGCGATCGGCGTCTTCGCGCGCGCCTGCTTGACCGGCACGATGGCGAGCTGCGGGTACTTGACGGTTAGCGTCGCCGCCTCGGTGTTGGAGGTGATGTGCGCATCGGCTCGGCCGGCGAGCACTTCCTGGAAGTCGCGCGCCGGAGCCTCGATGATGCGTTTTTTGGCCGCCGGGAAGAAGAGTTTCACATAGCGTTCCTGAACCGTGCCGAGGGTCGCGGCAACCGTTACGGTGGGCTTGTCGAGATCGGCCCAGCCCTTGAAGCGGGCGAGGTTCTTTTTGAGGGTCAGCGGCACCGTTGCGACCTGGAAATAGCTGTCCGAATAGCCCGCGACCTTGGCGCGCTTGGGGCTCAGCGAGGCGCTGCCGGTGATGTCGTATTTGCCGGCGATGACGCCGTTCACCAGCGTCTTCCAGTCGGTCGCGACGAAGGTGACCTTGACGCCGAGGTCCTTGGCGAGCTCCTTCATGATATCGATGTCGAAGCCCTTGTAGGTATTGGAGGCCGGATCCTTGATCGTCATCGGGTTCCAGTCGCCCGTGGTGCCGACGCGGAGCTCGCCCTTGCTGAGGATCGACTTTAACCGCGAGGCGTTCTCGGCCTGCGCCGCCCCGGCGATCAGGACCGTGCCCAGCACGGCCAAAACTGTTTTCGTGTACTTCATCACTACCCCGCCCGTAATTTGAGTGATCCTGATGCGCGCTGAATGCCGCCCGTGGCTTGGCCCTGCCGCACCTCGCCTTATTCGTTTGCATTCAAACTATTGCACTTCCTGGGGGAGCCTGCAATCGAGCCGGGCGTCCCATCCGGTCTATGGCGCCGACTTGAAGGTGATCTCCGGCGTTTTGCGCCTTTGCCCGGTTGAGGCAGTATGCTGCCTGAATGCCGGGAGGGGAGGGGCGGAGCGACGATGGCGGCAACGGCTGAGGCGCCCGGCGACCCGGTCATCCGGATCGACGGCCTCAACAAGTGGTTCGACGACTTTCAGGTCCTGAAGGACATCGCCCTTACCGTCAATCTGGGCGAGCGGGTCGTCGTCTGTGGGCCCTCGGGTTCGGGAAAATCGACCCTCATACGCTGCATCAACCGCCTGGAAGGCTTCCAGAAGGGCGCAATCGAGGTCGACGGAAAGACGCTGACGGGCGATCTGCGCAACGTCGCCGCGGTGCGCCGCGAGGTCGGCATGGTCTTTCAGCAGTTCAATCTCTTCCCGCATATGACTGTGTTGCGGAACCTCACGCTCGGCCCGATGCGCGCCCGCGGGCTGTCGCGCAAGGTGGCCGAGGAGCGCGCGCGGCACTACCTCGAACGCGTCCGCATTCCCGAGCAGGCCGATAAGTTCCCGGGTCAGCTCTCCGGCGGCCAGCAGCAGCGCGTGGCGATTGCGCGATCGCTCTGCATGGAACCGCGCATCATGCTGTTCGACGAGCCGACCTCGGCCCTCGACCCCGAAATGATCGCCGAGGTGCTCGACACCATGGTCGAGCTGGCCGAGGATGGGATGACCATGATCGTCGTCACCCACGAGATGGGCTTTGCCCGCAAAGTGGCCGATACGGTCGTCTTCATGGACCAGGGCGAGATCGTCGAGGCGCAGCCTCCGGAAGCTTTCTTCGCTGCGCCGAAGTCCGACCGCACGCGGCAATTCCTCCAGAGGATTCTGAGCTACTGACGATGGCGCGGCTCCGCACTCTCTGCGTTCTGGCCGCGGCGGCCATCCTGCTCGCGGGGTGTTCGGGCGCCAACTGGGGCTGGTACGTAATCTCCCCCGAGACCGAAGCCGGCCGGCGCAATCTCCTCTTTTTGCTGGGTGGTTTGAAGGGCACGATTGCGTTGTCGCTCATTTCCTTCGCAATCGCGGTCGTGCTGGGGTTCCTCATTGCCCTGCCGGCGCTCTACGGAAATCGGCCGCTGCGCGCGGTCAACCGGCTCTATGTCGAACCCTTTCGCGCGGCACCGGCGCTTGTCCTCATCCTGTGGGTCTATTACGGCCTGCCGGTGGTCCTGGGGATCAGGCTCGAAGCTTTCGCAGCGGGCGTCGTCGCCCTGGCGCTTTCCGAAAGCGCCTTTCTCGCGGAGATCTTCCGGGCCGGCATCCAGTCGGTCGGGCGCGGCCAGGACGAAGCGGCCGACGCGATCGGGCTCACCTTCGCCGACAAGATGTGGTTCGTCATCCTGCCCCAGGCGATCCGCCGCATCCTGCCGCCGCTCGGCAACCAGTTCGTCTACATGCTGAAGATGTCGGCGCTGGTCTCGGTGATCGGGATGGAGGATCTGGTACGTCGGGCAAACGAGCTCGTAACATCGGAATACCGGCCTCTGGAGGTCTACACCTTCCTGTTGCTGGAATATCTTGTGCTGATTCTCTTCGTCTCGGCGGGCGTGCGCTGGCTGGAGCGGAAAATGCGCTCGGACGAGCGCCAGAGCCGGTAAGCCACCGGTGAGCCACAGTGCCGGACACGACGAACACATAACGCGGATCGACCGATATGACTGACACCCTTGCCGACGATCTTCTTGAAGCCGCGCGGACCTATACGCGCCCGGCCGGCGTGCGGAGCCCCCTCGCCGAACCCGGCTGGTCCTATGTCGAGAAGGAAAATCTTGAGGATTTCAGCGCCGAGGACTGGGCGGCGATGAACCTCCAGCGCGCGCCATACCTGGCCGATGAGATCGCCAAGCAGGCGCTGCAGATGCTGGCGGCGCAGAAGGACGCGCCCAGCTTCGGCTACCAGATCAACAACTACGAGCACTGCCTGCAATCCGCGTCGCTGGCCCTGCGCGCGGGCGAAGACGAGGAGACCGTCGTCGTCTCGCTCTTCCACGACCTCGGCTTCGTTGTCTGCAACGAGACCCACGGCGAGTTTGCTGCCGCCATGCTGCGCCCTTATGTGTCCGAGCGCAGCGCTTGGATGCTCGAGCGCCACATGATCTTTCAGGCGCTGCATTGTCCCACCTATCCGGGCGTCGATATCGATGCCCGCGAGGCGTGGCGGGGCCATCCGCATTTCGAATGGACCGCTGAATGGGTGCGCAAGTACGACATCGCCACCATCGCGGCCGAGGTCGAGAACATGCCGCTCAGGGCCTTCGAGCCGATGGTCCGACGGATCTTCGCACGCCCCCCCAAACCGCGGACCATAGCGGTATCTTGATCGCTGCGAGGCATAGACCTCACGACTACGGAAAGCCTGGCGAGCATCTGGCGATTTGAGGCCCGCCTACATCGAGCCCGGCTCACCTTGGGAGAACGAGCGACTGCGCAGGGCGGTGTCCGACCTGACCTTGGACAAGCTGATCCTGGCCGAGGCTGCCAAGGGAAACTTCTGAGCCCGTTGCGCCGTCAATCGCCTCGATCCGGCGGCGCGCCAGTTGCGGCAAGGTCGAGCGCGCGGCGATCATGTTGGTGATGCCGGCCTGGGTGACGATCAGGTCGCCGCCGCGGTTGAGGACGAGGCCCGGAAGCTGCCAGTAGATACCGGTCTGAAAGCCCTGGATCACCAGCACGGCGCCGATCGTCGCGGCAACGGCGATCAGCGTGAAGACCGTTCGGAGCGGTCGATGGAGCAGTTGCCGGCAGACCAGATTCAGCATCTCGATCGCCTCGTTTTACGTCCGCCCTCCTCGTCCCTCACCGCAGATTGAGGCTTCCACCTAAAGGAAGATCAAGCCTCGAAAGCATCCGCTCCTTGGGCTAGCGGTTGCGGTCCTTGATGCGCGCTTGGATCGTCCGCACCCGATCGGGCCAACGGCTCTTGATGAAGGCGAGGACGGCCCAGATCTCGCGATCAGAGGACTGGTCCCTGAAGCCCGGCATGCCGCTCTTGAAACCTACAGGTGCCACTGCAGCTCGCCATGGTTGGTAGTCCTGAACAGAAGCTTGCCATGTGTGGCCGGTCGCATCGTGCGGGCGACGCGCCGAAGGTTCCGTCTGGTTTGCGAGCCTTCCAGTTCTTCTCGCCCTCCAGCCTCCCTCCAGATGGCTGATAACAGGTTACGGTAGCGCGGTTGCGAATAGCGTGCCAATGCCCGCTCTGGGTCAGAAGCTGACTTCAGTGGCGGCGAACGGGATGTCTGCTTTGGGCTGAAAGCCGACATGGAAAGTATCACCTGCGATGTCCGCTATCAGCCAAGCAGACGGGTATGCTCATTGCCTAGTGGGGCAAAATCCAGGTGCAAATAACGCTGGTTGCGGGCCCCCGCAGCAACGTTTCGCCGACGGTGAAAGGTCCCTTCGGGGTCCGCCATGCCGCGCCCGCGCTTGTCGCACCTGGCCGCTTCCGGTCTAATTGGCGATAGACAGCCGCCGTTTCCTGGTGGGGGAACGCTCGGCGATCCTGCCACGAACAGACATCAAGGAGGCCCTTGCGCCATGGCATTCCTGCAATCGCTCGACGAGGACGCGCATCTCTACGAGGTCATGAAGAAGATGCCGGCGGCCGCGATCCCGCTCTTTCAGATGCACGACATCCTGCTGCGCGGCGAGGAGCATTTCAGCGTCGCGGAGAAGGAGCTGATCGCGACCTACACCTCGGGGCTCAACGCCTGTTCGTTCTGCTACCGCGGCCATGTCGCGGCGACCAAGCTCTTCGGCATCGACGAGGCGGTGATCGACGCGGTGATGGACGACATCGAGTCCGCGCCGGTGCGCGAGGAGATGAAGCCGATCCTGCGCTACGTCCGGAAACTGACCCTGGAGCCCTCGAAGATGGTGCAGGCCGATGCCGATGCGGTGTTCGCGGCGGGCTGGTCGGACGAGGCGTTGCTCGAGGCGGTCAATATCTGCGCGCTCTTCTGCATGATGAACCGCATCGCCGATGGCGCCGGGGTCAAGGCCGAGAACACGCGGACGACGCTGGCCAAGGTGAAGTGGGACAGCTACACCGAGAACCTGATCAATTACGGCTTCGAGGCGCCCAAAAGCGCCTGAGCGCGCATAAACGCGCCTGACCGGGGAGGGACGCCATGGATGTCGCCGGCGCGATGCGGCGGGCCGCGCGCTATCACGCTCGGCGCGAGGCGGTGGTCTCGGGCGATCTCAGGTTCACCTTCGCCGAGGCCTGGACGCGTGGGCTGCGCATGGCCAACGCGCTCATCTCGCTGGGTCTTGAGCCGGGCGACCGGGTCGCCAGCCTGGAGGACAACACCGAGAAGGCTGCCGATTTCTTCCTGGGTGCGGCGATCGCCAATCTGGTGCGGGTGCCGCTTTACCCGCGCAACAGCCGCGAGGCGCACCGCCACATGCTGGGCGGTACCGAATGCCGGGCGCTGATCGTCGACGGGGTGCACGAAGCCGAGGTCGAGGGTATCGCAGGCGAGCTGCCGGACCTCGGCCATGTCGTCGTGCGCGGCGAGGACTACGAGCGCTGGCTCGCCGGCTTTCCCGACACCGATCCGGAAATTCCGATCGACCCGGACGACAATTTCATCATCCGCCACACCGGCGGCACCACCGGGCTCGGCAAGGGCGTCGCCTACACGCACCGCTCGTGGCTCGCGGCCGGGCGCGACTGGTTCTACCTCTACCCGCCGGTCGAGCCGGGCGACGGCTGCCTCCACGTGGCGCCGATCTCGCATGGCTCGGGCTATCTCTTCGTGCCGATCTGGCTTTCGGGCGGGCGGAACGTGCTGGCCGAGCGCTTCCATCCGACCGAGACCATCGACCTCATGGAGCGCGAGCGCATCGCCTACATGTTCATGGTCCCGACCATGTTGAACGTGATGAACCAGGACGCGACCGCGCGCGGGCGCGACTGGTCGGGCTTGAAATGCATCCTGATTTCGGCCGCGCCGATCGCCGACGACACGGCGCTCACTGCGCGCGAGATCTTCGGCGACGTGCTCTATCAGGGCTACGGCCAGACGGAAGTGCTGCCGATCGCGATGATGGGTCCGCGCCAGTGGTTCGCGAAGGTCGAGGGCTCCGAGCCCTTGCGGTCCTGCGGCATGCCGCTTCCCTTCGCGGAACTGGAGATCTGGGACGAGGACAACAAGCCCGTGCTGCCGGGCGAGCCGGGCCAGATCGTCGCGCGCACCGACGGGCAGATGGCGGGGTTCTGGAACGACCCCGAGGCGACGAAAGCGCGCATCGTCGACGGCTGGGTGCTGACCGGCGATATCGGCCGGCTCGATGCCAACGGCTATCTCTACATGCTCGACCGCTCCGACGACATGATCATCTCGGGCGGCTACAACATCTGGCCGGCGGAGCTGGAGAACGCGATCGCCGACCATCCCGACGTGCTCGAGGTCGCCGTCTTCGGCGTGCCGCACGCGAAATGGGGCGAGGCGCCGATGGCGGTCTGCGTGGTCGGCGAGGGCGCGCGGGTGGACGAGGCCGAGATCATCGCCCTCTGCGCCGAGCGCCTCGGCTCCTACAAAAAGCCGGTCGCGGTCGAGATCACCCGCGAGCCGCTGCCCAAGAGCCCGGTCGGCAAGATCCGCAGGAAAGAGCTCCGCGATCCGCACTGGGCCGGCCACGACCGCAAGGTCGGCGGGGCGTGAGGGCGGCGTGGGGCACGAGATTTTCCCCCTCCCCCCGAAGGGGGGAGGCCGGGTGGGGGGCTGACAAGTGCGTCGTGTGTATCCGGCGCTGCGGTTGATGTTACGGGCGCCGGTCTCCCTCCTCCCTAACCCTCCCCCCGCCGGGGGGAGGGAAATGTAGGTAATCGAAACTGGCCTTCCAAATCCGACGCTATTCCTGGTTCAGCCCCAGCGTCGTCTGCGTCTTCTTCGGGAGGCCGAGGGAGACGAGGCGGTGGGACTGGCGCAGGTATTCGCGCAGGTCGTCGTCGGAGAGGCTGCTGTCGTCCGTCCTCTGGATCCACTTCATGCCGCGAGAGGCGAGATAGGGGGCGGGGCGGCAGCCGGGCTCCTCCTTTAGCATCTCGAAGGCGATCTCCGAGGTCTTGAAGGTGAAATGCGCCTCGCCGGCCGCATCGCTTTTCTCCCAGCCGCCGATGGCGAAGACCTTGCCGCCGACCTTCCAGACATGGCTGCCGCCCCACTGGACGACATGGGTCGTTGCCGGCAGTGCGCCGCAGAAGTCGTTGAAGTCCTCATAGGTCATGCTGTTTGCGTGTCATGCGGCGTGCGTCAAGGCCGCTCCGCTTCCATCGTGCGGTAGAAATCCATCAGGGTCTTGCCGCGCTCGGGGCGGAAGGGGGCGCCGTCGACCTCCATGGCGGCGATACGGTCGAGGCGGAACATGCGGAAGTCGTCGCGCAGCTCGCACCAGGCGACCAGGGTCCAGACCTTGCCCCAGAACCAGAGGCCGAGCGGGCGGACGCTGCGCTCGGTCGGCCGGTCCTCGGCGTCGCGATAGTCGAGGGTGAGGCGGCGGCGCGCCTCGACCGCGCGCTCGATCTCGTCGATCCGCGCGCGTACCTCCGGCGTCATCTCGAGCGCCATCGCGTGGATCTCGACCTGGTTGGCGCGGGTCCGTTCGGCGGCGGGCAGCACGGATTCGATCTTGACCAGCGCCTCCTCGGCCGCGCGGGCCATCGCCGCCCCGCCCCACGCGCGAATAAGCCGCGCGCCGGCGACCAGAGCCACGATCTCGTCACGGGTGAACATGAGCGGGGGCAGGTCGTAGCCGTCGCGCATCACGTAGCCGACACCGGCCTCGCCGTCGATCGGCACGCCGCTCGCCTGCAGATCGGCGATGTCGCGGTAGATCGTGCGCTCGGAGACCTCGAGCGTGCCGGCGAGCTTGACTGCGGTCAGCAGCCGACCGCCGCGCAGATACTGAACGATCTGGAACAGGCGGTCGGCGCGTCGCATGTGTTGGGACTTTCAGTGTCTCGCGCTCAGCGCGAGAAAAGGCCGATCGAGTTGCCTTCGGTATCGAGGCAATAGGCGAAGCGGCCGGCGGGAATTTCGATGGTCTCGGAGAGGACCTTGCCGCCGGCGGTCGTCACCCGCGCCAATGCGTCCTCCAGCTTGTCCGGGCAGGCGAAATGGACCGTCGGGCCCGCATCCGCTCCGGCAGGCTTGCCGGGATAGAGATGGCCGGAGACGCCGCTTGGGCTCGCGATGGGGAACATGGCCATGGGGTTCGGTCCGCTCTCGTCCTTCTTGAGATCAGTATCGAAAACCGCGTTGTAGAAGGCAATCGCCCGGTCGAGGTCGGTGACGGGGATCTCGGCCCAGACGGTGAAGTTGTCAGGGGTGAAAGACATCGGAAGGTCTCCTTGGGTCAGGTGGGTTATCCAATGGAGGCGATCCTGACACACCCCTCCTGACAGCCTTATGTCAGTAGACGCCGAGCGGCGTGATCTTTCTGCCGCCGCGCCTCAAAGCTCCAACCCTTCCAGCAGCCGCGCAATTACGATCTTCTGGACCTCGCTGGTGCCCTCGTAGATCTGGTAGACGCGGACGTCGCGGTAGATCTTTTCGACCGGATGGTCGTTGAGGAACCCAGCGCCGCCGTGGATCTGGATCGCCTTGGTGGCGACGCGCTCGGCCATCTCCGAGGCGAAGAGCTTGGCCATCGCGGCCTCGCGCGCGGTGTCCTCGCCGGCGGCGTGGCGGCGCGCGGTCTGAAGTGTGAGCGCACGGGCCGCCTCGATCTCGGTCGCCATCTCCGCCAGCATGAAGGCGATCGCCTGGTGCTCGATGATGGGCTTGCCGAAGGTGACGCGCTCGGCGGCATAGGCGCGCGCGGCCTTGAGCGCCGCCCGGGCGCCGCCGACCGCTTGCGCCGCGACGCCGATGCGCCCGGCCGACAGGTTGGCGAGCGCGATGCCGAGGCCACGCCCCGGCTCGCCGAGCACGTCGCGGGCGGGCACGCGCATATCCTCGAAGATCACCTGAGAGGTGTCGTTGGTGCGGTGGCCGAGCTTTTCCTCCTGGCGGATTACCCGGTAGCCGGGATTGTCGTTGGGGGTGATGAAGGTGGTGATGCCGCGCTTGCCGGCCTCCGGGTCGGTGACGGCGACGATCAGCGAGAGATCGGAGAGCGCGCCCGAGGTAATGAAGGCCTTCTGGCCGTTCAGCACCCAGTCGTCGCCGTCGCGCACGGCGCGGGTCCTGATCGCGGCGGCGTCGGAGCCGGTATGCGGCTCGGTCAGGTGGATGGCGCCGATCCATGTCCCCGAGCAGAGCTTGGTGAGGTAATTCTCCTTCTGCCAGGCGCTGCCGTGCTGCTGGATGGCGGCGGCGACGGGCGAGTTGTTCGCCGCCATCACGTTGGCGATGCCGCCATCGGCGGCCGAGAGCTCCTCCATGGCGAGGATATAGGCGACGAAGTCGGCGCCCGCGCCGCCGTATTTCGGATCGACGCAAACGCCCATCAGGCCGACCTTCGCCATCTTCTCGAAGAGCGCGCGCGGGGTCGCCTTGGCGCGGTCCCAGTCGGCGGCATGGGGCGCGATCTCGCGCTCGGCGAAGGCGCGGGCGGTGTCGCGGATCTGGCGCTGGGTGTCGGTGAGGTCCATGAGGTCTGCTCTTGGGGATTTGCTCTGGCGGCGGATTGGCAGGGTGGATGGTGGACCGACGGCCCCGTTCGGGCAACCGCGCCGCACCAGTCGAGGCCCGTTCCGGCGCGCCTTGGTGCAGATCAACTAGTGTTTTTTGGCGAATTAATGCAGGTATGAACGATACAGCTATCAAACATGCTTGCCGCCCGGATCGCATTAACCAGACCGGCGCAATCAACAGCTCGACGCGGAGGTGATCATGTTCGTGGTGTTTTTGAAGTTCTCGGACAACAAGGAGCAAACGGGCCAACACATGGATGGCCACATGGCCTGGCTGAAGCAGGGGTTCGCCGACGGCGTGTTCCTGGCGGCCGGAAGCCTCAAGCCCGATCTCGGCGGCGGGATCGTGGCGAGCAACACGTCGCGATCGGATCTGGAGAGCCGGATGAGTGACGATCCGTTCGTCGCAAACAACGTGGTCACGGCGGAGATCTACGAGATTGCCGCATCGATGGTCGATGAGCGTCTCGAGTTCCTGAAGACCTAGGGAAATCCCGAAGCCGCCCCACGAGCTGACCCGTGTCACCCGGTTATGCCTTGAAAATCAACGGTTTTCTGCGTATATGCCGGCCTATCCTAAGCGCTCGCACGGTCTATTGCCCTGTCGCCTCTTTCGGCCCGGCGGGGTAGGCTCGCGGGTGCCGAATGCGGACGTATGAGCCGCGCTTGGAAAGGCAGCGTTCGATGAGCGCCCTTGAGATCGTCACGTTGATCGTCACCTGGTGCGTCGACGCCCTGTTTCTCATCGCGCTTGCGGGGCTGTTCGCGCTCGCCGGCTCGTTCCTGGCGCTGACCGTGCTGCACTACCGGCATCGCGCGCGCGGCCTCGCCGACGAGGCGGCGCTGATGGAGGCGGCGTTACCGGATGATTTGCCGGGCGTCCTCGTCCAGGTGCCCTGCTACAACGAAGGCAAGGTGATCGAGCGTATCCTGGCCTCCCTCGGTGCGCTCGACTGGCCGAAGGACCGGCTCACGATCCAGGTGATCGACCAGAGCGACGACGGCACCACCGAGCTCGCGCGCGCCGCCGCCGCCGCTTTGCAGAAGAACGGCATCGCGGCGGAGGTGATCTTCCGTGCGGTGCGCGAGGGCTACAAGGCGGGCGCGCTGGCCGAGGGGCTGGAGAAGTCGGACGCGCCCTTCATTGCCGTCTTCGACGTCGACTACACGGTGCAGCCCGACTTCCTCAGGCGCTGCATGCGGGCGATGGTCGCCGATGAGCGCCTCGGTTTCGTGCAGGCGCGGATCGAATACGACAATGCCGAGCGCAACTGGCTCACCCGTGCCCAGCGGCTCGTGCTCGATGCCCACTATGCGGTCGAGCAGGCGAGCCGGTCCTGGGCGGGGCTGCCCTTCCAGTTCGACGGCTCCGGCGGGATCTGGCGCCGGGCGGCGATCGAGGCGGCCGGCGGCTGGGACGGCAAGACGCTGTCCGAGGACCTCGATCTCAGCTTCCGCGCGCACCTGAAGGGCTGGCACGCGCGCTACCTTATCGATACGACCGTGCGGGCGGAGATGCCCGAGGATCTGCGCGCCTGGCGGGTGCAGCAGAGCCGCTGGTCGAAGGGCTATATGGAGGTGTCGGTCAATCTGATCCCGGCGCTGTGGCGCGCGCCGTGGCCGCTGGGGACGCGGCTCCTGGCGATGCTGCAGGTCGGCCTGGCAGCGTTTCACCTGCTGCTGATCGCCGCCCTCGTGACGGGGCTGGCGAGCCTGGCGCTGCATGGCGGGTTCGTCGTGGCGTTGCTGATCCCGCCGATTGTCCTGGTCCTTCTGGGGCTCGTCGCCGTGATCGGCCTGACCTATCCCGGCCATCGGCTTTTCGGTCGGGGCGGGGTCGGCAGTTATATCGGACGTCTCGCGTGCGTGCCGCCGCTTTACGTCTATCTCGCCGTCGCCAATGTGAAAGGCGTGATCGACGCGCTGCGCGGCCGCGCCAGCGAGTTCGCGCGCACCCCGAAGAAAGGCGCCAACGGCCCGGCGCCCGAGACCGACTAGGCCGACTAGGTCGACGCGGGCGGAGCTGAGGGCAGGGCGCGGCGTGAGCGAGATGGCAGCCAGTGACGTGTCGATCCGGGTCGTCACGCCGTCCTTTCGCGGGGACTTCGAGCGTTGCGCGGCCATGTGCGCGTCCTTCGACGCGTTCGCCGATCCGGCGTTCCACCATCAGGTGATCGTGCCCCGGCGCGATCTCGCGCGCTTTCGCGGCCTCGGCAATGCGCGGCGCGAGGTGCTTTGCGTCGAAGATCTGCTGCCGGCGCGCCTGCTGCACCTGCCCGGACGAAAAGAGCAGTGGCTGGTCGGCCTCCGTCATCGGCGGCGCGGCTGGCTGGTGCAGCAGCTTGTCAAGGTCGCAGCGGCGCGTGCCGGCGGTGACGACGCGGTGGTGTTTGCCGATTCCGATCTGGTCTTCGTCCGCCCCTTGCATGCGTCGCATTTCCTGGCCGATGGGCGCGTGCGGCTGTTTCAGATCCCGGGTACCGGGCATTACGACATCGATCCGAACTACGCCAAATGGTTTCGCGGGGCGGGGCGGCTGCTTGACGTGACGGTCGAGGACCCCTACCCGAAGAGCTATGTGGGGCCGCTGGTCAGCTGGCTGCCGGAGCTTGCAGTGGCGATGTGCGAGCGCATTGAGCGGGTGAGCGGGCGTGGCTGGATCGAGGCGATCATGCGTTTGCGCGGCGGTGCCGGGTTCTCGGAATACACGACGTACGGGGTCTTCATCGAACAAGCCCACCCCGATACCCAGGCGCACCATGCCGCGATGCCGGGCCGGCTGTGCCATGTGTCCTGGGAGTTCGATGTCGCCACGCCAGAGGGGCGCGACGCTTTCATTCGGGCGCTTGACCCCGGAAACGTGGCCGTCCTGATCCAATCGAACCTGCGCTTGCCGATGGCGGATTGGCAACGCCTGCTGGCGGCGCTTCCGCAGGCCCCTCCGAGCCCGGCGCCGGCGGCCGGCGCGCCCTAAGATTTCTCCTATGCCCCCGCTATGTTATTGTTTCAACGCAACAAGAACGGCTCGCGCCCCCCTGAGCGAGATGATTTGAGCGACATCACGTGAGCGACAGAACCCCCAAATTCGACCGCCGCAGCCGCGCGATCGTGCGCCGGATCGTGAAGGACTACGTGCGCCCCTACCGATGGGCGTTCCTTGGCGCCTTCGTCTGCATGGCGATCGCGGCGGCCGCCACGGCGGCGATGGCGGCGGTCATGGAGCCGGTGGTGAACGCGATCTTCAGGCCGCCGGCGGCGAAAGGCGGGGCCGGGCCTGTCGACATGGGCATCATCTACGAGACCATCGCCCTCATCATCGCCATGTTCGCGGCGCGCGGCATTGCCTCGCTCGGCCAGCACATCGCGATCAACTGGGCCGGCCAGCGGGTGATCGCCGATCTTCAGTCCGAGTCCTACGCGCATCTGATCCGCGCCGATCTCGAGTTCTTTCACAACAACCCGACCGGCTCGCTGATCTCGCGGCTCACCTACGACATCGTGCGCCTGCGCTATACCGTCTCCGACGCGCTGACCGGCGTGGGCCTTCATTTCTTCACGGTCTGCTTTCTGGTCGGCGTGATGATCTATCAGGACTGGCTGCTCTCGCTGATCGCCTTGGGCGCGCTGCCGGTTGTGGTCGGTCCCGTCATCCTGATCGGTCGGCGCATGCGGCGCATTTCCGAGCTCGGCCAGGTCGAGGCCGGCCGGCTGACCACGATGTTCGACGAGACCTTCCGCGGCATTCGCCACGTCAAGGCCTACGGCACCGAGGACTACGAGACCAAGCGGACGACCGGGC
>CAZBRE010000086.1:0-7579 GCA_964494065.1 uncultured Alphaproteobacteria bacterium
ATGCGGCCGCCATACATCACCGCGACACGGTCGGCGAGCTCGTTCACCACGCCGAAGTCGTGGGTGATCAGGAGCACCGCCATGCCGAGCTCCTCGCGCAGCTCGCGCAGGAGGGCGAGTATCTGCGCCTGCACGGTGACGTCGAGCGCGGTCGTCGGCTCGTCGGCGATCAAGAGGCGCGGGCGGACGACCAGCATCATCGCGATCATCACGCGCTGCTTCAGGCCCCCGGAGAGCTGGTGCGGATAGGCCTTAAGACGGCCGCGGGGGTCCGGAATGCCGACGCGCTCGAAGATCTCGGCGGCGCGGTCGCGGGCGGCGGGCGTACTCACGCGCTCGTGGAGGCGGAGCGCCTCGATCACCTGGTCGCCCACGGTCTGCACCGGGTTCAGGCTCGCCATCGGTTCCTGGAAGATCATGGCGATGCCGGCGCCGCGTAGCGCGCGCATCTGCGTGACCTTGAGGCGGAGGATGTCGCGGCCGTCGAAGACGACGCGGCTGTGCGTCTCGATGCGGCCGGGCTTGGCGATGAGCCGGAGGATGGCGAGTGCGGTCATCGATTTGCCGCAGCCCGACTCGCCGACCAGCGCCAGGATCTCGCCCGGCGCCATTTCGAACGAGATGCGATCGACCACCGGCGCCCGCTCGTCGTCCAGCGGGAAGGTGATCGAGAGATCCTCGACGCTCAGCAGCGGCCCGTTCGTGGTCGTATCGCTCATGCCCGCTCGCTCATGCTCTTTCTCTGAGCGTGCGCGGATCGAGGATGTCGCGCAGCGCATCGGCGATCAGGTTGACGCAGAGGACGAGAATGAAGAGCGCGCTCGAGGCCGCGACGATGTTCCACCAGATGACCGGATCGCGCGAGAGCTCGTTGCGCGCCTGGTCGATCATGCGGCCCCACGAGCCGTCGAGGCCGATGCCGAGATAGGCGAGGATGGTCTCCGACAGGACGAGACCGGTGAAGAGCAGCGCGAAGGTGATGATCACCAGATGCGCGAGGTTGGGCAGGATATGGCGCATCACGATGGTGGGGTGCGAGACGCCGAGCGCGCGCGCGGCCTGGACGTATTCGAGCTCGCGAAGCTTCAGCGTCTCGGCGCGGGTGAGGCGCGACAAGCCCACCCAGCCGGTGACGCCGAGCGCGAAGCAGACCTGAAGCGTGCCCTTGCCGAGCGCCATGATGAGCGCGATCAGCAGCAGCAGGTTGGGGATCGAGGCGAGCGTCGACATGACGAAGAAGACGGCGTCGTCGATGCGGCCGCCGAAATAGCCGGCCGAAACGCCGAAGAGCAGCGCCAGCGGAATAAGGACGAGGCAGGTGAGCCCGCCGATCAGCAGCGCAACCTTCACGCCCTTTAGCGTCTTGTAGAGAACGTCGTCGCCCAGAATGTCGGTGCCGAGCACGTGCTGGCCCGGGAAAGTGAGGGCGGCGCCCCCGACGAACTCGACGCGCGCGAAGGGCTCGGAATAGCTTTTCTCGCGGAAGATCGAGGGCTTGAAGATGCGGTCGATGACCGAGCGCGCCTCCGACGCCGCCACGCCCTGCACCCCGTCGCCGCCGACCCAGGACACCGCGTCGAGCAGCCCGATCAGGACGTAAACGCCGAGCACGATGAGCGCGATGCGGCGGCGGCGGACGAGCGCGCGCATGGCCTCGCGCCAGAGCCTATTGCTGCGCGCCCATATCCAGACATAAGCCCCGCCGGCCACCAGCACCGCGACGATGATGTTGCCGATCCAGCTCATCCGCTCGCCTCTGCGCCGAGGCGGACGCGCGGGTCGGCCAGCGAGTAGCAGATGTCGGTCAGGATCTGGCCGGCGATGTAGAGCAGCGCGCCGATATAGACGATGGTGCGGAGCGTGGAGAAGTCGTTGCCGTTGATCGCCTCCACGGTGAGCGCGCCCAGCCCCGGAATGCCAAAGAAGGACTCGAACAGGATCGAGCCGATGAAGAGGAAGGGGATCGCGAGCACGACGTTGGTGATGATCGGCAGCAGCGCGTTGCGCAGCACGTGGCGGAGCATCACCCGAATCTCGCCGCAGCCCTTGGCACGGGCCGTGCGCACGTAGTCGCGGTTCACCTCTTCCAGGAAGACCGTCCGGTAAAGCCTTACGGTGCCGCCGAATTCGGCCAAAACGCCGATCAGGATCGGGATGGCGAGGAAGCGCGCGATCACCGACGGGTCGGGATCGAAGCCGGAGATCGGGAACCAGCGCAGCAGCTTGCCGATCAGGTATTGCCCGCCGATGATGTAGATGAGGCTCGCCACGCTCATCCCCAGCATGCAGATCACCAGCACCGAGCGGTCGATATAGGTGCCGCGGAAGAAGGCGACGAAGAGCGACAGCGTGATGCCGACGATCAATCCCAATATGAAGAGCGGCAGCGTGAGGCTGAGGCTGGGGCCGGCGCCCTCGCGGATGCGCGTCCAGATCGGCGTGTCGTCGGAATCTGAGCGTCCGAAGCGGAAGCTCAGCATGCGCTCGTAGTGGTCGACGAGGAGCGTGTCGGTGTAGCGCTGGATCGCGGTCCAGTCGTATTCGGGGTTTATCAGCAGCGGTTTGTCGTAGCCATGGTTGCGCTTCCAGGCGGCGTAGGTTTCCGGCGAGGCGCGCTCGCCGATCGCGCGGATTGCCATGTCGTCGGGATCGGCGACGGCGAAGAACAGCACGAACAGCACGAAAAGCACGCCCAGCACCGTGGCGAAACCGAAGGCAAGACGGCGGACGATGAAGGCAAGCATCACTGGCGCTCGCGGAAGAAGGTGAAGATGGCGGGCGCGACGAAGACGACCAGCAGCGCGAGGCCGATCCACAGCGGCCAGCGGATCGGTGCGTTCCATTTCCTGCGAAGACGCGCCCGCATCGCCGGTTCGAGATCGAGATATTTCAGCACCGGATAGCTGAGCCCGAAGGATTTGACGTTCTTCACCCAGGGATGGCTGAGCACGTAGGATTCGTCGTGGAAGAGCTCGATCCAGGGCCGGTCGCGCTCGATGATCGCGATCATCTGGCGGATCACGGCGAGCCGCTTGGGCCCATTCTCCATCGCGCGCATGGCATGATAGAGCTGGTCGTAGCGGGCGTTCTCGTAGTTCGAATAATTCGAGCCGCCGCTCTGCTTGCGGCCGCTGGAGCTTTCCAGCAGGAAGAGGAAGTTCTCCGGATCGGGAAAATCGGCGATCCAGCCGGTGAAGTAGATCTGGTAGGCGCCGAGCTTCAGCTTCTCCAGGAACTGGTTGTAGGTGGTGGCGTTCACCTCGACGTCGATGCCGATGCGCCGCCAGGAATTGATGAAGAACTGATAGCGCAGCATCGCCTGGGCCGAGGTGGAGCCGGTGTCGAACGTGATCTGAAGTGGCTCGCCGGTCTTCTTGTCGATGCCCTTCGGATAACCCGCCTCGGCCAAGAGCTTGCGCGCGCGGGCTAAGTCGAACCCTGAATAAGGATTGCGGTACTTGCGGTCATAGCCGTAGAGACCGGGCGGGATCGGCGAATGCGCGACGACGCCGCGGCCGTTCTGGAAGAGCCGCAGATACTCGCGGACATCGATGGCGAGGCTCATCGCCTGGCGGAGCTTGCGACCCCTTACCCCCGCCTTCGCGCCGACTGTAGGGTCGAGCATGTTGAAGCCGATATAGAAGATGCTTGCCTGGACGCTCTTTTCCAGGCGGATTCCCCGGGCGATCATCTCCGGCGACAGCGCGTCGTTCTGGACGATCTTGTCGAAGCTCTCCGAGATGATGCCCGAGCGGTCGAAGTACCCCTGCAGGAACTTGTTGAAGGCCGGGATGCTTTCCTTTTCCAGGCGGAACTCGATGCGCTCGATGAATGGCAGCGGCTTGCCGGTATAGGCCGGATCGAGGCGGCCGCGCCGTTTGTCGGCCGCACTTCCCTCGGTGGGGTAGGTCGCACCGGGCGCTTTCCAGTCGGGATGGCGTACGCCGTACCAGCTCGCATTCTTGATCAGCACCATGCGCAATCGCTTTTCGTAGAACGCCAGTCGGTAGGGTCCGGTGCCGACGGGATGGTCGCGGAAATGCGGCCGGCCGTCCTCGCCGTCGTAATACTGCACCGCCTCCCAGGGCACCGGCGTGGTGAAGGGCATGGCGAACCAGTATTTGAGCTGCGGGTCGGGGCGCGAGAGCTTGAGGCGCAATAGGTATTTGCCCTCGACCTCGATGCCGGCGATGCCGCCGGCGCGCTCATACTGGCGGTGGGCGGGCATCTGCGTGAAATCGGCCGAGGCGGCGCGAAGCGCGCGCAGACGTTTGCGGAATTCGAGCAGGTCCTTGATCGCCGCGAACTTGCGCACGACCGGGCTGCCCACCTTGCCATCGGCGACGCGCATCAGCTCGAAGGCAATGTCGGCGGCGACGACCTCGCGGGTGCGTAAGGGCTTGCCGTCGGCGCCCTTGCCCGCGAGCGCGAAGCAGACGTCATCGTGATAGAGCAGGCCGGGCCGCAGCTCGAAGGTGTAGCTGACCGAGCCGTCCTTGGCCGCCTCGCGCTTGGGCAACGCCTTGGCGAGACCGGGGATCAGCGTGTAGGGGCGCTTGAGGTAATGGTACTCGAGCAGGCTGCCGTAGACGTTACCCGTGACCGCGTGCGCCGCCGTGTCGTAGGCCACCGCCGGGTCGAGCGATTTCGGCGCCTCGTTGAACGAGGTGTAGTAGATCTTGAGGCGCGCATCGGCGCCCGGATAGGGATCGTTCGTGCAGGCCGTGAGCGACAGGGCCAACGCAATAATGCCGATGAGCGTCACTGTCGCTTTGCGAAACATTCGACTTCCGCGGACGTTCGCGATGAGGTGCCGCGATTGTGGCGTGATGCACCGGTGATGAATAGGGAAAATAAAATCGGTGCGCCGACGGTGCACGCCGTCGAGTTAGCCATTGTCGCAAACCCACAAAAAGCGCACGGGGTGCGCAAGTTTTCCTTGTAATGCGCACGCCGTGCGCCTAATTTGCGGCCATTGCGCATGACGATCCGGGGCTGTCGACGCTGGTGCGGTGCACTGCCGTGCCATAAGGTCTCGCCGCGGCGCAACGAAACGAACCAGGCAAGCAGAAAGCGCGCGAGGGAAGGGGAGGAAAGGGATCGATGGCCAAGACCAAGAAATCGAAAAAGAAGACCGGCGGCGCCAAGACCGATTTCGCCAGCAAGAAAACCTTGAAAAAGCTGGCCAAGAAGGTCGACGCCATGGGTGACGCGATCGGCGCCGCGCAGCAATCCGACCACACGCTCGGCGAGCGGCTCGACGCGGGACTGAAGACGCTGGCCAACGATCTGCGCAAGTTCTCGACCGGGATCGAAGCGCATGTGAACGCCGTCAAGTTCGAGGCGAACAAGCAGGTCGAGGCGGTGAAGTCCGAAGCGGCGCGCGAGCTCGCGGCGGTGAAGGCCGATATGGCGAAACAGATCGAGGCCGCGAAGTCCGAAGCGACAAAGCTGGCGCAGGCGGTAAAGGCGGAGACCTCGGCGCTGTTGGCCGATGCCGGGAAGGCGAGCGAGCAGGTGGTCGCCAAGCTGAAGGACGAGCTTACCCACGCCCGCGCCGAGATCGACAAGGCGGTGAAGTCGGCCAAGTCCGGCGGCCAACGGCCGGCCGCGGCCACGCGCCCCAAGGCGACGACCTCAAAAGCCGCGTCCAAGGCGACGGCTCCGAAATCGCCGCTCAAGCGTCGACCGGCCGCCAATGGCGAGGCCTCCAAGGACGACGCGAACGCTTAACAATCCGACGATTCGAGCCTTGGGGAGGGCGCCGGGATCTTGGGGCCGCGGGCCGGTAGGTTGAGCAACAACACGCCCGCGCCGGCGAAGAGCGCGCCGACGACCTCGGCCCAACCCGGGATCTCACCCAGGATCGGGATCGCCGTGAAGGCTGCGATCGCCGGGATCAGGGCGCCGAAGGCGGCCGCTTCGCTGGCGCCCAGCCGCTTGATCGCGAAATTGAACATGAGCATGGCGACGAAGCCGTTGAGGAAGCCCTGATAGAGCGCGTGCCAGGCGATGTCGCGCCAGGGCATGGCAGGAAAGCCGCTCTCGCCGACGGTGAGATAGAGCGGCAGGAAGTAGAGGGCGCCGATGAAGTTGCCGATCCATAGAGCGCGCAACACGTCGAGGCCGGCGATTCGCACCACGACGATGTAGATCGCCCAGAACCAGGCGCAGAGGTGGAAGAGCAGGTAGCCCGTGAGGTGCTGGCCGATCGGAGCGCCGCCGCCAGACGCGCTGCCGATCAGGGTCGTGCCGATGAGCCCAACGCTCGCCACGGCCAGGGCAAGTCCCGCCCAGCGTCGCGGCGTGCCGGCGTCACCGAGAAAGACGAGGCCCAGCAGGAAAACGATCGCGGGAAAGACGCCGGGCGTGCCGATCGCGGCATGGGCGGCCGGGGCATGCGCGATGCCGTGACCCATCACCCAGGCGAAAGGCGGGCCCAGGGTGAAGGCCAGCGCAAACGAGCCCGGCCAGCCGGCGCGGCCGGCCTTGAGGCCGTGGCGCCAGACCAGCGGGGTCAGCAGTACCAGCGGGAAGATCATGCGCAGGAACGCCATGTCCCACGGGGTGAGTCCGTCAGCCAGCACGCCGAGGCGGACCACCGGAAACCAGGCGCCCCAGATGACGCAGGTGACGAGCGCCAACAACACCGCAAGCGCTTTTCCGCCGCTGGCGGGGTGAGAAGTTTCCTGCGCTGGCTGTGCTTCCAATCGAGAACCGCCGCAGTGGGGGGCGTTGGCAGGCGCAACTCTTAGCACGCCCGGCCGTGCGTGCTAGGCTTGGCGCAGACGCTCAAGCAATCTGACAGGCACATTGGCGGGGAGCAGGACTATGGAAAAATCCGACGCGACGGCCGGTACGGCGGCTGGTGAAACCGCGGACGAGAGCGAGGGCCGCAACGAGCCGGGCTTCGGCAATGGCCGGGTTGTCACCGCGGACGAGTATTTCCAGCGCGTGCGCCATCACAATGTCCGCCCGGCCAAATGGTCGGCCGAGGACATGATGGAAACGCTGGAGGAGCTGGGCAAGGACCCGCTTCGCCACGCCGAGCGGCGCTTCGTCTCGCTGGTCAACGAGGATCACGGCGAGCTGGCGGGCGCCTCGCCGGGCATCTTCATCGGCATCCAGCTCATCCATCCGGGCGAGGTGGTGCCCAACCACCGGCACAACTCGGTCGCCATCTACCACTATCTGCAGGGGACGGGCTTCACCACGGTGGAGGGTACGAAATTCCCGTACAAGAAGGGCGATACGATCGTCTGTCCCGCCTGGGCCTATCACGAGCACGCGGCGACGGGCGACGAGGACACGATCATGTACGTGACCCAGGACATGACCGAGATGGCCGCCAAGCGCACGCTTTTCTTCGAAGAGCCGCAGGGCATCGAGAACGTACGGCACATGGTGCAGGGCACGTCGAAATCCTGGAGCGCGACGAGGGATCCGGACAAGGAGTAGGGGCGGGCTACTTCCCGGCGGCTTTCGCGGGCTTCAAGGTCACCGTCTCGCGCTTGCCGCCGAAGCGGGGGCGGGTGTCGAGCAGGTTCACGTCGAGGAAGGCGCGGGCGCGGGCGACGAC
>CAZBRE010000086.1:7679-18073 GCA_964494065.1 uncultured Alphaproteobacteria bacterium
GGGGGCGGGTGTCGAGCAGGTTCACGTCGAGGAAGGCGCGGGCGCGGGCGACGACTTCGCGGAGACGCACCCGGAGGCGGCGGTGCCCGCGCGTGCCCTTGGCGAGATAGGCGACGGCGTCCATGCCGTGCGCGTCGGCGATGTAGAGCGCGCGCGCACTGTGAAAATGCTGCGAGACGATTGTGATGGCGGACTGGCCGAAGATGGTCTTGGCGCGCACCACCGAATCGAGCGTGCGGCGGCCGGCGAAGTCGAGCGTGATGTACTTTTCAGGCACGCCGGCAGCGATGAGGTCGGCCTTCATCGTCTCGGGCTCGTTGTAGTGCTTGCTCGAATTGTCGCCGCTCACCAGGATGGCGCGCACCTTGCCGGCGTGGAAGAGCCGCGCCGCCGCCCTGATCCGGAAAAGATAGAAGAGATTGGGCCGGCCCCGGGCGATCCATTTGGAGGTGCCGAGGAGGAGGGCGACCGGGCGCGCCGGCACCTTGCGGACACTGAAATAGGCACGGCCCGCGGCGCGGCTGCCGACGTGGCGGTCGATCGCCGCGAGCGCACCGCCGGCGACGATGCCGGCAAGGGCGATCAGACAGAGCGTCTTCCAGGTGAAAAGGGCGCGAAGGCGCATGTCAGTGTCCTGTCACCCTGATCGGTGCCCCGCGCCCGTCGCGCAGGACGTTCGGCGCGTGCCGTCGGGCGCTACTCCGCGGCCGCCTGCGCTCCGGCAGCTTCCGCAGCGAGCCGCCGGTCGACCATGCGGCGCGCGGCGACGGTGCCGGCGTCGGCGTTGACGTCGATCACGCGGCGTCCGGGATTGCGCTTCATCACCTGGTGCACCGCCTCCACTGCCGCCTTGTCCTCCTCGAAGATCGCCGCGACGCGGTCGGCGAAAGCCTGGTCGTGCTCGGGCGCGCGGCTGAAGTTGCGCGCCAGCGTCCAGAAGTACCAGGTGGTGTCCTCGGTCTCCGGGGTGATGGCGTTGAGGTTCCGGCCCTCCACACCCTGGCTGCGGTCGCCGGTGAGCCCGCCGGTGCCGGCCGGCGCCACGCCGACTTCGAGCGCCAGGTTGGCCGGCGCCTCGAAGTGGATGACCTGCCAACGGTCGCAGTTCACGTCTTCGGTCAAGTTCTTCGCCGCCTTCAGTGACGCCTTCCAAAACGGGGCCGGGTCGTGGTCGGGGATGAGCCGGGTGACGGTGACCCGATTTTCATCACCGCTCACCGTGATCGGATGCTCGACCACGTCCTGATTGCCGAGGCTGGTGCGGTGGATGTAGTTCTCGTGGGTGAGGTCGAGCAGGTTGTCGCTGATGAGCTGGTAGTGGCATTCGAGATAGGTCGTGCCGCCGGCAGAGCTCCAGTCGGGATGGTCGTTGGGCGCGAACATTTCCGGGATCGCCGTGCGATCGGCCTGCGATGCATCGCCCGGCCAGACCCAGACCCAGCCATGCTTCTCCACGGTCGGGAAGGTGCGCACCTTGGCGCGCGGCGGGATGTTCGCCTGGCCGGGGATCTCCACGCAGGCACCAGCCGCATCGAAGCGCAGCCCGTGATAGCCGCAGCGCACCGTGCCGTCCTCGAGCCAACCCAGGGACAGCGGCATCTGGCGGTGGCAGCAGCGGTCCTCCAGCGCCGCCACGCGTCCATCCGCGGCGCGATAGAAGACCATCGCTTCGTCGCAGATGGTGCGGGCGAGGATCGCGTCCTCGGTGATTTCCTGCGGCCAGGCGCAGACGTACCAGGCATTTAGAATGAAGGGCATCGGGTTACTCCCCCCGGGGTGCGCGGCGGCGGGCCCACTCCCGCCCGGCACGGAAATCCTGCCGCATAACCGTGCTTGCCGCAACAGTGGCAGGGCGCGGCTTGACGACCTGGGGCGCAGCCGTAATTCCTCGTGGACGACCTTCGCCTTTGGGGGCCCTTTACTGCTGACGCTCCTTTACCGTTGACCGTGCGGCCCGGCCCCGGCATCTTCGGCGCCATCACTCGGGGGGTCGTTGCGGCAATTTTTGCGCCGATCCCGCCCGCCTGAACGAAACGCCCCCGAACAAGACGCCCCCAAAGCCAGACGCCCGTAAGCGAGACCTAATGAAAGCCGCAAACCCCGTCAGCAACCCGCACTCGGCGGCGCCCGCCGGCGATGCCGCAGCCGTTCCCCACGCTGATATGGCGAACGCGATCCGCGCGCTCGCGATGGACGCCGTGGAGGCGGCCAAGTCGGGCCATCCGGGCATGCCGATGGGCATGGCCGATGTCGCGACGGTGCTGTTCACGCGCCACCTGAAGTTCGACCCGGCCCATCCCGACTGGCCCGACCGCGACCGCTTCGTGCTCTCGGCGGGGCATGGCTCGATGCTACTCTACGCGCTCCTGTATCTCACCGGTTACGAGGACATGACGCTCGAGCAGCTGCGCGATTTTAGGCAGCTCGGCGCGCGCACCGCGGGCCATCCCGAATACGGCCATGCAACCGGCATCGAGACGACGACCGGGCCCTTGGGGCAGGGGCTTGCCAACGCGGTCGGCATGGCGTTGGCGGAGCGCCTCCTGGCCGAGCGGTTCGGCGGAGCGGCGGTCGATCACCACACCTACGTGATCGCCGGCGACGGCTGTCTCATGGAGGGGATCAGCCACGAGGCGATCTCGTTCGCCGGGCATCTGAAGCTCGACCGGCTGATCGTGCTGTTCGACGATAATTCGATCTCGATTGACGGGCCGACCGATCTCTCGGTCACCGACGACCAGCTGGCGCGCTTTGCCGCGAGCGGCTGGGCGGTGCAGGCGGTCGACGGCCACGATCCGGAGGCGGTCGATGTCGCCATCGCGGCGGCCAAGGCGGCGGACAAGCCCTCGCTGATCGCCTGCAAGACGACGATCGCCTACGGCGCGCCGACCAAGGCCGGCACGTCGGGCGCGCATGGCAGCCCGCTGGGCGCCGACGAGATCGCCGGCGCGCGCGAGGCGCTCGGCTGGCCGCACCCGCCCTTCGAGATACCGGGCGACATCCTGGCGGCCTGGCGCGCGGCGGGCGGGCGCGGCGCCGAGCCGCGGGCCGCTTGGCAAACGCGGATTGCGGCGCTCGATGCGGAGACGCGGGACACCTTCGAGCGGCTTCAGTCGGGAGCGTTGCCGGAGGGTTTCGCGGCGGCGATCGAAGGCGTGAAGCGCCTGGCGGCGGAGGAAAAGCCCAAGCAGGCGACGCGCGTCTCCTCGGGCAATACGCTCGACGCGCTGGCCGAAGTGATGCCGGAGCTGGTCGGCGGCTCGGCCGATCTCACCGGCTCCAACAACACCAAGGCAGCGTCCGAAGGCGTCGTGGCGCCGGGCTCGTTCCCCTTGCCGGCCTACGTCTATTACGGCGTGCGCGAGCACGGGATGGCGGCGGTGATGAACGGCTTGGCGCTGCACAAGGGCGTGGTGCCGTATGGCGGGACCTTCCTCGTCTTCACCGACTATGCGCGGCCGTCGATTCGGCTGTCGGCGCTGATGGGGCTCCGCGTCATCTATGTGATGACGCACGATTCGATCGGGCTCGGCGAGGACGGGCCGACGCATCAGCCGGTCGAGCATCTGGCGGCGCTGCGCGCGATCCCGGGCCTCAACGTCTATCGCCCGGCCGATCTGAGCGAGACGGCGGAGTGCTGGGCCTTGGCGCTCGAAAGCGCCGACGCGCCCTCCGTTCTGGCGTTGACGCGCCAGGGACTGCCGGAGCTGCGCGATGCTTACACCGACGAGAACCGCTGCGCCCGCGGCGCCTATGTGCTCGCCGAAGCCGAGGGATCGCGCGCGGTGACGCTGCTCGCCACCGGATCGGAGGTCGAGATCGCCATGGCCGCGCGGGAGATGCTGCAGGCCGAAGGCATCGGCGCGGCGGTCGTCTCGATGCCGTGCTGGGAGCTCTTCGCGGCGCAGGATGCGGGGTATCAGGCCGCTGTGCTGGGTGACGAGGGCGGCGTTCGCGTCGCGGTCGAGGCGGCGGTCGAGTTCGGCTGGGAGCGCTGGATCGGACCCAAGGGTGCCTTCATCGGCATGCGCTCCTTCGGGGCCTCTGCACCGGCGGGCGAGCTTTATAAGCATTTCGGGATCACGGCCGGGGCCGTCGTGGCCGCGGCGAAGGAGCGGCTCGGATGATCGACCATATCGGCGTCAGCGTATCCGACCTTGCGGTCAGCAAGCCCTTCTACGCGAAGGCGCTGGCGCCGCTCGGCTACGGGGTGCTGATGGAGGTGACCGCGGAGATGACCGGCGGCCATGCGGCGGTCGGCTTCGGCGCCGAGTTCCCCGATTTCTGGATCGGCCAGGACGGCGTGCCTTCGATTTGCTCGCACGTCGCCATTCGGGCGCAGACGCGCGATCAGGTCGATGCCTTCTACGCCGCGGCGATCGAGGCCGGTGGTCGCGACAACGGCGGGCCGGGACTGCGGCCGCACTATCACGAGCATTATTACGGCGCCTTCGTGCTCGACCCGGACGGGCACAACATCGAGGCGGTGTGTCACACGCCGGGGGCGCCGACCGATCAGACGCAGTTCTGAGCGGACGACTTTACCAAGGAGGATCGAATGGCGGTTCGGGTGGCAATCAACGGGTTTGGGCGGATCGGTCGGCTGATCCTGCGGGCGGCGCTGGAAGCCAAGCGCGACGACGTCGAGTTCGTCGCCATCAACGATCTGGGCCCGGTGGAGACCAATGCGCATCTGCTGAAATACGACAGCGTTCACGGCACCCTGCCGGGCGAGGTGAAGACCGGCGATGATTGGCTCGATCCCGGCACCGGCAAGATCCGCGTGACCGCCGAACGCGATCCCTCGAAGCTCGATTGGTCGGGGGTCGATGTGGTGCTGGAATGCACCGGCATCTTCGCCTCCAAGGAAAAGGCGAGCGTCCATCTGGAGCAGGGGGCCAAGCGCGTGCTGGTCTCCGCGCCTGCGAGCGGCGCCGACATCACCGTCGTCTACGGCGTGAACGACGACAAGCTCGAGGCCGGTCACACGGTGGTCTCCAACGCGTCGTGCACGACGAATTGCCTTGCGCCGGTGGCGCATGTGCTCAACCAGGCGATCGGCATCGAGCGCGGCTTCATGACCACGATCCACGCCTATACGGGCGACCAGCCGGTGCTCGATACGCTGCATTCCGATCTGCGGCGCGCGCGGGCGGCGGCGATGTCGATGATTCCGACCTCAACGGGTGCGGCGCGCGCGGTCGGTCTGGTGCTGCCGGAATTGAACGGCAAGCTCGACGGCACCTCGATCCGGGTGCCGACGCCCAACGTCTCGGTGATCGACTTCAAGTTCAACACGCCGCGCGACACAACGGTCGAGGAGATCAACGGCGCCATCAATCAGGCGACCGGCGGACGGCTCAAGGGCATTCTGGAGGTCAACACGGCGCCGCTCGTCTCGAGCGACTTCAACCACAATCCGGCGAGCTCGACGTTTGACGCGACCCAGACCCAGGTGATCGAGGGCAGCTTCTGCCGCGTCCTCTCCTGGTACGACAACGAGTGGGGCTTCTCCAACCGGATGTCGGATACCGCCGTCGCGATGGGCAAGCTCGGCTGAACAGATAGCCCGGCCGACACGGAAACGCCGGCCAGCGGCCGGCGGTCCTTTGCGTGTTCAAATTTTTGTGAGGGCGGTCCCGGGGCCGCCGAGCGGCCCGCCGGGCGCCAAGTCCCTGAATACTATGTTATTCTCCGGGCGAGCGCTCGGCGGCCGGCGCGTCGTCGTGCGCGACGCCGTCGCCGCCTTCCAGCTCACCCTTGCGGGCTTCGGCCTTCTCGGCCTTGGCGGCGAGACGCGCGGCCTTCTTGGCGGCCTTGGCGCGCTCGCGTTCGCGTTTCTCAAAGCTGTAATTGGGCTTTCTTGCCATAGATGGACCTACTCCTTCGATTAGGAATTTGGTTCCCGCTGCCGCACGCGGTGCGGCTATCGACGGGACAATGGTAACGAGCACGGCGCCCGTGAACGCCGCGACTCTGAAACCGGAACGCCGCGCTGGCCGCAGCGTGAAAGCGGTGCGCCCGGCCCCGCATTCCTTGCGGGGCCGGGCGATTCAGCTAGTCCTGGGCGACTAGGTTGTCCGCCGACGTCTTGCCGTCCCGGCCGGGGACGACTTCGAATTGGATCTTCTGGCCTTCGCGCAAGGTCTCCATACCGGCGCGCTGAACGGCAGAGATATGTACGAACACATCCTTGCCGCCTTCCTCCGGCTCGATGAAACCATAACCCTTGACAGGGTTGAACCACTTAACGGTGCCAGCAGGCATGGCAACTCCTTTCACACAATCACTATACGGAGAACCGTCCTGGAACGGCCACCGCAACGCACTCAACAGGCCACAACTACTGGGATCATCTCGTCTAGGCTGAAGGCCGCTCGCGAGGGTATGCCAGGGTCGCTTGTAACCCGCGCCACACAATTGGGCGTTTTCTCAAAATGCGCAAGGGGGAATTCACGACCGCCGGCTAGATTCCATGACCCGGACGGTCCTCATTGCCTGTCGGCGGCAACCCCCTGTTAACCCTGTGGTCGGTGTGGATCACGCCGTCGACAATGGTGATCTGGCGCTGGGTCAAGGCGGCCAAATGTTCGTCGTGGGTGACGGCGATGATAGTGGTGCCCATGTCGTCGACCAGGCGCTCGAAGATGTCGAAGACGTTGCGGCCGCTCTTCTGGTCGAGGTTGCCCGTCGGCTCGTCGGCGAGGATGACGAGCGGGTCGTTTGCGAGCGCGCGGGCGACGGCGACGCGCTGGCGCATGCCGCCGGAAAGCTGACCGGGACGCTTGTCCGCCGCTTCCTCGAGGCCGAAATCGGCGAGGAGCTGGCGGGCCCGATCGCGCATCGCCCGATAGCTCATTTTTCCCAGACGCCGCATCGGCACCATGATGTTCGTCAGCGCATCGAATTCGGGCAGCAGGAAGTGGAACTGGAAGACGAAGCCGAGCTTTTCCAGGCGGAGCCGGGCCATCTCATGATCTTCGAGCGTGCTGGTCTCGATGCCCTGCAGGAAGAGCTCGCCCTTGGTCGGCACGTCGAGCAGCCCGAGCAGATAGAGCAGCGACGACTTGCCCGATCCCGACGGGCCCACGATCGAGACGAATTCGCCCTGCTGGACGCTCATGTTGACGTCGCGCACCAGCGTCACCGGGATCAGGCCCTGCAGCACGCGGGTCACGTTCCGCGCTTCGATGACGGGCGTGCTCATGCCGCGCCCCGGATGATGTCGACCGGCCGCAGACGCGCTGCCTTGCGCGCCGGGAGATAAGCCGCGAAGGCCGCGGAGCCCATCGCCGCGACGGTCCCGACAGCGTAATGCACCCAGGTCGAATGCAGAACGAAACCTTGCAATTTTACAATACCTTCGACGTCGAACTTCACGCTGGCCAGTAACTGCAGAAGTGCATAGCCGAGGCCCCATCCGAGCAGGCTTCCGAGGATGCCCACCGCGACGCCTTCGATGAGGAAGATCGTGCGGATATCGCCTTCCTCGAAGCCCATCGATTTCAGGATGGCGATGTCGCGGGTCTTCTCGAAAATGATGGTTGAGATGACGTTGAAGATGCCGAAGCAGGCGACGACCAGGATGGCGCCGGTGGTGGCGTACATGATGGCGTGCTGGATCACGAAGACGCCAAGCACGCCCTCGTTCGCTTCCTGCCAGGATTCGGTTCGGTAGCGGAAGCGCCGCTCGATGCTCGCAGCGACGCGGCGGGCCTGATCGGCATCCTTCAGGCGCATGTTGATCTGGTTGATCACGTTGGTGCGCTTCTGCAGCACCTGGACCTTCTTCAAGAGCGCGTAGGCGGTGCTGCCGTCGAGATTGATGAGCCCGGTCCGGAAGATGCCGACGATCTTCATCTTGAGGATTACGCCGGCGGGCGAGACGGCGGTGACGGTGTCGCGCATCTTGACGCCGAGCTTGCGCGCCAGGTCGAGGCCGACGATGAGGCCGTTGGCCGAGGTCTTGAGGGCGTCGAGCGAGCCTGCGGTCAGGTCGCGTTCGAGGTTGCTCACGGTGCGCTGGCGGTCGGGCTCGATGCCGATCAGGCTCGCGCCGACATCCTTGGAGCCGTAGCGGAGGAAAACCTGGCCC
This sequence comes from uncultured Alphaproteobacteria bacterium, assembly GCA_964494065.1. Taxonomy (GTDB): domain Bacteria; phylum Pseudomonadota; class Alphaproteobacteria; order JAPULJ01; family JAPULJ01; genus DATKZM01. Next base: position 15,775 of record CAZBRE010000086.1, read on the forward strand.
TCGAGGGTGGGTGCGACGGAGAGGTTATCGCGTTGGGAGAGCGACGCGATAATGCTTTGAGCGCGGCGGATGCCTCGGATCTCGTCGCGCGGCCGCACGCCGCGCAAGGAGAAGGCGCCGTGGCTATAGCGTATGGCCGCGGGCTGGACCGGCGGCATGCGATACTCGTCCTTCATGATGATGTGCGGCGTAACGTCGATGACCTTGGAGACGAAATAGGTCTGAAAGCCGTCCATCAACCCGGCCGTGGCGATCGCAAAGCCGACCCCCATCGCCACCCCGAGCATCGAAACCGCGGTCTGGCGCTTGCGGGTGAGGAGATGGGTCAGCGCGATGTCGAAGGCGAGCGGCATGGGAGGTCAGCTCGCGGGTGTGGTGCGCTTGACGCGAACCCGGTCGCCGTCCTGGAGGCCCTCGGGCGGGTTGACGACAACGAGCTCACCGTCCAAAAGGCCGCCGCGGATCTCCACCTGCTTGTCGCCGACGATGCCGGAATTGACCGTCTTGCGCCGCGCGCGGCCATCGACGACGGTAAAGACCGCACCTTTGCGCAGGGCCGAGAAGGGCACGAGGAGCGCCCGCGGTCGCTGCTGAATGACGATGTTGACCTCGGTCGTCATGCCGATGCGCAGCGGCGTGGTATCGGGAATGGCGATCCGAACCCGGTAGTTCTTGTTGACGGGATCGCCCTTGGGCGTGATCTCCGCCACCTTTCCAGCAAACACGCGCTCGCCGAAGGCATCGGCGGTCAGCAGCGCCTTCTGCCCGAGCTTCACGAGCGGGATGTCCTCCTCGTCGACCTCGGCGACCACGCGGAGCGGGTATTCGCGCCCGACCCAGTAGAGCACCTGGCCGGCGGAGACGGTCTCGCCGACCTCGCCGTCATGGCGCAACACGATGCCGTCGAGCGGTGCGGTCAGGGTGTAGTCGTTGAGGCGCTGACGGGCGGCGGCGACGGCGGCAATCGCCTGAACATGGTCGGAGCGGGCGCGCTCGTAGGCCTGCTGGCTGGTGATCCGCCGCTGCACGAGCGCCTGGTAGCGTTCGAGCTCCTCGCGGGTGAATTTGAGGCGTGCCTCGAGCTGGGCGAGATTGGCCCGTGCCTCGCGGTCGTCGAGGCGCATCAGCACGTCACCCTTCTTGACCTTGGCGCCGTCGCGCTTTTCGACCTCGGCGATGCGCCCGACGATGGTCGGCGCGACCTTGGCCCAATGCACCGGCTCGATCACGCCGGTCGCGTAGACCGCCTCGACCGCCGGGCCGCGGCTGACCGCAACCACGGTGACCGTCGGTCGTTCGAACGCGGTGGCGATGCCCCAGACGACGGCCGCTGCCAGCACAAGCACGCCGACGGTCCAGACGCGCCGGCGGCGCGAGAACGGCGCCCTGATCCAGCCCCGCAGACCGTTCCGGGATTTCGTTTGGGCGTTCTTGTCCGATTGCTCGGGCTGGTCGTCTCGGGGGCTCATCGAAGCTGCTCCGCTTGGCGACAGAAAACGCCGTGCGCCGGGCCGGTCACGCTGCCGGACCGGCCGATCATGACCTATTCACATGGCGCGTTATGCGCAAGAAAGGATTTAGACTGTGAGACGGGATGTCAGGAAGCTCATACCAGAGTGATGGCGAGATGGTCGGTGAGGTCGAGGGCGAGATCGACGGTCCGGTGTTCGTCGTCCACACGGCGGCGCAGGCGACGGCTGCGCTGAGGGCGGCGACGCGCGCCGGCTGGCCGATTGTGCTGGCGAGCCCGCCGGTCGCGTCGGCCTCGATGGGGGCCGGGATGTTCCGGGCGATCATTGCCGCGGCGCGCGAGGCCGAGCCGGACGCGCGCTCGCTTGCGGTGCTCGATTGCGGCGACCGGCCCGGCGACGCCATGGCGGCGTTGCGCGAGGGCGTCGAGGCGGTGTGCTTCCGCGGTGCGCCCGACGTCGCGGCCAAGCTCGCGGATATGGCCGAGCAATCGGGTATGCGCGTCCTGACGGGGTTGCGCGTGTCCCTCGATATGGCGGGGATCCGCGATCCGGAGGAGACGGCATTCGGCCTGCTTTCAAGCTGATGGCAGCCCGGATCGGACACGGGTTTGCAAACGCCTCACTTGTGGGATAATCACGGGATCGTATGGACGGCCGCACCAAGTTGTGCGCGCCGGCCCGTCCGTTTCCAGCGGCGATCCCAAATCCCGGCACCGGCATCAACCCGATAGCAGCGAGCTTTTCCCGATGAAAGTCACCCAACGCGTCCGGCGTATCCTGGCGAATTACGAGAGCGATTGTCCCGGCACCAAGGCGAACCTCGCCCG
>CAZBRE010000087.1:0-9759 GCA_964494065.1 uncultured Alphaproteobacteria bacterium
ATAGCCACAAGCGGAAATGCGGAAGTTGAAACCGTCGGTCCTCTTGTCTGGAGGGGCGTTAGCAAAGCAAAAGCAGGTGAAGCATCGGATGATGAAGTCTGTGCTAGGCTAGACCGGATTGTTGTCTGAAGCCGGCAGGATTGAGGAGCGTGCCATCCATTTGGGCATGGTGCGGGGATTGAAAGCATGACAGAGCCAGACAATATCGAAATCCCTGCGGAGCCTGAGGTGCTCACAATTCAACCCCAGCGTTCGGTCGTAATCGTCGTGGATATGCAGAATGGGTTTGTCTCCACCGATGGCTATCTTGCGCGCGCTGGCTATGACGTTTCAGGTGCGGCTGAGACTGTCGAAAATTGCGAGAAGGTGCTCAACGCGGCGAGGCGCGTCGCCATCCCGATCGTCTATCTTCAAATGGGCTGGTTCAGCGAAATGCATGACGCTGGCAGGGTTGGGGGCTCGAATTGGCACAAGTCGACCGCTTGGCGTCTTATGCGAACGCGAACTGATCTTGCAGGAACTGCGATTACCAGGGGCACATGGGACTATGAAATCGTAGACCAGCTGAAACCGCGCGACGGCGATATCGTGGTTCCCAAAACCCGCTTGAGTGGATTCTTTGAGACTAATCTCGATTCAATTTTGCGTGCGCGGAAGGTTGAAAGTATCGCTGTTGTCGGCATTGCGACGAATGTCTGCGTGGAGGCGACAATCCGGGACGCGTTCTATCGCGATTATCTGCCCCTGCTGATCAGCGACGCAACCAATGAGGCAGGTCCGCAATACTTAAAGGATGCCACCGTCTTCAATGTGCAGAGTTTCCTGGGATGGGTTACTGACACACAGAGATTCTGCGGTGCACTTTTGTCCCTTCAACAATCAGGCCGCCGGTTTGCGGACAATACCTGATCAATTGCAGGACCCGCGACCTGGTTCTTCGGCGAGCCGAAGCGGCCGTCCTATGTCGATCAGCTGCGCAACCCGGTTCGCATCAAGGGTGGCGTCAGTCGACGCCACAAGGGGCAGCTGTAAAGCCGGACACCGGCATCGCGTACTGCCAATGTGTCATTTCGACAGAAGGTTCGCCGATGTCCGAGCCTTGGCATTGGCATGTCTGCAATGGGTCATAAGCGGTCATAGATCATGACGCCAGCGATGACCGCTTTTGGGCGGACAGCAGACGTGGCTGTCGGCACTGTCTCAATTACCGGAGCGGGCGCTAATTGCGATTTCTAAATCGCAGTCCTTCACCGCCACCGTTCTCATCAATGAACTCGATCCCGCCTGTTTCGAAGGCAGTCCGGATGGCAAACAAGGTGCTGGCATGGGGGGAGCGTGCGCCGCGCACAAAGTCGACGATGGTGCGCTTGGAGACCATTGGGGAATTGAGCCGTCGGTGGGTACGGCAAACAGTGCGTAATTATGAGTTGTAGTGGATTTACTGTTGCTAAGCTTATACGGCAGAACCGTTTTGCAAAATCGTAGTATTGGTGCTCTTAATATTAGAAATAACATTTATTTGATCTCTTAATAAGAGTAATTTATGTCGAGTTCAGTAGCGTCTCAGTCTACGTTAGAGCGCTTGCCAGCGCGGTCAGGCAGGCAAATCGAGATTGAAGAGCTTGATCGCGTTTGAGCGCAGGAACTTGCGCTTTGGCTCGTCTCGCAAGCCCAACGCTTCCACTTCGCTGCGCATGCGCTCGAAGGAAAGCACCGGAAAGTCGGTGCCGAAGAGCACCTTGTCCTGCCCGTAGCTGTCGATGTAGCGGACGAACTGAGGTGGCCAGTGCTTTGGCGCGTGGGCATCGGCGATGATGTGGACGTTGGGGTGCTTCCACGCCATGGCGATCATCTCGTCGGTCCAGGGGATGCCGATGTGGATGCCGCAGAGCTTGAGCTCGGGGAAATCGCAGGCGACCGCATCGAAGGTGATCGGCCGGCCGACCGAGCGGAGCGGCCGGCGCGGCTCGTAGATCAACGACTGGCCGACCTGGAGCAGAATGGGAATGTCGAGCTCGACGCATTTGGCGTAAATCGGATACCAGCGCGCATGATCGGGCGCGAGCTCGAACCAATGGGGATAGCCGTGCGCGCCGATGAAGCCGTAGTCATTGACCGCGCGCTCCAATTCGCGGACCGCGTCCATGCCCGCGGTAGGATCAATGCCCGCCAAGCCATGGAAACGATCGGGGTGAGCTTTGACGGCCTCGTAGACGGTTTCGTAGGGGAGGGTCCAGCTCCCTACCAAACCGGGCTGGCCGATCCTGGCGGCAACGAGGAAAGCCCGTTCTATCCCGGCGGCGTCCATCATCTCCAGCGTTTGGGAGTAGCTGTAGCCCTTCGTCACCCGCGCCTCGCGCTTGACCGTGCTCGTGTAGAAGTCGTCGGTCCAATCGGGCCGGGTCTTCAGGATTTCAGGCGTGATCGGGTTGACGACCGTGTCGATCGCGAGAATGTCGTGCGCCGCGTCGCTGGGCATGGCGTCTTCCTTTTCCTGGTATAGTGGGCCAGCTTAGTGGTGCTGCGGGTCTAGGCAAAGATCGAGGTGGCGTGATGCACAAATTCGAGGTTCCGGCCGAACTGGCCGAGCGGATCGCAACACGCCGAGGCCGGACGCACGCCTTCGAGACCATCGAGCCGGCGCGAACGGTGCTCCTGGTCATCGACATGCAGCGCACCTTCATGGACCCAGGCGCGCCCTCAGAAGTGCCCGCGGCGCGGGAGATCGTACCCAACATCAACCGGCTCACCCGGGCGCTGCGGGACGCCGGAGGTCTCGTGGCGTTTTCCGTCGCGACCTTCCCGCGCGTGCCGGCTGGCGGTTGGAACAGCTTCTTCGATCACATGGTCTCGCCGGAGGTCGCCGAGGCCATCCTCGAAGGTCTGGCGCCGGGTGCGCCCGGCCGGGCCTTATGGCCGGAGCTGGAGGTGGAACCGGAAGATATCCAGTTCGACAAGGCACGCTATAGCGCCTTTGCCAGATATGGCTCGGAGATCGAAAAGGAACTCGTTGCCCGAGACATCGACACAGTGATTGTCGTGGGGACGATGACCAATCTGTGCTGCGATTCGACGGCGCGGGATGCCATGCAGCTTGGCTACAAGACGATCATGGTCTCCGACGCCAATGCGGCGCGCAGCGACGCCGAGCATCAGGCGGCTTTGCTGACTTTCATGGCGTCGTTCGGCGACGTGCGGACCACCGAAGACCTGGTGCGCCTGATCCAGGAAGGAGCAGCGCGGGCCGGCAAGCCTGAAGCGTCGGCCGCGGAATAGACGACCCGCTAAGGCGCGCCACAGGTAGCGCTTCACTGGCAGCGCCTCACCGGCACCGAATGTTGACGAGCGCCTGGCGGCCCTCGCCTTGCACGACATCGACGGCCTTTTCAAGCACGCCGGGGAGGGCGTCGGGATCGTCCACCTGGGTGCCCCATCCACCACAGGCTTCGCAGTATTTCTCGAAGGCCGGCGATGGGTCGAGCCGCGACAAGGGGAACTCGTTCGCCCGCGCGGCCGCACCCTCAGGGTACATGCCCCGCGTCGCCCGTTCGACGGCCATCCAGGCCTCGTTGTTGAAGATGACGCTCAGCACGGGAAGGTCGTGCTTCGCTGAAATCTGGTGACAGGCGGCGGGATTTGAGAAGACGTAGGAGCCGTCGCCCTGGGCGGAGACGACCAACCGGTCGGGCTCGGCCAGCTTGGCGCCAAGCGCGGCGGGCAAACCCCAGCCGAGACCGCCCGCGGGGCTGGAGCCAAAGAAGCCGCCCGGCCGGTCGATATTGATGGCGCCTCTGACCAAAGGGTACTCGTTGACGTAGGTCGCAGCATTGCCCGCCGCTTCGGCCAGACAATGGCTCGCCCAGGCGAAGGTCATGACGCCGCCATCGGCGGGCTGCAGCGCCGCCTTTGCCTTGGCGCGCATCTCGTCGTGGGCCCGTGCGGCGCGTTTGCGCCGGCGTTCGATCTCGGCGTCGTCACCGTCGAATTGCAAAGAGAGCGCTTCGAGTGCGGTCGGCACCTCGGCGGCAATGGTCACCGTGGAGCCGAAGCCGCGCAGGGGATAGCGGGCGAAGAGGGGATCGGCGCCGACCTGGATGATGGGGGTTCCCGGTTTCGGCGCAGCGAGGGCTGGAATCCAGGGGACGTCGCAGTCGAGGACGAGGACCGCGTCGGCCGCCTCAATGTGGGGGCCCACCTCGTAGCCCCCATGCATGGGATGGCTCGCGGGAAAGTTCAGATAGCGCGGCCGGAACTCGACGACGGGAATGGCGTGGCGGTCGGCGAAGCGGACCAGCGCGTCGACGGCGGATGGGTCACGTCCCGCCGAGGCGGTGACGATAAGGGGATTCTCCGCATGGGACAGGATCGCTGCTGCGGCATCGATCGCGGTTGGATCAGGGGCGCCGAGGCCGCGTGGCGCGACGGTTGCCGGTGCACCCGCAACGCCGTCCTCGACCGGCGACGCCAGGATTTCCCGCGGCAAGGACAGATAGACCGGGCCACGGGGCTGGCTCTTGGCGATGGCGAGCGCGCGCTCGACGATGGACGCCGTCTGCGAGGCGTGGCGGAGCTCGTAGTCCCAGCGCACCGTCTCGCGGGCGAGACCGTTCTGGTCGAACATCTCCTGGGCCCAGTGGATGTTGAGGGTGCGATTGCCCGGAAGTCCAGTTTCCACGATAGGCGTCCGCCCCGCCATGAAGAGGATGGGAATTTGTTCCCGCTCAGCATTCATGAGCCCGCAGAGCGCGTTGGCGGTGCCGACGTTCACGTGAACCATCACGGCCTGGGGCTCGCCGGTCACCATGGCCACGCCGTGCGCCATCGAGACGGCCGCATTTTCGTGTCCGCAGATGATCGGCTCGATCGTCTCGCGGCCGGCTTGGCGGGCTTGCGCCAAACTCTCAACGATCGGGGCGAAGTCCGTGCCGGCATTGGCGAAGAAGTACCTGACACCGTTCGCCCGCAATCGGTCGAGCAAAACGTCGGCGGCGCTGGGTTGCGCCTCGCGGTTGTCGGTCATGCGTGTCGACCTCGTCTGTTTCGGGGCCCGGTCAGATGCAATAGTCTAACCTCGGCAGGTTAGAGCACAGGCTCGATAGCCTACACGGGAATAGACAGTTCATCCGTCCCAGGACAGGGGGAGAGCAATGAAAACACGCAGAACATTCCTCGGCCTACTAGCCGGCGCAACGGCGACCGCATTGGCCGTTTCAAGCCCGAGCGCGGCCGAGACGCTGACGATCGGCATTGTCTCGGCGACGACGGGTCCGCTGGCCGCACCGGGCAAGTTCCAGCTGAACGGCTTCAAGCTGGCCGCCGAGGAGGTCAACGCCAAGGGCGGGGTCGCGGTCGGCGGCAAGACCTACAAGGTCGAGCTCAAGATATACGACACGCACTGCAATGCGGCCGCCGGCGCCTCAGCGATGCAGCGCCTCGCATCGGTGGACAAGGTTCCGGTCGTCCTCGGCGAGCTCTGCAGCTCGGTTGCAGCTGCCGAAGCGCCCATCGCCAAGGACTTCAAGCTGCCGCTCATTCTGACGGTGCCGACGGGGCCAAGCCTCACCCGCGGCGGCAATCCCTATCTCTTCCGCGTCAACTCGCATGCGGCGCTGCTCAACAAGGGGCTCGCGGCCTTCATCGCCAAGAACGGCTGGTCGCCCATCTCCTATATCGCCTGGAACAATGATGCCGGGCGCGGCGGTGTCCGGACACTGGGTGCGCAACTGCCAAAAAACATCAAGAACGCCTATACCGGCTACTTCAATGTCGGCGAGGTCGATTTCTCCAGCCACATCTCCAACATCCGCGCCAAGAAGGCAAAGGCGGTCGTGCTGCTGATGGATGAGGAGCCCGGCTCGCTGGCGATCAAGCAGATCCGCAGCGCCGGTCTCAACATCCAGCTGATCGGAACGCTGGCGATGGGCTCCAACCGGTTCTTAAAGCGTCTCGATAAGAAGACGATCGCCGGCATGGTTCAGTACAGCGCCTTCCCGCCCAAGGCCGATGTACCGCGTATCAAGAACTTCTCCGCGCGCTACGAGAAGAAGTACGGCGAGGAAGCGCACGGCTTTGCGGCCCAGTCCTATGACGGGCTCATGATCGCACTGGCGGCGATGAAGAATGGCGGGACCGTCACCGACAAAAGCCGGATCCGCGAGGAGCTCGCCAAGATCGACTATACCGGGGTGATGGGGAAGATCCGCTTCGACAAGAACGGCCAGGCGAGCCCGCCCGTCTACATCACCGAATGGTGCGCCGACGGGACCCGCAAGATCCTGGCGCCAAAGGATGCCGTCGCGGGCTGCGGCAAAGGTTGATCGCCCGTTTCACGACAAGGACCCGCCCAACCGGCGGGTCCTTTCTTCTTGGTCTCAGGTTCACGCGTTTTCGCGGCTGAGCGGCGATGTTTGACGCGATCCTCGAGCAGATCATCAACGGCACGATGATGGGCAGCATCTACGTGCTGGTCGGGCTCGGACTGGTCCTCATTTACGGCGTCATGCACGTCCTCAACTTCGCCCACGGCATGATGTTCATGCTGGGCGGCTACATGGCCTACACCGCCTTTGCGCATGTGACCGGCGATTACGGCTCGGCGGTGCTGCTCTCGATGCTGAGCCTGGTGGCCATCGGCGCGGTGCTGGAGCGCCTGGTCTTCAAGCCGCTCCGCGGCAATCTCCGCAACCAGGTGATCGCCTCGCTGGCGCTGGTGCTGCTGATCCAGAACTCAGTGATCGCAATCTGGGGCCCGACGGGCATCCAGTTCAAGCTGAGCGCGACGGAAATTCTGGTCCCGATCGGCGGGCTGCGGTTCAGCCTTCAGCATATCCTGGTCATCGTCGTGACCTTCGCCTGCATGGGCGTGCTGTTCGTGTTCCTGAAGTTCACGAAGTTCGGCACGGCGCTGCGCGCCACCAGCCAGAACAACGAGGCGGCAACGGTGGTCGGCATCAACACCCAGCGCATGTACTGGGTCAGCTTTGCCATCGGATCGGCGCTGGCGGCCCTGGGCGGGGCGCTGATCGGCCCGCTGTTCCTGGTCTTCCCCCAGATGGGCGATCTGCCCTTGGTGAAGGCTTTGGCGGGGATCCTCCTCGGCGGCATGGGCAGCATTCCCGGCGCCGTGATCGGAGGCCTCCTGATCGGCATCACCGAGGCCCTCGCGACCCTGGCGATCGCGACCGACTACCGGGACGCCGTCACCTTCGTTGTGATCATCCTCATTCTTCTCTTCCGGCCGCAGGGCCTCTTCGGCGTCCGTGTGCGGGGCGAGGCTTGAGAATGCCGTCAATATTCCAGGACCGTTGGGGGCTTGTAGGGACGCTCATTTTCGGTGGGCTGCTCTTCCTGGTCCCGACGCTCTTTTCAGATCAGCCCTATCTGCTGCATCTCTCGATCCTCATCTGCATCTATGCGATCCCCGCGGTGGGGCTCAACTTGATGCTGGGCTATACGGGCCTCGTCTCGCTCGGCCACATGGGCTTTGCCGGGGTCGGCGCCTATGTCGCGGCGATCCTGATGGTCGATGCGGGGTGGTCGTTCTGGCTTGCCATGCCGGCCGCGGTGGCCGTAGCCGGCCTGGCCGGCGCCCTCATCGGCATTCCGGCGCTCCGGTTGCGCAGCCATTACTTCATCATCGTCACGCTCGCCTTCGGCATGATCCTCTTCCTGGTCATGAACAATTGGGACGAGGTGACACGCGGGGCCGAAGGGTTCCCCGGCGTGCCGCGCCCCGATGCGCTCCCGTTCGGCGGGCCCGAGGGCGTCACCTTCCTGTCGCTCCAGAACTTCTACTACCTGGCGCTCGGCTTCACCCTCGTCATTTTCGTGCTGCAGTGGGCGCTCGTCCGCTCGGACTTCGGACGTTCGCTCGAAGCCATCAAGCAGGATGAGACGCTGGCCTCGTTCAAGGGCGTCAACACCATGGCTTACAAGGTCGCGGTCTTTGCCATCGGCTCGGCGATTGCCGGGCTGGGCGGCGTGCTCAAGGTGAGCTTCTTGCGCGTTGCGGCGCCACTCTCGTTCGAGCTTCTGGAGAGCATCAACATCGTGCTCATCGTGGTTGTGGGCGGCGCGGGGTTCCTGGCGGGACCGCTTCTAGGTTCGATCCTTTTCGTCGGCCTGCCGGAATATCTGCGCATCGCCAAGGAGCTTCGCCTGGTGATCTTCGGCGCGATACTGCTGGTGATCACGCTTTTTGCGCCCAAGGGGCTCGCAGGCCTGCCGGTGATGCTGCGCGAATGGCTTGAGAGGTCACGGAATGCCGCTCTTTGAGATCACCGGCGTGCGCAAGGCCTTCGGCGGCATCCGGGCGCTTGACGGCGTCGATATCTCGATCGACAGCACCGGAACCTACGGCCTCATCGGGCCCAACGGGGCGGGCAAGACGACGCTTTTCGACATCATCACCGGTCAGCAGACGCCGGAGGAGGGTCGGGTTACCTTCCAGGACCGCGACATCACGGGCTGGCCGGCGCATCGGCTCCATAGGCTCGGGGTGATGCGGACCTTCCAGGAATGCCGCATCTTTCCTGAGAAGACCTGTCTTGAGAACATGCTCTTCGCGGTGCAGCGGAAACCCCTTGCCGCCGCGATCGGCCAGGCCTTCACCCGGAACACGGCGCATTTGCGGGAGGGCGTAGACGAAGCGCGGCGTCTCCTCGAGCTCGTCCGATTGAGCCAGTACGAGGAGTTCCCGGCCGGGGGATTGTCGTTCGGCCAGAAAAGGCTCCTGGAGCTGGCGACGGTCTACATGCGTCGGCCGCGCCTCTTGCTGTTCGACGAGCCGGCCTCCGGCGTCAACCCGGCGCTGCTCGACACGCTGCGCGCCTTCATACTCAAGATGCGCGAGGAGCAGGACGCGCTGCTGATCCTTGTTGAGCACAACATGGAGTTCATCATGGACGTCTCCGACCACATCGTCGTGATGCATCAGGGCGCCGTGCTCGAAGAGGGGGCACCCGAAGCCGTACAGGCGAGCCAGCGCGTCATCGACGCGTATCTCGGCTGACCCGAACTGGTTCGCCCCATGACCACTGCGCTGCCCATTCTCGAAATATCCGGTCTTAAGGCCGGCTATGGCGGACGGCTCATTGTCGACGGGGTCGATCTGAGCCTGGGCGCGCAAGAAATCGCGACCGTCATCGGCCATAATGGTGCGGGGAAATCGACGGTGCTCAAGGGCATCTTCAACAGCCTGCCGGTCAAATCCGGGCGGGTGGTTCTGAACGGACAAGATATCTCCACGCTCCCCGCCCACCGGATGCTCACGGTCGGTATCGCCTATGTGCCCCAGACCCACTCGATCTTCCCGAAGCTGACCATTCGCGAGAACATTGCGATGGGTGGCTACGTCCTCTCCGACAAAGCGCTGATGCGCGCGCGGGTCGCCGAGGTGGAAGAGCTCTTTCCGTTTCTGGCCGAGCGGCGCGACCAGCTCGCCGGGACCCTGTCGGGCGGCGAACAGCGGATCCTCGAGATCGCCCGGACGCTCTTGGTCGATCCCGTGGTGATCATGCTGGATGAGCCCTCGATCGGCCTCGCGCCGCGGCTGGTCGAGACGGTCTTCGAGACGGTTCATCTGCTGCGCGACAAGGGCAAGAGCTTCCTGATGGTCGAGCAAAACGTGCGCCGGGCGCTCGAGGCCTCGGACCGCGGCTTCGTGCTCGAGCTCGGGCAGATCAAGCTCGAGGATGAGGCGCAGGCGATGATCGGCGACGAGCGGGTGGTGCGGCTTTATATGGGCCGTGGGGGCAAGCG
>CAZBRE010000087.1:9859-17561 GCA_964494065.1 uncultured Alphaproteobacteria bacterium
GGCGCCACGCGGAGGCGCAGCACGTCGGCTGAGAGCGGGTCGGCGGGATCGGCGTGCTCGACCGTGAGGCGGAAGGCGGCGATCGCTTTGTCGCCTGATAGGCAGGCCAGCAACGGCTCGGGGTTGACCAGCATGCCCTTGATCTTGACCAGCGCATCGGCCCGGCGAGGCGTGGCGATCAGGCGCTCGGTGGTGGCGCCGCAGCCCGGGCAGACGTCGTGTGTGAGCGCGCTCACATCGCCCACCGCATAGCGCAACAACACGGTGCCGCGGCGGTTGAGGTGCGTCAGCAGCACCAGACCCTCGGTTCCCTCGGGTACAGGCTGGTGGGTTTCGGGGTCGACGATCTCGACCAGGAATTGATCGGGCAGGGGGTTGTGAAAACCGTTGCCGGTCGGACATTCGACGAGCCCGCCCTGCATCTCGGTCATGCCGTAGGAGCCGCTGATCACGGGATCGCGCGCGCCCAAGGCGACCAACCGTTCGATCAGATCGCCCCGCGCCTCGGCGTAAAGCGCCTCGCCGGTCACAAAGACCATGCGGACGGCGGCAAAGTCCGCGTCCATGGTCTGCGCCGTCTGCAGGAGACGGCGGATGAAGGAGGGAACGCCCCAGAGAAGGGTCGCGCGGCTGCGCTCGACGACGCGCACGGCCTTCTCGGTCGAATTGCCGAGGGTGAAGTGGGGCGACGGATTGCCGGGCAGGGCTGCTACGACCGGAATGTTCATCACCGCCGGAGCCTGTTGCGCCCGGGTGAAGGCGCCGTGGGGGCGCCGCGTCAGCGGAAAGAGATTGGCGATGATGTCGTCCGCGCCCACGCCGCGGAGCAGCAGCATGTTCCGGTTGAGCAGGAGGATGTTGAAGAAATCGAAGCTGGTCGAAACGAAGGGCGTGGGCACCCCGCTCGTCGAGCCGGTCGTGTACATCACGTCCCAGACCGCTTGCACTTCCTCGTCGAGACCCTCGCGCTTAAGCACGAAATCGTCGGCGTGGTCCATCAGGTCTTGCTTCGTCGTGACCGGCAATTTGGCCAAATCCGCAAGCGTCCCGAAATCCGCGCGGACGAGCCCGCGCTGGGCCATCAGTGCCCGGTAGAACGGATGGCGGTCGGCGACGAGATCCATCGTGCCCTCGAAATTCCGCTCGCGTGCGGCCTCAATCTTTGCACGCGGCCTAGCAAAGGAGGGCGGTAGTGATCTTGTGCGCTCGACCATGGGTGGACTGTGTGCCGTTGCCTTGCGAAATCGGGCCGGCGATACCGGACCGCTCTTGCGGGCATGGTGCTGAGCGCGAGGAGCAATATCAAGCGGCTTTGGCGGCCAGCCGAAGTGCCGCTTGGGCTGGGGCCAATCCCGCGCGCGCCGAAACCTAGTCCCGCTTTCGCGGAATACCGAGGGAATGCCGATGTTGGTACTCGGGGGTTGGACGCCGTGATAGTCTCTCCGACAACCAAAAGCCGCACCGAGGTGGAAGAACCATGCCGCATGCGAACGTGAACGGCGCCGCGCTTCATTACGTGGTTTCGGGCGCGGGCGAGCCACTGCTGCTCATCCCGGGCCTCGGTCTCGACCATCAGTATTACCGTAGGGCGATCCCAACACTTGCCGAGAAGGTGACGGTGTATGGCGTCGACCCCCGCGGCATCGGCCAATCGACCAAATCGGACCCGCCCTATACCGTCGAAGCCTGGGCAGACGACTTCGTTGGCCTGATCAAAGCGCTCGATGTCGGGCCGATGCATGTGCTGGGCTCTTCACTTGGCGGTGCCATGGCGCTGGCGCTCGCCGAACAGGCGCCAGAGCTCGTCAAATCGCTCGTCATCGTCGGCGGGTTCAGCGAGCTTGACCGCGCGGCCGAGCTCAACTTCGATCTTCGGATGCGGCTCATTGAACGTCTGGGGTTGAACGAGGAGGTCGCCGACTACATGGCGCTCTGGACCCTGAGCCGGGAATTCCTCAACTTCGAGGTCGGCTACGAGCAGATGCTGGCCAATCAGAAGATCATCAAACAGAACTCGTCGGAAATGTACCTGGAGTTTGTGCGCTCGGTACTGGCCTGGGGGCGTTGCCTGCCGGGCCAGGAGAACGAGCCCAAGTTCACCGAGCGGCTCGGCAACATCGCTGCACCCACCCTCGTCATCGGCGCGCCCAACGACACGCTTATTCCCCTGGCTTTGAGCGAGCTGATCGCCGAGCGGGTGCCGAACGCTGAACTCAAGATCATGCCGAAGGGGGGGCACATCCCTTTCATCGAGAAGCCTGAGGAGGTCAGCGACATCGTCCTCGCCTTCATAGCCCAGCACGCCGAGGCCCGCGAGCACGCCCAGGCGAGCGCCTGAGCCGCGAACCGCCGAAAGGTCCCATGTCGAGGCGCGCTGCATGACGCTCTTCGGGAAACGCCAAGCCCGCGCGGAGGACGATGCGCTCCTGATGGGGCGCGGGCGATACATCGATGACATCCGTTTGCCCGACATGCTTCACGTTGCCATCGTCCGGAGCGCGGCGGCCCGGGCGACGATCCGGGTGAATATGGAAAAGGCCCGCGCGCTCGACGGTGTGGTCGCGGTCGTTACCGCCGAGGATCTGCCGGCGGCGGCCCGCATTCTTCCCGACTGCCATCCGAACCCCGCACTGCCCGACCCGCGCGAGCCACCTGTCCTCGCCGCGGGGGAGGTCCGTTATGTGGGCGAGCCCATCGTTGCGGTGGTCGCCGCCGATCGGTATTTGGCCGAGGACGGTGCCGATCTGGTCGAGATTGATTACGACGAGCTGCCTGCGGTAATTGATCTCGAGCAGGCCTTGCGTGGGGAATCCGACCTCGTGCATGACGACGTGCCGCGGAACCGGGCGACGCAGATCAAGCTAGCCACTGGCAATACCGACCGGGCCTTCGCAGCGGCGCATCACGTCGTCCGGGACCGGCTTTCGATCCAAAGAGGGGCGGGCCAGGCACTGGAGACCCGCGGTGTCGTGGCGTCATGGGATGGCCTGCAGGAAAAGCTCGTCGTCTGGAACGTCTCGCAGGTTCCATATGTGCACCGGGCGGCGATCGCCCAGGCGCTCGAGCTCGACGAAAGCGCGGTCCAGGTCCTTAACGGCGATGTCGGCGGCGGCTTCGGTTACAAGGGGCTCACTTATCCTGAAGACCTGCTTATCCCGGTCCTCGCGCGGATGCTCGGCCGCCCGGTCAAATGGATCGAGGACCGCGCCGAGCACCTGATCGCCGCCTACCACGAGCGCACCCAGATCCATGAGCTCGAGATGGCGCTCGATCCCGAGGGCAAGATCCTCGGCGTTCGCGGCCGGTTCATCCACGACACCGGCGCTTACGTGCCCTGGGGCCCGGTCGTGCCCTTGCTGACCGCGGTCAACATCCCGGGCCCCTACAAGGTGCCCAACTTCTCCGTCGAGTGCGACGTCGTCTACACGAACACCGTGCCCGTCGCGCCGGTCCGCGGCGCAGGGCGGCCGCAAGCCTGCTTCGTCATGGAGCGGCTGCTTGATGCGGCGGGACGAGACCTGGAAATCGATGCGGCCGAACTCCGCCGCCGCAACCTCATCCCGGCCGACGAATACCCCTACGAGCTCGGCTTCATCTCGCGCGACGGGACCCGCCGAACCTATGACAGCGGTAACGTGCCGGCACTGCTCGAGCGGGCGCTCGAGCTGATCGACTACGACGCCAGACGGACGGAGCAGAGCGAGAGCCGCACAAAGGGCCGGCTCATCGGGATCGGCTTGGCCTGCTGCGTTGAGGACACCGGGCTCGGGCCCTTCGAGGAGGTGGGCATGTCGCTCGAGCGCGATGGCTCGCTAACTGTCCGCATGGGTACGCCCTCGCAAGGCCAGGGCCAGAAGACCGCCTTTGCCCAGATCGCCGCCGATGCGTTCGATCTTCCTTTCGAGCGCGTGCGGGTCATCGTGGGTAACACCGAGGAAGTGCGTTACAGCATCGGCACCTTCGCGAGCCGGGCCGGGGTGGTGACCGGGTCGGCCGTGCACCAGGCAGCGCGGCAGCTGAAGGACCGCGCCTTTGCCTTCGCCGGCGCGCTCCTCCAATCGCCGACGGACAGACTGGAGATGCATGACGGTGCCGTGGTGGTCGCGGACGATCCTGCCCGCGGCATCTCGCTCAAGGAGATCGTCGAAACCTCGCTCGGCGAATCGGGCGCGCCGCTGGCGTTCCGCGAGTTTGGGCCGGGCATGAGCACGGTCGGCAGCTTCTCTCCGGCCACCAACACGTTTGCCACCGGATGCCATGCCGCCGTCGTTGAGGTCGACCTCGAAACGTGCAAGGTCGCGATCCTCAAATACGCGGCGGTCGAGGATTTCGGAAACCTGATCAATCCCCTCATCACCGACGGGCAGGTCCTCGGCGGCATCGCGCTTGGGATCGGCAACACGTTCTTTGAGAAGGTGCATTACGACGCGGACGGCCAGATCCTCACCGGGACCTTTATGGATTATCTGATGACGACCACGGTGGATATGCCGCGCGTTGCGATCGACTATGTCGCAACCCCGAGCCCGCTCAATCCCCTGGGCCTCAAGGGGGCGGGGCAGGGCGGCACGATCCCGGTCCCGGCCGTGCTTGCCGCTGCGGTGGAAGACGCGCTCCAGCCGAGCGATGTGCGGCTCCGGCACGTGCCTTTTTCCGAGAGCGACCTTTTCCAGCTGATCGTGGCGGCCGAGACCAAACCCGGCGGCGCCTGCCCATGAAGCCGCCGCGCTTCGCTTATGCCGCGCCCGAGAGCGTCGATGAGGCGACGGCACTCCTCGCGGAGCATGGCGATGAGGCCCGCATCATCGCGGGCGGTCAGAGCCTTATGCCGATGCTGGCGCTCCGCGTCGTCCGACCCTCGGTCCTGATCGATATCGCCCGCATCAGCGAGCTTGGAGACTGGAGCCGTGATGGGGAGGGGCTCCGGATCGGCGCGACCGTGCGGCAGTGCGCTTTGTTTGGAGGGGGCGGGAAGAGCTGTCTCGGCACCGCCGCTCCGCTATTCGCTGAGGCCGCTCCGTTTATCGGCCACCCGGCGACGCGGAGCCGCGGCACGATCGTGGGCTCGCTTTGCCATGGCGATCCCGCGGCGGAACTCCCAGTCTGTGCGCTGGCCTTGGATGCGGAGCTGGTGGTGCGCTCGACCCGCGGCGAGCGCCGGGTCGCGGCCGATGACTTCTACGAGGGCGCGCTCACGACCGTGCTCGAGGAGGATGAAATGATGACGGAGATCCGTCTGCCCTTGCCACCGTCGCGGACCGGATATGCCTTCGAAGAGCTTGCCCGGCGACACGGAGATTTTGCATTGGTGGCGGTAGGTTGTGCGGTGACGTTTGACGAAGATGGCCAGATGAGCGCTGCCAAAATCGCGCTCGGCGGGGTCGGCGAAACGCCGCTCGCCTTAGACCTCGAGGCGCTCTCGGACAAGCGTGGACCTGACAACGAGACCTTCGACGAGCTGGCCGGAGAGGTCGCCGATCGCATCGAGCCCGGGAGTGATCTCCACGCATCAGCGGACTATCGCCGCTCGATCGCCGCGGTGCTGGTCCGGCGGGTGATGCGCCGGGCCGCCGACCGGGCAACGGGGCCGAGCTAAGCCATGGTCCAGCCCGCGCAAAAGCTCACATTCGAGCTCGTCGTCAACGGCGTTTCCCACAGCCGGGAAGTCGAGGCTCGGCGCACGCTAGCCGATTTCCTGCGCGACGACTTGGGACTCACTGGGACCCATTTGGGCTGCGAGCACGGAGCCTGCGGCGCCTGTACGATTCTGGTCGACGGCGCTCCGGCGCGCGCTTGTCTCATGCTGGCAGTCCAAGCGGACGGGTGTGCGGTAGAGACCGTCGAGGGCCTGGCCCAGAACGACGAGCTCAACCCGCTGCAGCAGGCTTTCAAGAAACATCACGCGCTTCAATGCGGATTCTGCACGCCCGGGTTTCTGATGACTGCCTCGGCGCTGCTAGCGGAAAACTCCAATCCCTCGGAAACCGAGGTCCGGGAGTATCTCGCCGGCAATATCTGCCGCTGCACCGGCTACCAGTTCATCGTCGATGCGGTCCTCGATTTCAAAGCCCATTTGATTCGCTAGCTGGGTATTGGCACGGGGGAGCGTGCACAGCGTTCGAAGTCGACGATGGTGCGCTTGGAGACGTATGAACGCTCGGCCAGAACATCGTGAGACTAGGCGTGCGGATAGGTCAGTGACGCCGGCATCGGCCGGAAAAAAAGCGTGCTGTCAGCACGACCGACGCCCAACGCGTGTGGCAGATCATTTAGGCAGGATGGAGCGGCCGACACTCTATCTGGAAGCGCTGCAAAAGAACGCGATTTGGCGATCACTCTTATACAGGCCGCTGATAGACGACCTGCGCGTTGTGTAAGCCGAGCGTGCCGAACGCGGCCTCGCATCCGGCCAGATAGGCGACCCACTTCCGCTTGAATGCTTCGGGATATCGCGCCGGGTCGAGCGTGTGGTAGTTGGCCAGGAGCCGTCTGCGCCAGTGTCCCAGCGTGGTCGAATAGTTGGTCCCGTCATGCCGGTAGGGCCCGCCGACCGTGCGCAGACCGGCGGCGTTGGCGCGGTCGACCATTTCCGTCAGCTTGGGCACGTAGCCGCCGGGAAAGATGTGGCGCTCGAGCCACGGCTCGGTGATGCCGTAGGGCCAGTCGACGATCGAATGAACCACGGCCAGCCCGCCCGGTTTCAGCATGTGGCGGATCCGGTCGAAGAACACACGGAGCTGGCGCTTGCCGACGGCCTCGATCATGGCCACCGAGACGATGCGATCGAATGACGCCTCGCGGTCGCGCGCGAAGTCGCGGTAGTCGGCGAACTCGAACCTGGCGTTGGACTGGGCCAGTTTGGCGCGCTTTTTCGCCAACTCGATCTGCTCGGTCGAGAGGTTGATGCCGGTGGCGTCGCAACCGCGCCGGCTGGCCTCGATCGAGACGCTGCCCCAGCCGCAGCCTATTTCCAGCACTGTCGCGCCCTCGAACAGCTGCAGGCGATCGAGCGTCAGGTCAACCTTATGCCGCTGCGCGGTCGCCAGGTCCCACTCTGGGTCGTCGAAGAAGCCGCATGAATAAGTCATGCCTTCGTCGAGGAACGATGCGAACAAATCGTTGCCCCGGTCGTAATGGTGAGAGGAGTTGCTGCGGCTTGCCTCGGTCTGCCCGGTCCGTCCGGCGTCGGAAAAAGTTTGCCGGACCTTGTGGTAGAGAAAATGGTGCGGCAGCGGCCGTGCCATGCCGCGCGCCATCATGCACCGCTGCAGCGGCGTCATCTGGTCGAAATCGATGTCCCACTTGCCGTCGACGAAGCTTTCGCCGAACGCAATCGTTCCGTGGACGGCCACATCGCGAAAGAACGACGGGTCCTTGACCTCGAACGGGAATTCCTCACCGGTGTCGAAGGTGAACTTATAGGCGCCGTCTCTCCACACGATGTCTGCGCCATGCAGCCGGAAGTACTGCCGGATGATCGATCGGAATATTCGGTTGGGTCCCATCCGCATGCCCCCGCTGCAAGAAATGCAGGCGGACCCTACCACGGTGACCCTGGAAGTCGGTTGCCTGCTCTCAACAAATCAGCTCGCTTTCGCTCGGAACATTCCGAGCAACTCGCCAAGATCAGGAGAATGGCCTCTCGGGCAGGGCAGCCTCTTGGGCGGAATTCAAACGCGATGCGCACTGGACAGTCCAATTG
>CAZBRE010000088.1:0-13361 GCA_964494065.1 uncultured Alphaproteobacteria bacterium
AGAGCTCGGTGCCGATATGGAAGTGCCGCAGGATCAGCGTGTTCGCCTCGGGGGAAACAAAGGTCTTGAGCCCCCAATGAATGAAGCGGTGAAGCGCCTTCGACGAGCTGATCGCGCTCGGCAGGATGAGCCGCAGCACCGTTATCAGGATGATCCACATCCGCGCCCAGGGCCGCATGAAAGGCAGCAGCGCCTTGCGCGAAGTGCGCCGCATCGAACGCAGCAACGCGAGCTTCGCCTGCTCGTCGAGCGGGATCGATTGGTCGAGGTAGAGCGCCAGCCAGGTGTCGGGGTCGCGCACGTCGTGATGGGCGGGATCGAAATCGGGCGGATAGTCAGGCGGAACCCTCGGCTTCGCGCCGGCGCGCGCTTTCGGAGATTCGTTCATATGTTGCCCAGCTCCTCGAGCTGGAGCCGGTAGAGTCGCGCCGTCACCTTCGCCGTCTTGACGATCGCGCGCGCCAGCTCGGGCGACGGATCGAGACCGTCGATCGCCGCCCACAAACGCTCCAGATGCGTCTCGTCGTTCTCGCCGTGATAGAGCAGGAAGCGGACCTGGTCGTCGCGCATTCCGAGCTGGTCCTTGATCGCCTCGCCCCAGCGGGTCGCCAAACGATTGCCGAGCCCTTCGATGATGAACATCGCGCCCAGGAGGTCGAACGGGTTCTCCCGGCTTGCCTTGTGGAACATCCAGGCGGACAGCGCCTCCGAGCCGATATTCTTTTCCGCCGAGACGATCTCCTCTCGGGCACCGCCGCAGGCGACGAAGTCCTCCTCGAGCATGCGGTAGTCGAGCTGTTCGTCGCCCGCATGCTGGACGAAGGAGCTACGCAGCGCTGCGTGCTCCGGCCCGATATACGATGCGGCCCGCGCGATCCAGCGCGATCCCTCGATCACCTGCTGGCGCAGGTTAAGCAGGAGCATCCGGTAATCCTCGATCCGCAAACGCCCCTGCTCCAGCTTCTCTATGATCGGCGCTTTGGACAGGGCTGTTTCGAACGCGACCCAGACGCGGCTCAGATCGCGCACGAGCTTTTGGGTGACCGGGCGGTGCGACGCCGCCGACGTATCGCTCACCATCGCGACCGGCTCATTGCGCGCCGCCACCTTCGTTGTTGCGTTCTCGGGGCCAACGACGCTGAGCAGCATGAACGAGACGATGAAGCGCCCGCTTTCGGGCACCATGCAGAAGATCTTCTGGCCCGGCTTCAGGCGGCCGCTCGCAAACAACTCTTCCAGCATGATCAGGATCGAGGCCGAGCCCGTATTCCCCTTCTCGTAGAGGTTGGTGAAGATCCGGTTCTGGTTGATCGCCGCCCCCGCCCGGTCGGCATGGGCGATCAGCTTCTTGCGGAAGATGTCTGAGGAGAAATGGTAGAGCGCCCAGTCGACCTCGTTGGGATCGAGGCGGCCGTCGTCGATCAGCTCGAAGTAGCGCCCGAGCCCGAGCGGGATCAAATGATCGAGCAGCTTCAAATCCTGGCGAAGCTGGAAGGCGCCGCCCTCGAACGCTTCCGCTGGGTTCTCGTAGTGGCTCCACGGCTCGCGCGACATACCATTGGCGTGCTTGTTCATGCCGGCATACATGCAGACATCGAGGCTGTCGGCGTAGGAGATGAGATCGATCCATTCGATCCTGAGCGACAGGCGGTTTGCGTTCGGCCGGTCCTCGAGCACCAGGGCGCCTGCCCCGTCGGACAGCATGAACCGCAGAAACTGGGCGTCGGTGTCGAGCCGCGCGCCATCGAAATAACTTGCGCGCAGGAACCGGCTCGCGAACTCGCTCGCGCAAACGAGCGCATTCCGCCGCGCCCCGCCGCGGATGCCGTCATGAGCGGATTTGAGCGCCATCATGCCGCTGGCGCAAAAGGAGGAGAACGAGGCGATCTCCGCTGGTCCCATGTTTAACGCGCCGTGAACCATACTGGCGAAGCCGGGCGCCAGCAGATCGCCTTGCGAGGCCGCCGCTGCCAGGTAGTCGATCTCACCCATCGAGAGCTCGCTCGTACGGACCGCCGCCGTGGCCGCCTTGGCGGCCATCTCCGCATTGGTTGTCTGCGGTTTTCCGCCGGGATCGAGCGCGTAATAGCGGTTCTGAATGCCGTTCTGTTTCAGCGCTTTACGGCCGATTCTTCGCTCACGATCATCAAATGGACCGAGATAGGCCTCGATCTCGTCATTGGCGATCGGCGGGCCTGGCAGATAGCTGCCGAGACCGTTGATATAGACGGGGTCAGCCATGTCGGTCCTTTCAAGTTAGGACAGCGATCGCTATATCTAGGGTGTCGGGCAACCGACTATGGCGATAAACGGCGTGTGTAATAACCGATGCGGACCCGGGGGCAGTACCCGGCGCCTCCACCAAATTCCCGGCCGGACGCAATGCGGACACGAGACGGGGGCGAACCAGGATCGACGCGCGGGTAAAGACATGTTTTTCGCTCGGCATGGTACCACCGTTATCGGGCCGTATCACAGATGCCAACGACAATCGTATGGCTCTCGCTGCCTAATAGGTAAGCGCGGTCCGGGGGGCACCGGGCAACAGAAGCCCCCCACCTCAAACAGCCGCCGGTCCTGCGGTGGCTTGCGTCAAGCCAGCCCGCATTCCATAAAGAACCGACGGATAAGAAAGGCAGACGGACAAGTTCACGGAGTTGCGACAGGGATACGATCGAACGACGCTGCGCATTACCTCTGGCGCATCTCCCACCGAAGGGGCCGCAGCGCTATCTCATCGAAGACGCAACGCCGGGCGCAACATCAAGGCACATAGGCTAGACCATGACTGAAGATCTGCTCCGCTACGACAAGATCGTTGAACGTGCGCTGCGCAGCGTGGTGCGGACAGCTCTGGAACAGATCGCCGATCACGGCCTGCCCAGCAATCACAGCCTCTACATCACCTTCCGCACCGATCACACGGGCGTGGCGATCCCCGACTCCCTGCACCAGGAATATCCCGAAGAGATGACGATCGTCCTGGAGCATCAGTTCTGGGATTTGGAGCCTTCGGAACACAAATTCGAGATCACCCTGAGCTTCAACAAGGTCCATGAGCGACTTTCGATCCCGTTCGATGCGGTCACGGCCTTTGCCGACCCTTCGGTGCAGTTCGGCCTGAAGTTCGAGGCGATCGACGAGCTGACGGAAAGCGCCATCGCCGCGATCGCAGACCTGCCCGCGTCCACCGACGAACCCACCGAAGAAAAGCCCGAAAACGATTCGGACAAGGTCGTCGCTCTCGACGCATTCCGCAAAAAATAACGCGCTTCAGATAAAGTCCCGCATCAGGCGCATCGTTTCGTCCGGGCATTCATGAAACAGCCAGTGGGTCGCGTTTGCGATCCGGTGGACCGTAAGGTCCGGGACAAACTCTTCGAGCCCATCGAGGTTCTGCGGCAGCAGATAGCGATCCTTCATGCCCCACATCACCAATGTCGGGGCCGCGACCGACACGCTCGCCGCCGCGATCTTCGGAACCTGCGCCGCGGTTCCATCCTTGTGCGGCGGCTTTATCTGCATGGCCCGGTAGAAATTGAGCATCGCCGTCAAGGCGCCCGGCTGACGCCAGGACGACATATAGGCCACCGCATCCTCCACTTCGAAGTAGCCGGCCGCCGCGCCCGGGCCAATCACCGTCTCGCGGAGCACGGCGAAATCGTTGTTGCTCAAATAAGCCTCGGCGTCGCTGCCTTGGTACTTGGCGATATATCCGCTCGCGCGTTGCTGGTCCGGGTCGCTCGCCAATAGCCGCGCAAACACGCCCGGATGCGGCGCATTACCGATGATGAGCTTTTCGACCATCTCCGGGCGCGCGATCGCAAACGCCCAGGCCACCACCCCACCCCAATCGTGACCCACGACGATCGCGCGCTCATAGCCAAAATCGCGGATCACCGCCGCAAGGTCGGCGACCAGATGGCCGCTGCGGTAATTCTCCACGCCCTCGGGCTTGCCCGACAGATTGTAGCCGCGCTGATCATAGGCGACGGCACGATGGTCGGAGCTGAAGGCAACGAGGTGCTTGCGCCAGGCGTACCAGAATTCCGGAAAGCCATGGACGAACACCATCAACGGGCCGTCGCCGGTTGCCGTGCAGTGCAGCCGAACGCCATCGCCCTGGCACCACCGGTGCTCGAAATCCGGATCGTTCATGCGGGGGGATCCATCTCCAAACAGATGCGCGCTTGGCCGGCCGCCATGCCACTCACGCGAGTATGGCGAATCAATCGGTGATTGGTAAGGCACACGGAAATGTGCTGAAACCAGGGCCATGAGCGAGATCGCACATATCCGCTGCGGCGACGACATGCGCCCGGCCTTCGAGGCAAGCCAGTTGACCGGCCGCTACGTGCGCTGGGCGGATGCGCTCTGCGAAGGCCCGACGCCCGGCGATGTCACCCCCTCCGAGTGGCGCGCCTTGCGGACCGGATATGCGGCCGCGCGTTACGGCATGACTTCGGAACAAGCCGAAGCCTTTCAGGAGGAACAGGATGTCGCGCTTCTTGCCTCCATCTCCGCCGATGAAATCATCCTGTGGTTCGAGCATGACCAGTTCGACCAGTTCATCCTGATCTACCTGCTCGATTGGTTCACCGACCACAATGTGTCGCCCAACCGTCTCTCGCTGATCTGTATCGACCATTATCCCGGCATTGAGAATTTCCATGGAATCGGTCAGCTCGATGCGGCCGCGCTCGACGACCTTTTCCCGAGACGCAAACCAATCACCCAAGAGCAGATCGAATTGGCACGGCGAGCCTGGGCGGCGTTTACGTCATCCGACCCCCGGCCGCTCGAAGCGCTTCTGACGGAGGACACCTCCGTTCTGCCGTTCCTTGCCGGCGCGATCCTGCGGCATTTCGAGGACTTCCCGAGCAACTTGGACGGGCTCGGACGCACCGAACGCCAGGCGATCCTCGCGTCCGAAGCGGGCGACGCCAATCCCGGCGAGATCTTCGGCGCCTGTCAGGCCATGGAGGAAGCCCGCTGGTGCGGCGACACCATGTTCTGGGGCTGGCTGCGCGCGCTTGCCGAAGCGCCCATACCGGCGCTCGTGATCAATGGACCGGATGACTGGTATCGGAGCCGCGAAGGCATCGTGGCAACAAGGGTCGGCCTTACCCGTGCCGGCCACGCGCTGATGCGCGGTGCCATAAACTGGGTACGCATGGGCGGGGTCGACCGCTGGATGGGTGGGGTCCACCTCCAGGGCCGCGAGGCCACGTGGCAATGGGACGGCGCAAAACGCAGGCTCGTGGCCGGGCCCGGCCTGAATGTCTGAGGCGGCGAGCATCATCTTTGACGGACCGGCGAAGGCCCCGATGACCGTCGCCCTTGCGCATGGCGCCGGCGCGCCGATGGATTCGCCCTTTATGGACACCGTCGCCATAGGGCTCGCCGAAAATGGACTACGCGTCGCCCGTTTCGAGTTTCCCTACATGGCCAAGCGCCGCAGCGAAGGCACGAAGAAACCGCCCGACCGCGCGCCGGTCTTATTGCAAACCTGGCGCGAGGTGATCGATCGGCTCGGCGGGGAACGCCTTGTCGTCGGTGGCAAGTCGATGGGCGGCCGCATCGCCAGCATGATCGCCGCCACGCTCGAGCAGGAGGGGACGCCCGTATCCGGCGTCACCTGCCTCGGCTATCCCTTCCATCCGCCGGGCAAGCCCGAACGGCTGCCCACCGAACACCTGGAAACGATCAGAACACGCACGCTCATCCTGCAGGGCGAGCGTGACCCTTTCGGCAGGCGCGACGAAGTTGAGGCCTATGGCTTATCCGATGCGGTCCAGCTGCATTGGCTTGCCGACGGCGACCACGGCTTCAAGCCGCGCAAGGCTTCCGGTCGGACCGAGGCCGACAACATTGACGAAGCGGTTGCGGCGCTGGCGGAATTTGCAGGCGAACTCTAGGACCGGCCGCACCGGATCGACATCGGAGATAAGCGATGGCAAAGAGCGAATTGCGCCCGGCAACGATCGCCGCCCAGGCGCACGGGGCAATCGACGAGGCAACGCGCGCCGTCGTGCCGCCCGTTCACGTATCGACGACTTACTTGCGGGACGCCGACGGCGGATACCGCTCGGGCCGGGTCTATGGCCGCGCCGACAATCCCAGCTTCGACGCGCCCGAGGCGACGCTCAACGCGCTCGAAAGCGGCGCCGGGTGCCTCACCTTCGCCTCGGGCATGGCGGCGGCCACCGCCGTCTTTCAGACGCTGCAGCCCGGCGACCATGTCGTGGCGCCCAAAGTCATGTATTGGGCGCTGCGCCATTGGCTGGCAACGACGGCCGACCGTCTCGGTATCGTCGTGAGCTTTGTTGATGCCAGTGATCCAGATGCGCTCGCCGCCGCCATCCGGCCCGGCCTAACCAAGCTCCTCTGGATCGAAACCCCGGCCAATCCGACCTGGTCGATCACCGACATCGCGCGTGCCGCGGAGATCGCACATGGTGCGGGCGCACGCCTAGCCGTCGACAACACCGTGCCGACGCCGCTTCTCACCCGTCCGATTGAATTGGGCGCCGATCTCGTCATGCATTCGGCAACGAAATATCTGAACGGCCACAGCGACGTTGTGGCCGGCGCCCTCATCACCGCCGAGCGCGACGAGCATTGGGCCCGCATCACCGCGCACCGCGCCCTCAACGGCGCGATCCTCGGTTCATTCGAGGCGTGGCTTCTGCTGCGGGGGATGCGGACACTTGCCCTTCGCGTGCAGCGCGCGAGCCAAAGTGCGCTCACCGTCGCCGAGCGGCTGACGTCGCACCCGGCGATCAGGGAGGTCCTCTATCCCGGCTTGCCGAGCCACCCCGGTCACGCAATTGCAGCGCGGCAAATGTCGGGCGGGTTCGGCGGGATGCTGTCGATCCGTATCGACGGCGACGCCAAAGCCGCTCATGCGGTGGCGGCTGCGACGCGCCTATGGAAACCGGCGACCTCGCTGGGCGGTGTGGAAAGCCTGATCGAACACCGTGCCTCGATCGAGGGACCGGGCAGCCCGGCGCCGGACGACCTGCTCCGCCTGTCGCTCGGGATCGAGGACGTCGATGACCTTACTGCCGATCTAGTTCAAGCACTCGAATCGTCGGTCTAGCGCTTCGCTGGGTCCCGCCGATACGCCTCGTCCCCGACGCATCAAGGAAAGCCTTGAGATCCTTGTAGACCGGGTAGCGCCACCGTTCGGGCTCCGAGAAAGAGGTCACGAGCTGCATGTGATTGGCGCCGGGATAGACCCGGACGATGGCCTCTCCGCCTGCCTCGCGATACCGCCGGCCCATCTCGCGCGCCTGCCTGGGCGGGATCGACAGATCGGCGCCGCCATGCAGCAGCAACATGCGGGGGCCAACATTGCCCGCAAAGGAAATCGGCCGCGCCAGATCCGGATTTAAAACGCCGCTGAAGATCGGCCCGAACAGGGTGCGCGTCGGTGTCGCCGTGTAGGGGCCGGACATGCCGATCACACCTTGCACGGCATAAACCGGCACGCCCGCACGCTTGAGATAGCGGTGATCGAGCGCGAGCAGCATGGCGATATGCGCGCCCGCCGAATGCCCCATCAGATAGATGCGGTTCTTTCCGATGCCGTATTTCGCCGAATTGCGGCGCAGCCATGCGACTGCACGGGCGCCGTCGTGAACAAAGGACGGGAAGCGAACAAACGGATAAAGACGATAATCGGCGAGCACGGCGACATAGCCCATGTTCATGATCGCGCGGCCGATATGGTGGTTCAGCACCCGCGAGCCGATCGTCCAGCCGCCGCCGTGGAAATAGACGATCGCGGCCCGGCGCATCCCAGGCTTCGGCGGATCCGGCATGAAAATGTCGACGCGCTGTTTCAGATCGGGCCCGTAAGGAACCGTGAACCGCGCATCGCCTGCCTGAGCGCCCGCGCCGACGACCGACACGAGGAGCCACGCGAAGACCGCCATGGCCCGCTTACTCATCATTCCGTTGCCCGTCATCGCCGCACCTTCATTTCGTTGTTCCGCCGACATTCATGGATTCGGGCCGTGTATGCGTCTACGTTCCCGTTCCGACAAATTTTTTCGCCCTCTTCCGACAAACTCCCTCCCATTGCCCCCGATAGCCCAATGACCAGCGCTCCGATACCGCTTGTCCTGGCCGGCTCGACCGCGGCCCGCAAGTGACCGCGACCGCAAGTCGCAAGCCGGTGATCACGGCGGCATTTTGGATGAGCGGAACGTTGGCGTCCTTCTCTAGCATGGCCGTCGCCGCGCGCGAGTTGTCGGCCGATATGTCTACGTTCGAAATCCTGTTTTTCCGCAGTCTCGTGGGACTTTTGTTACTCCTTCCAATCGTTGCGCGCAATCGCGGGGCGGGGATGCGCAGCCACCGCATCGGCCTCCAGGTTGGGCGCAACTGCGTCCATTTTGCCGCACAATATGGCTGGGTTGCGGCAATCGCGGTGCTGCCGCTTGCCGAGGCCTTCGCGCTCGAGTTCACCATGCCGGTCTGGGCGACCCTGCTCGCCGTTATCGCCTTGAGCGAACGCATGACCACGCCGCGCTACATCGCGGTGATCGGCGGCTTCATTGGTGTGCTGGTGATCGTGCGTCCGGGATTTGCGGCTTTCAACCCCGCTATTTTCTACATGCTCGGCGCCGCGGTGGGCTTCGCGAGCTCGGTCATCATCACGAAGGTGTTGATCCGCAAGGATTCGCCGCTCACGATCATCTTCTACATGTCGGTGGTGCAGATGCCGCTGGGGCTGGTCCCGGCCGTGTTCGACTGGACGCCGCCGACCCTCGCGCATGTTCCCTGGTTCCTCATCGTCGGCCTCGGCGGGCTGACCGCGCATTTCACCCTGGCCCGCGCGCTCAATCTGGCCGATGCGACCATCGTCCTGCCGATCGATTTTCTGCGCCTGCCGTTGATCGCGCTGATCGGCGCGGCGGTCTACGACGAGACGCTGGTGATCTGGGTAATCATCGGTGCCGCGATCATCTTCGGCGCCAACTACTATATGGTCTGGCAGGAATCGCGGAGACAGTGATGGCCGTGAGTCCCGAATATCTCGATTACCTGCGCGACCAGCTTCAGGGCTTCGGGCCGTTCGACGTGCGGCGGATGTTCGGCGGCGCCGGTCTCTTCCGCGATGGCCTCATGTTCGCGCTCGTCGCCGATGACGCGCTCTACTTCAAAGTCGACAACCGCAACCGGCCGGACTTCGAGGCCGCGGGCATGACGCCCTTCAGCTACGAGCGGAAGGGCAAGACCGCGGCGCTCAAATCCTACTACGAAGCACCGTCCGAACTGCCCGACGACGCCGACGACCTCGCGGTCTGGGCTGGCAAGGCGTTCGACGCAGCGCTAGCGGGCGCAAAGCCGAAGCGGTAGCACGCGCGCCGACCGTAATAGCCGGGTGCGTGATCCGCCCTTTCGCGCTGCCGGGCCCCGCGCTAAAACCGGCGAAACGCAATGACCCATCAAGGGAACCGACACGTCATGGCTAACAAGGGCAAGACTCGCACCGAAACCGACTCGATGGGTCCGATCAAGGTGCCCGCCGACCGTTATTGGGGGGCGCAGACGCAGCGCTCGCTCGGCAACTTCAAGATCGGCACCGAGCGCATGCCGCTGCCGCTCGTTCGCGCCTTCGGCATCCAGAAACGCGCGGCGGCCCTGGCAAACATCGCCATTGAGGACATCGACAAGAAGCTCGGCAAGACGATCGCCGCCGCCGCCCAGGAGGTCATTGACGGCAAGCTCGACGACCATTTTCCGCTCGTCGTCTGGCAGACCGGTTCGGGCACGCAGACAAACATGAACGCCAACGAGGTGATCTCCAACCGGGCCATCGAGATGCTCGGCGGCAAGCGCGGCTCGAAGGATCCCGTGCATCCGAACGACCATGTGAACCGTGGCCAGTCGTCGAACGACAGCTTCCCGACCGCCATGCATATCGCCGTGGTGGAAGAGATCCATGCCACGCTCCTGCCCGGTCTCGATCATCTGGCCACGGCGCTCGAGGCGAAGGTGAAGGCCTTCGCCAAGATCATCAAGATCGGCCGCACGCATACCCAGGACGCGACCCCGTTGACGCTCGGCCAGGAATTCTCCGGCTACGCAACGCAAGTCCGCTACGGGATCGACCGGATCAAGGGCTGCCTTCCCCGCCTCTATCAGCTCGCCCAGGGCGGCACGGCGGTGGGCACAGGGCTCAACGCCCGCAAAGGCTTCGCCGAGCGCTTCGCCCGCGAGGTCGCGGAGATGACCGGCCATCCCTACAAAACGGCCAAGAACAAGTTCGAGGCGCTGGCCGGCAAGGACGCCATGGTCGAGGTCTCCGGCGCGCTTAACACCATCGCGGCATCGTTGATGAAGGTCGCGAACGACATCCGCTTCCTGGGCTCGGGCCCCCGCTCCGGCCTCGGCGAGCTCATCCTGCCTGCCAACGAGCCCGGCTCGTCGATCATGCCCGGCAAGGTGAACCCGACCCAGGCCGAGGCGCTCACCATGGTCTGCGCCCAGGTCATGGGCAACAACGTCGCCGTCACCGTCGGCGGCGCCAACGGGCATTTCGAGCTCAACGTCTTCAAGCCGGTGATCATCTACAACGTGCTGCAGTCGATCCGCCTGATCGCCGACGCGGCCGTCAGCTTCGCCGACAATTGCGTCGCCGGGATCGAGGCCAACGAGACGCGCATTCGCGAGCTGATGCAGAACTCATTGATGCTCGTGACCGCGCTCAATCCGCATATCGGCTACGACAATGCCGCCAAGGTCGCCAAGAAGGCCTACGAAGACGGCACCACGTTGAAGGAGGCGGCGCTCGCCCTCGATCTCCTGACCGAGGCCCAGTTCGACAATTGGGTGCGGCCGGAAAACATGGTCGGGCCCAAGCGCTGACCGGCGCGCCGGCAGCGCGGGAAACGGTTCGGTGACCCTGCCCGGCGGCGGCGCGGTCAAACGTTCGGTCCGGATCGCGGGCCACCCGACGAGCGTGTCGCTCGAGCCGGAATTCTGGGACGCCCTCAAAGAGATTGCAAAGAGGCGCGGGTTGTCGATGAACGAGCTTGTCGCCGAGATCGACACCGGCCGCAGCACCAATCTGTCGAGCGCACTCAGGGTCTATGTCCTGAAGTCGATCAACGCGCGGCCCTCGGGCGAGCAGCGCTGAACGGTTCCCGATGTCGCGTCGTCAGCCGGCGCCGTCGGCCGGAACACCGAAGATCAGGACCAGAACCGACAAAATCGTCCCCGAGACAAAAAGCAACCCGCGGAGGGGATTGAAGTCCGCGCCGCGGCGGAAGGCAACGAATGCCGCCAGGCTGCACTGCAAGCCGTAATAGAGCACGAACGCCTTCGAGGCATAGACGATGATCTCGTAAATGTCGGCGAGCCAAGTGATGGCGAGCGCAACAGCGGCGGTGGCGACGTAGCCGCCCCGCACGGGAACCCGCCCGATCGTCGCGGCCGATAGCAAACCACCCGCGCCATTCATGTCGGCGACCGCGGCGGAGAGCTGCGAGGCCAGCGCGGCAAAAATGATCAACGGGGCAACGACGACACCCAGCGGTGCCAGCATATCGATGATCGCGGTCTCCCCGCCCGCTTTGGGAAGCTCGCCCCGAAAGAACGGCGTGATCAGCAATATGAAGACAAGATAGATCGCGCTCGACAGGAGCTGGGCGTAGCGCATCGTCTTGATCCGCGTCGCGCTGTCGTACTCGGCGCCCAGATACCGCGAGGTCTCGAAGCCTTGCACGAGGATCACCAGCCCAAGCAGGACCTGGAGCTCATGCACCCCGGTATCGTGGACAATCTCCGGCAGGGAGAATGTGTTGTCGGCGAGCGACAAGCCGATCCAGAGCGACAGACCGGCGAACAGCCCCGCAATCAACCCGAGCTTAATACCGACGGCGCCGGCTTCGATGTTTTCGAGCGCGCTCAGCCCACGAATCGCACCGAACAACCCAAGGATCACAATGACGGCAGACGACGTCCAACGCGTCGCGGTGACATCGATAATGCCTTCGGCCCGCAGCGCAAACGACGCAAACAGGTTGAGGTAGTAAGCGACCGAGACGAAATAGGCGAACGCCAAGGCAAAATCCGAGCAGCGTTCCAGCAACGAGACGACCCGCGGCGGGTGGTCGGCCAGCATGGGCTCGACCGTCAGGATATTGCGCCGTATGGCGGAGCCGAAGAGATACGCGGTCCCGCAGAGCGACAGCATGGCGGCCCAGGCCCAATGGCCGGAGGCGTCCGCGAGGATTGGGCCGACGACGAGAAACCCCGAGCCGATGATCGAGGCTAGAGGCGTGACGGTGGCGCGCCAAAGCCGTGCGCGTAGCAGGCGCGGCCGCAATGTGATCAGCACGACGAGCGCCGCGACCACGACCATGACAATGCCGGTCGACTTCATGGTGCTGTTGGACCATGCGTTGGCCGAACGTGCAATCTCATCGCGCCGCTGCGATGCTCAAAAATTCGCGTGCGGGACGGTAATGACGGAGTGCTGCAACCGTATGAACGCATGCCACGTATTCGCGTGCCGTGATCACTGACTATGGTCAGCGAAACCCGGCATTATCGCCCTAGCGCTTTTGCGCTCGCCGCTCCATCAGGTGGCGCTGCAATGCGTTGAAGCGAAAGACCGCCTTAAGGTCATCCAACGCACCCGAGACGGCCACGGTCAGGGGCGGGGCGGACTTGATGGCGGCGAAATGGAAGGCGGCCGAGCCGTCGAGCCGTCCCGGTATCAACGCGATCGTTCCCTTGCCCACGGCCGAGCCGCCGTCAGCCGCGAGCCTGAGCTCGTCGACCTTGCCCAGGCCGTTCACGAAGGTCACCGCGCCGTCGAGCCGATCGAACTTCGTCGTTCCGGTCGACATGCCTTCGGTCAAAAGATTGATCAGGCCGATCGCGTCGGCCTGCTTGGCGATGCGCTCGTTGATGCCCGCGAGGTCGAAGCCGGCGACCGATCCATTGCGCATCTTGATCTTGACCGTTCCGTTGACGCCGGCCACCAGGCCGTAAACGCTGATACCGCGCGACTTCAACGCCGCATCGATATCGAGCTTGCCGGTGCGAAACGCCGCCTCGGGGAATAGTTCGCCGGCCTTCGCAAGATCGGCCGCCCGGAGCGTCAGCGCCGCGTCGACAAGCGTCGATTTCTCCGAGCGCAGATTGGCGCTGAGGGTCAGCTTTCCGCCAAAGATCCGCCCGGTCACACGCTTTACGTCGAGAACGCCGTCGCGCAAAGCCAGCTCTATTTTCGGTTCGGCGATTTTGTGGCGGCCCACGCTGATCGTCGCCGGACGTACCACCAGAACCGCATCGAGCGCCTTCAGCCCGTCGAGGAAAAGCGGCTCCTTCGGCAGACC
>CAZBRE010000088.1:13461-17489 GCA_964494065.1 uncultured Alphaproteobacteria bacterium
GAACCGCATCGAGCGCCTTCAGCCCGTCGAGGAAAAGCGGCTCCTTCGGCAGACCTGCCGACCAATGCGTGGCGCCCGGCGCGCCTGTGCCCGTACCTGCAGCGATCAACGCCGCCGGCGCCGCCAAGAGCTGCGCGATCGAAAGGTCGCCGGTCTTGATTTCGCCGGTGAGGAGCGGCCGCACCCGGGCAACTTCGATTGCCCCCGCCGCGGTCAGATCGACGCCGCCGACGGAGATCTTGAGGCCGTTGAAATCCGCTTTCGCGAGATCACCTTGGACCAGGCCGTTCATCCGCACCGGGCCGATCTTCGTGTCCGCCGGCAGGCCCGAAACCGCCAGGATGGCCGCGACCTCTTCGGCTTTCGGATGGTCGAGGGCGATGCGGAATTTGTACTTCGTGCGGGACAGACTCGGCACGAAATCGCCGTCGAGCCGCGCCTGACCGCCCGCAACCATGATGGTAGTCTTGAGCTTCGCGCCCGATTTGCTGCCGGAAAGCGTGCCTGTCGCGCTCACCGTGCCGAGGCGAATGAGGACCGCATTCGGCTCCAGGCCGAGCAGGTCCATGACGCCCGCCAGATCCGCCGCACGCCCGTCAAAGGCGAGATCGAAGTTTGGCTGCTTGTCCTTCTCCACGATGCTGCCGCGGATATGACCGCTCACCCCGCCCAGATCGGTCACTTCCGCCCGCGTGAGTTTCAGTACCCCGCGCTCGTAGGTTCCGGTCGCACGCGCCGCGCTCGCCGTGCGGCCGGCATAGCCGAGCTGGCCGATTTTCACCGCGAATACGGCATCGAGGTTCTTCCGCCAATCATAGCTGGGAGCAGGTGCACCGGAATTGCCGGCTCCGCCGGCTTTAGACACAGGCTTAGCGTCCTGCTTCCCCGCCGGTGCCGACGACTGCGGCCGCTCACGCGGCATATAGGCGCTCACGTCGAAACGGTCGATGTTGGCATCGATATTGAGCCGCGGGCGAGCGCCGAATTGAAGCCCGAACCGACCCGCGATCCGCGACGTATCGACGTCGATCTTGGTGGCGCGCAGCGTGATGCCATCGGGCGCAATGGTCAGCCGGCCGCTTGCTGAAGCGCGGCGGAGGCGCGACGCCGGCACGCGCGAGGTATCCAGGCCAAGCCAATCCAGCGTGCCGCGCAGGTTGCCCGCATTCAGACTGAACCCACCCGCAAAATGGCCCGCTTCCCCGGATGTCGCGCTGCCGCCAACGAGCTGCAGCTCCGCAGCACCTGGCAGCTGCGCGGTCAGCGAACGAAGCTGGACCTTCCCTTTCTCCAGCTGCCCGCGAAGATGAAGGTCGCGAATGATCTCCTTCCGGAAGATCAGAGCGTTGACCTTGACCTCAAGCGTAAGCGCGCTCGGCTCGCTCAGCTTCGGGAGGCGCAGGCGCGGCGACGACTTGCCCGCCCTGCCGGCCATACGGGCCATCACCGCATCGAGGTCAAGGCGATTGAAGGCGAGCGCCACACGGTATTGAGGCTTGGCGGTCAGGCTGGCGTCGAGCTGGCC
Organism: uncultured Alphaproteobacteria bacterium; assembly: GCA_964494065.1. Taxonomy (GTDB): domain Bacteria; phylum Pseudomonadota; class Alphaproteobacteria; order JAPULJ01; family JAPULJ01; genus DATKZM01. Next base: position 14,987 of record CAZBRE010000088.1, read on the forward strand.
CGTCGCCTCGATCTCGCCAACACGGATCTTGAGCCCGCCGATGCTTGCTTCGGTGCCGACAATTGTCAGATCTGCGGTCACCGACAGACGGTCCTTCAGCCACTCGATCTCGCCTTTGTCGATTGCGGCCTTTGGCGCCAGCGCCCGCACAAATTGGTGCGGCCGGTCTCCACTGAGCGTGACCTTGCCCGACAGGCGCGGCCCCCGATCGCCCAGCGAGGCGACGCCGCTGTAACGCAGCCGCGAGGCGCTATCCAGATGCCCGACATCGATCAGCACCGCATAGAGCCCGCCCGAGCGCCGGGTGAAGGATCCGCGTGCCGTCAGCTTGGAGCGACCGGCCTGCACGGTTCCCTTGACGAGGTAGGGCGCGCCCGGCTCGCCCCCATTGATCGAGATTTCCGGGCCGCCGACGGTGACATCCTGACCGAGCGCGAGGTTGCGGTACCGGATGGAGCCGCCGCGCAGCGTCAGATCGTCGATCAACTGGCGTTCGCCGAAGGACTGAGTTGTGCCACGCAGCAGCCAGTTCGGCTTTCCATTCGAGAGGATCTCAAGCGAGATCTGCGGCTTGATCAGCACCACCCCGGTGCCGACGATCCGCCCGGAGACCAATGGCCACAGGGCCAGATCCATCTGCAACGTGCCGACGCGCGCCAGTTCGGGCGCCGCGCCGCCTTTGACATTGGCGATCCGCACCCCATTGGCGCGGAGCGAGGGCGCGGGCAGCAGGCGCAGCGAGATGTCGCCATCGATCGCCACGCGGCGGCCCGTGGCCGCTTCGAGCTCGCGCGCGATATCCGCCTTGTAGTCCTGCCAGTCGACGAAGCTCGGTCCGACCAGGGCCGCGAGGACCGCGATCACCACTAGTGCGACAAGAGCATAGAGGGTCTTTTTCAATCGACGTCCTCGGACAGGCGCAGAAGCGGACCGCGCGCGCATTTTAACCATGTCGCGCGATCCACGCGTGATCTTAGCATGTTACGCGGCGATGCTCGCCCTTCGTGCATGCCGGTGCCTGGCCCAGATATCAGACGGCCCGCCGCCTTGCACAAGACCTTGGGCCTTGACCCCATAGGCCTTGAACCAGGTAGCCGGCCTGCGCGATAAGGCGGTTCAGCCACAACATTCCTCCATCCAGGCCCGAGACCCCGCCAATGTCCATCGCCGCGATCGCCAAAGGCCTGACGACCTTCGTGGTGCCGCCGCAATGGCTGAACCGCTCGGATGGCCGCACCCATGCCGCCCGCTACTGCTACTCGGTCTTTCTGCGGCACCTTGTGCATTTGCACGACGCCGGCGCCGATACGAACCCACGAACGATCGCCGAGATCGGTCCGGGCGCCTCGATCGGAACGGGGCTCGCGGGCCTGATCGCCGGGGCCGAGCGCTATCACGGTTTCGACATCAAGGCGTATGGCTCCAGTCCGCAAAACCTCGCGGTGTTCGACGACCTCGTGACGCTCTTCATGGCCCGCGCGGCGATCCCGGGGACGGACGAGTTCACGAACATCAAACCCGTGATCGGGACCACCGACTTCCCCCGACACATCCTGACCGACGCGCGCCTGTCCTCCGCCCTCGCCGACGACCGGCTGGCGCGCCTGCGAGCCGCGCTGACATCCGACGGCATGGCCGCTCCCGATGCCGCTATTTCTTATGTCGCGCCGTGGTTCGACGACACCCAGCTCTCGCCGGCCAGCGTCGATTGGATCTTCTCCCAAGCCGTAATGGAACATGTGGACGATCTTGAGGCGACCTACGCAGCCTGCCGGGCCTGGCTGGCGCCGGGCAAGGCGATGTCGCACCAGATCGACTTCAAGTCGCATGGCACCGCGTCGACCTGGAACGGTCATTGGGCCTATTCCGACAGTACCTGGCGTATGGTCCGCGGCGCGCGCGGATACCTCATCAACCGCGCGCCGCATTCACGGCATTGCGCCGCCATGGCGGCCGCCGGCTTCGAGATCCTGGAAGATCTGCGGGTCACGCGGGACGACGGGCTCGGCCGCGCACGCCTAGCCCCGCCCTACCGCGATCTCGACGACGAGGATCTGATCACCGCCGGGGCCTTCATCGTGGCCCGCGCGCCGGCGTGACATAGCGGAACCGGGGCCGACCCAAGACTAGCGCTTGAGCACCTCCGGCCAATTCATGTTCGCTTTGCGGATGCGCTCCCGCTTGTTCGTCTCCCACAGCGACCGGACGCCAAGGCTGTAGTTCAGGTAGAGCTTGCCGTCGACGATCGACCAGGCCTCTGGTTCGATCTTGGCGGTATAGCCTTTGCTGACCGCGTAGGCGCAATAGCCGCCATATTGGGGCGCGTATTTCTCCGGATTGGCATTGAACTTCGTGAGATTCGCCGCACTCGAGAAACGCCAGGTCGCGCCGCGCCAAGTCGTGGAATGCTGGGCCTTGCCGATCACGGCGCGGTGCTCGGTGAAGTACGCGACGACATCCGCACCTTTGACCGCCAGCTTGCCCGAGGCGCTGTAGATCGCCG
>CAZBRE010000089.1:0-6663 GCA_964494065.1 uncultured Alphaproteobacteria bacterium
ATCGCCGAGTTCTGCGGCAAGATCAAGGCCGGCAAGGACAGCCAGCTCGACGACGACTTCTCCATCATCGCGCGGGTCGAGGCGCTGATCTCGGGCTGGGGCATGGAGGAGGCCCTCAAACGCGCCGAGGCCTATCACGCGGCCGGCGCCGACGGCATCCTCATTCATTCGAAGATGGCGACGGCCGACGAGATCCTCACCTTCGCGCGCGAATGGGGCAACCGGGCGCCCGTGGTCATCGTGCCGACCATGTATTACCGCACGCCAACGGACGCTTATCGGGAGCATGACATCTCGGTCGCAATCTGGGCGAACCACAATCTGCGCGCGGCCTTGTCTGCGATGCGCACGGTGACCCAGCGGATCAAGGACGAGGAAAGCCTGGTCGGCGTCGAGGAGGAAATCGCGAGCGTGCGCGACGTCTTCGACATCGCCGGCAACAAGGAGCTTGCCGAGGCCGAGCGCCGCTATCTGGAAGCCGCCGAACGCAAGACCAGCGCCGTCGTGCTCGCCGCCTCGCGCGGCTCCAAGCTCGGCAAGCTGACCGAGGACAAGCCCAAATGCATGGTCGACGTGCGCGGTGAGCCCTTGCTGAAGCGGCTTGTCGGCACTTTGCGCGAGGCCGGCGTCGGCGACGTCACGGTGGTACGCGGCTGGAAGAAGGCGGCGATCGACCTGCCCTCGATCTCGACCGCCGACAATGACGAGTTCGCCACGACCGGCGAGGTCGCGTCACTGGCCTGCGCCGCCGACAAGCTCGCGGGCGACGTCGTGGTCGGCTACGGCGACATTCTCTTCCGGCGCTTCGTGCTCGACGCGCTGAACGATACGCCGGGCGACATCGTGCTCGCGGTCGATGCGCTCTCGCGCGGGCGCGATGCCGCCGAGGCCGGCCGCCTGGTCGATCTCGTCGGCTGCTCGCGGCCCTTCACGGGCGACTTCCTCGACGACGAGCCGGTGACGCTGACCCGCATCGGCAACGATCTGCCGCCCGACCAGGTCGACGCCGAATGGGTCGGCCTGGCGCGGCTCTCCGAAACCGGCTCCGAACGCGTCGCCGCCGAACTCGAGGCCATGCGCGCCGACGGCTCGCTCGAAAAAGCCAGCTTGCTCGATCTCTTCCAGCGGCTGCTCGATGCGGGCGAGACGATCACGGTCGTCTATGTGACCGGCCACTGGTTCGACGTCGACGACGCTTTCGATCTTGCCAAGGCCCGCAACCTGATGTGAGCGGCCGGCCGTCCGGCCAGGGCCAACCCCCGCAAAATCGCCTTCATCCGACCCGCCTCTGCCGATAGATTGCTCGTAGGGGAGCGGCGGGTCTCGGTCTCAGGAAAGGATGATAATGACGCGGATTTTGATGTCGCGCCGGGGCGCGGCTGGGCTGGCTTTTTTGATCGTTACGGCCGGCGGTAGCGCGATCGACGCGGCCCTGGCGGAAGACGGCGGCTATCAGGCGCCGCCCAAGGGCTTCCAGATCACCTGGACGCGCACGATCCGCGACGGCGGCAAGGTCACCCGCAGCGCGCTCACCCATTCGGTCGTCGCCGTCAGTGGCGATGAGGTCGTCTACAAGGTCGAGGAACCAGGCGGCGACCGGGTCCATCTCCTGCGCGGCATCTTCTCCCATGCCTTCTGGCGGCCCGGCACCGGCTGGGCCGAGTACAAGTTCGACAAAGCCGCGATCCGCGCGCTCTGGCCGCTCATGCCCGGCAATCAGGCCCGCGTGAAGATGGAGTACGGCTACGGGCTCGCCAAGACCGAGGCAGACGGAAAGAAGAAGTGGGCGCGAACCGAAACCGGCTCGATCCACTACACCGTGCTGCGACGGGAAAAGGTGACCACGCCCGCCGGCTCCTTCGATGCATTCGTGATCCAGCGCGACCGGCATTTCACCAAGCTCGATGACAAAAAGATTATCGCCAGCCGCCGCATCGGCTGGCTGGCGCCGTCGCTCGGCTATGTCGTGAAGCAGGTCGTGTTCTATGAACCGGCCAATCCGAAGGGCCGCCAGATGACGTTGGAAGCGGCATCGATCAAGCGTTCGTCGAAATAGCCGAGGGATCGCCGCGCCATGCACCTGATGTGGGACAATCGGACAGCGGCGACGACGGGACGCCGTTGCTTCGCTTCCGTCGGCCTGGCGCTGGCGCTGAGCTTAGGCGGCGTCTCAGGTTGCGCGCAGATCGAACCGGTCGCCGGCTACACGCCGCCGCCGAAGGGCCTCAAGGTCATCTTCAAGCGGCAATACCGCAAAGACGGCAAGCCGGTCACCGCGCGCATCGCGCATACGGTATTGGAGTCCAATGGCGAAGAGGTGCTCTATCTCGTGAACAGCGATGGCGCCGCCAACGGCGACCGCGTGCACCTCTTGCGGGGCATCTTCTCCTACGCCTTCCACCGGCCAGGCCAGGGCTGGGCCGAGCACAAGTTCGACCGCGCGGCGCTCCGCAAGCTGTGGCCGCTCGCACCCGGCAAGGACGTGCGCCTCAAGATGGAGTTCGGCTACGGGGGCGGAAAGACCCTGGCGGCGGCGAAGGCCGATTGGCACGTCACCGAGCGGGGGACGATCCGCTTTCGCGTGCTGCGTCGGGAGACAGTGGCAACGCCGCAGGGGCCTTACGACGCCTTCGTCATTCAGCGCGACTCGCACTTCACAACCGTGGACGGTCGCCGCGTCAACGTGCAGCGGCGCACCGCCTGGTTCGCGCCGAAGCTCGGCTACATCGTGCGGCAAACGGTGCGGACGGGACCCGAAGGCCCCAAGGCACGGCGCAGCCGTATCGACCTGGTTGCGATCGAATAGCCCGAGAAATAGCCCGAGAAATAGCCAGCAGTGGCCTCAGCCGCCTGCGGCGTCGAGCTCCTTGAAGACCTCCTCGGCGACGCGGGTGCCGTTGACCGCGGTCGGCCAGCCCGAATAGTGGGCGAGGTGCACCATCATCTCCAGGATCTCCTCGCGGCTGATGCCGATGTTGAGCGCGCCCTTCATGTGCACCGTGAGCTGCTTCTCCTTGCCGAGCGCGGTGAGGACGGCGCAGGTGATCAGCGAGCGGTCGCGAAGCGCGAGCCCCGGCCGGGTCCAGATGTCGCCGAAGAGATGCTCGACGGTGACCTCGTTGAGGCGCGCGAAGGTCTCGCTCGGCGCGGGCGGGTTTTTGAACAGCTTCTTGCGGATGTCGTCGCCACGCTTGGCGCGCTCGTTGTCGGCCATGGAAGAGCTCCTTTTCCTGGAAGTGATCAAGTTTGGTTGGTTCGGAAGGTGGTCGCGGGCAAAGGTCGCCAGCGACTACGAGGACCGCATGCGCTCCGTGAGTCCCGTATCGTAGCTGACGCCCTCGGCGGTGAGGACGACGCCGACCGGCCCGCCGGGACGGGCGAGCCCCTTGCGCTGAAGCGCCGTCCAGACCGCGGGGTTGGCAAAGCCACTCACGTCGCGGGCGGAGACGACGATGTCGGCGACATGGACATGATCGCCATGCGGCTGGGGCAGGCTTTGCAGCGCGACGTCGCCGGTCTCGTCGTCGCGCGCGCCGCTGCGCGGATCATTGGCGATGAGCTGGGCCAGCGCCAGGGTGCGCAGCTGGAGCTTGTTGAGCTTGAGCGGGTTTCGTCGGGGTGGCATGGGCGGTGCGTCGGCAAACGGGGCGTCAGGTGCCGCCTAGTCTGCCGTCCGCGGCCCCCCCGAGAAAGGAAAATCGCGAGAAAGAAAAATATGTTGCGGGCGAATGCGCCGACCGGCGCGAAGGCGTCAGTGGAAGAGCCGGACCGGCCAGCGGATCGCCCGGTCGATCACCTCGAACGAGATGCTGTCCTGATCGCCCGACCCGTCCGGCTGGGTGACGACCCCATGAATGCCGACGATGAAGGCGATGCACAGATAGCCTAGTCCCGCAATTACGAGAATACGCCGCATGGATGTTCTCCAAAGACGATAGTTCGGCCGCCGGCCAGATGATGGAGTATAGGTCCGACATGTTAAATCGCGATTAGCGGCGGCCCACATTGAGTTGATCAGGATTTTGACGGAAGGCGGTTGCAGCCACGGCCGGTCGCACACCTCTCGCCTTTCGCGGCCGGTCGCGCTACACAGCGCAGCATGATCGGAGCGCAATCATTTCTGGGGGCGGCGGCCGAGCGCGGCTTCGAATTCTATACCGGCGTGCCGTGCTCGTTCCTGACACCGGTGATCAACGCGGTCATCTCGGACCGCATAATCGCGTATGTAGGCGCGGCCAATGAGGGCGAGGCGGTGGCGATCGCCGCCGGCGCCTGGCTGGCCGGCCGCAAGACCGTGGTGATGTGCCAGAATTCGGGCCTCGGCAACACGGTCAACCCGCTCACCTCGCTCAACTTCCCCTTCCGGATCCCGACGCTGATGATCGTCACCTGGCGCGGCCAGCCGGGGCTGAAGGACGAGCCCCAGCACGAGTTGATGGGCCAGGTCACGGGCGCGCTGCTGAAAACCATGCGCATCCCCTACGGCGTCTTCCCCGACACCGAGGGGGCCGTCGCCGGCGCGCTCGACGAAGCGGATGCGCGGATGACCAAGACCGGGCTACCGTTTGCCTTCATCATGGAAAAGGGCGCGGTGCGCGACGACGGGCTCGACCAGACGCCCCTCGCCCCGCCGCCGGCCGGCACGCATCACGACTTGCGCGAGCGGCGCGAGCTGCCAACGCGCATGTCGGCGCTGGAGCACTTCCTCACCTTCGTGCCTAAGACGGCCGGGGTGATCGCGACCACCGGCAAATGCGGGCGCGAGCTCTTCACCCTCGACGACCGCGACGCGCATCTCTACCAGGTCGGCTCGATGGGCTGCGCCTCGGCGATGGGGCTCGGCGTCGCCCTCAACACCGACCGGCCGGTCGCGGTGCTCGATGGCGACGGGGCAGCGCTCATGCATATGGGCAACCTCGCCACGATCGGCGCGCAGGGGCCGAAGAACCTCGTCCACATCCTGCTGGACAACGGGGTGCACGATTCGACCGGGGGTCAGGCGACAGTCTCGCCGGTCGTCGGCTTTGCCCAAGCGGCGCTCGCCTGCGGCTACCGTGCCGCCTGGTCGTGCGACGATCTGGTGGGCTTCGAGCACGCGCTGCAGGCCGGCTTCGCCCATGACGGCCCGGTGTTGATCCACCTGCGCATCGCGCCCGGCTCGATGAAGGATCTCGGGCGGCCAACCGTGAAGCCGCCGGAGGTCGCCGAACGGTTCAAGTCGTTTCTGGCAGATGGCTGACCGCATGGAGAGTTCACGGATGATCGGGGCGGCGCGGCGTGCCGCGTTTGCCCTCCTACTTCTTGTGGGATGGGCGGGGTGGCTGGGCGTCTCCTCGACTGCCATCGCGCAAACCGCGCCGAGCCCGGAAGAGATTGCCGCCTATGGCGGCCTGCACGCGGCCGCGGCCAAGGGCGACGTGCCCTTGATCGAGCGCTGGATCCGGGCCGGCGCGAACCTGAACTCGCGCGACAGCAATCGGCGCACGCCGCTCATGGTCGCCGTCTACGCCCGCCACACGGCCGCGGCCGAGACGCTGATCAAGGCTGGGGCGGACGTGAACGCCTTCGATCATGCCCGCTACGACGCGCTTACCATCGCCGCCGTGATCAATGACGCGGCGATGCTGAAGCTCCTGCTCGCCTCCGGCGCCAATGCGCAGGCGATCACCAGTCCCTATGACGGCACGGCGCTGATCGCGGCCGCGCATCTGGGCCATGTCGAGGTGGTCAAGGCGCTGATCGCCGCCAAGGCGCCGCTCGACCATATCAACAATCTCGGCTGGACCGCGTTGATTGAGGCGATCGTCCTCGGCGACGGCGGAAAGCGGCACACGGCGGTGGTGAAAGCGCTGATCGACGGCGGCGCCAACCTCAACATTCCCGACAAGAACGGCGCCCGTCCGCTCAAGCTGGCGCGCGGACGTGGCCATACCGAGATCGCCAAGCTGCTGGAGGCCGCGGGCGCGCGACCTTAATGCAACACCGGGTTGGCATATTCGCCACGCCCCCCTCCCCGCCATAGCGTTTGCCGTTAAATATGGTTAACGAATCGATCCTGCCGGCGGGGGGCAATTCCAACGCGCATACGCGCATGTGCAGCAGGAGAGTGGGCGATGACCTATCCGGAATGGTGGCAACGGTTTCTGGCGGCGTTGATCGACGGCGTGATCTTCATCATCGTTGCCTTGATCGTCAACGCGATCTTCGTGGCGATCGGCGGGTACTATCTGCTGATCGTCGCCGCCCTCGTAAACACCGTGCTGTTCGTGGCCTATAAGGTGATCTTCGAAGGCGGGCCGCTGCAAGCGACGCCCGGCAAGATGTGCTTCGGCATCAAGCTGGTGAACGACCAGGGCGCCCGCGTGAGCCAGCAGCAGGCCTTCATGCGCACCTGGCCGTGGTGGCTGAACCTGCTGACGCTGTTGAGCGCGATCGCGCCGGCGCTCGGCACCATCCTGTCGCTGCTGGTGCTGGTCGCCGTTATCGTGATCTTCGTGACCTTCTTCATGGATCCGGTGGGGCGCTGCATCCACGACCAGACCGCGCAATGCCATGTCATCAAGGCGGGCAAAGGCATGTTCGCCTGAGCCAACGCACCCGTGCGTCCAGGAGGGAGATCCGCACGTAAATAGGCACGAGCCGTGCCGTCCTGATACCGCCGGG